>CAMFND010000087.1 GCA_945965395.1 uncultured Bacteroides sp.
TGACGGCAACCCGACCCCCACCACGCTGAAAAGCGACCTTACGGAAGCCCTCAAGGAGTTCAACACCGGAAAGGGCGAATCGTTGACCCTCGGCGGAACGCTGGAAACACCGGATGAAGTGGAAATCCAAGGAGCCACCATATCAGGTTGGAAAGAAATAGATAATGGTGAAGTAAACGCAGATTTGTAACTAATAAAATGACAGATATAATGAAGACAAGATTTTTTGCACTTGCAGCGCTCGCCCTCTCACTGGCCGCCTGCACACAGGACGAACTGGCTGACGATAACCGTCTGCCCGAAGGTGAATATCCCGTAATCATCCGTGCCACCGGACTGTCCGTAGAGGCAACGCCGCAGGCAGCCCCATCCACCCGTGCCACCGTGGACGGCGACTGGCAGGGTGTACAGACCGTGGCACTCAAGATGGGCGACGCGGTAAAGGAATACACCGTAACGGCTACGGATGCCGACGGATACAAGAGCGCCACGCTCTCACGCGAGAGCGACCCGCACTACTGGACCAGCCGCGACCCGATTACCGTATCGGCATGGTGGCCCCTCGACGATACAGACATCACACGGATGCCTGCTGTGAAGGTGGCCGAAGACCAGAGCAAGTTGGCAGACTTCCAGAACAGCGACTTTATCTCTGCTGAAAACCAGACGGTAAAATTTGACGACCCGACTCTTGAATTTACCCACCGCACGGCACGCGTGGCCATCGAACTGAAGCCCGGCACAGGATTCACGAGCGTGGACGGTGCCACGGTGAGCCTCGTGAGCCTGTCAGCCGATAACGGCAACCCGACCGCCATTAAGACCTACCACGCAAGCGGCAACAGCTACGAGGCACTGACCGCCCCGCAGACCGTTGCGAAAGGCGAGCCGTTCATCCGCGTGGAACTTGGCGGCGGAACCTTCTACTTCCGCCCGCAGAACGACGTCGTATTAGAGGCGGGCAACCGCTATACCTACACCGTCAAGGTGAACGCCACCGGCCTGACGCTGGAGGGCTGCACCATCGGCGGCTGGGAACCCGGCCAAGGCGAGAGCGGCGCAGCCGAGGATTTGGGCTATAACTACGACACCACCACCAAGACCTACACGGTCTATAACGCAGACGGCCTGCTGGCATGGAACGAAGCTACACGAAAAGACCTCAGCATCAACTGCACCCTGACTGCCGACATCGACCTCACGGGCAAGAAGTGGATGCCGATAGACAAATATGGAAATAATAAAGGCTATCAAGGAGTCTTAGACGGACAGGGACACCGCATCACGGGACTTGCCACCACTACAGATGGCACGATGACGTATGAGGCTGTTGCGTTGTTTGGCTGTATCGGCGGCAACGGCGAGGTGAAAAACCTACAATTAGAGAATGTGGCATTTCATGTGATAAAATACGGTCAGACGAGCAGTATAGCGGTGTCCAATCACGGCAACATTACCGCCTGCTCCGCAACGGGAACGATAAAAGCAGCCAATTGCGGTGTCGGAGGCATAGCAGTCGGCAACTACGGCACCATCACCGCCTGCTGGTTCAACGGAACATTAAGTGGACAAGATATGGCGGGTTATACTCAAATCGGCGGCATAGGGTGGGAAAACGATGGTGGCACCATCACCGCCTGCTACTGGGGTGGAAATGCCTTATCGGGACTGTTTTCTGGTACAGGCGAAACTACAAAGGTCAACGACGATGAAAACTGGCAGACAGCCGTGGATGGCATGAACGCCGCCCTCACCGGCAACGACTACCAGTGGGTACTCGGTCCCGACGACCTGCCCGTACTGCAAAAGAAACAATAACAACCCCTAAACAACACGCATCATGAAACGTAAAACAATCTATACATCCGCGGCCATCGCCCTGCTGCTCGGCCTTGCCGCCTGCACGCAGGACGAAGCGGGCTTCCTGCCGGAAGGGGCGGAAGGCACACCCATCGTCTTCACCGCCACGGGGCTGAACCCCGCCGCGACAGCCACCGCCGGTACCCGTGCCCCGGTGGACGGCGACTGGGAGGGCGTGCAGAGCGTGGCAGTCAGGATGGACGGCACGGTGAAGGCATACAATGTGGCGCCCTCCACCTCCGACAACACCAGCGCCATGCTGACCTCCGATGACCCGCACTATTGGACCAACCACACCGACCGCCTCGTCACCGCCTGGTGGCCCTACACCGCTGGCGAGACAACCCCGCCTGCCGTGAAGGTAGCTGCCGACCAAAGTGCCCGGAAGAACTTCGAGGGCAGCGACCTCATCGTGGCCGAGGAACAGACGGTGAGCTACGGCAACCCCACACTCCGCTTCACCCACCGCACGGCACGGGTGACCGTCGTTCTGACGGACTACACTGAGGAGCAGATGTTCGTGCGGCTGACAGGCCTCTCCACCGAGAATGGAAACCCGGCTGTAATCGCCCCGTATGACAAGGGCGGTGACACCTACACTGCGCTCGTAGCCCCGCAAAGTGTGGCAACGGGCACAGCCTTCATCACCTGCAAATTCACCAACGGCAAGGTCTTCGTCTATAAGATGGAGAACGATGCCGACTGGCAGGCGGGCAAGGAATATACCTACACCGTCTCCCTCGCTGCGGTGGCAGGTCCAGGATATACCGTATCTGCTGACGATCGTTAATCAGATGAACACCGCCTTGCAGAGTTCAAGCTCAGACAGGTGTTACGAACTCACAGGTGACAACAATTTACCTACATTAAAGAAACAGTAAACCGTCGGGCGGGAAAAGTTCCGCCCGTAACGGAAAATAACTGAAGTATAACAGTTGTATCTGCGGTTATTGAAAAGTGAGATAAGAGAATAGCCTCCGGCGGGGTGACTGCCGGGGGCTTCGTGCATTTGCACATATAGCGTTAGGGATTGCAGGGTAAAGCCCACAGCCCAGTGAGGACTTGCAACGGAAAGCCCGACCTGAAAGGAAACGCCCAAAAAGAAAAAATCCCCTGAAGCAATGTACTCCAGAGGACTTTTACGATACACATATCTTTATTTATAGTACAGGTTCAAATCATCTGCCGAAATCTGCTTGCCGTCTTCAAAAGTCAGCGTCTTACGGTCTATCTCCTTGCCGTTCTTACGGACAACAACCACCCACTGCATCGGCTCGTTCACAACCGCATCGTCACCATCGACAACACCACCGGAAACGGCAAACTCAATCGCACTGCCTTCAGTGAAAAGCGTAACGGATGGTACAGCCAATGCGTCATCATCAAGAATCGCCGTACCCTTGAACTTATCACCTGTATTCTCATTCACAACCGTTGTGCCGTTAGCAGCCACCACCACAGACTTTATATAGCTCCGGTAATCGCCTGACTGCTGAACGGTAACCTGATACATAGCCCCCTCACCGCCACCGGGTTCATCATCTTTGCTACAACCCACAAGACCACCAATCACGCACAGGCAAACAGCCAACCGATAAAATAACTTCTTCATAAGCATAAATATTTAAGTTTATAAATAAACCACGCAACCCAAACCGATGTGGTTATTGTTGCGAAGGATTGAATTAAACAACATCTCAGGCTCATAGCTCCTGCCGTTTTCAGGATTAAGACCATTAACGGAAAATAACCAAAGTATAAGCCCGAAAGAAAAGTTGTATCGGCGGTTATTGAATAGTGAGATAAGAGAATAGTCTTCGGCAGTGCCGGGGCTTCTTGTTTCAGGGATATAAAGAAGATTAAGAATGAATATCATAAAGACCAAAGAAAACGAAAAAATATATGCTGACAGGGTTATGTCTAATTAATAAGTTTTATATTTGCATATACCTCACATATCAATTTATAATTTTATGAATTTTGAACAGCTGTGTTTTACAACGTTTTGTGTCGGTAGTCTGGCTGATGCTCTGAAAATGAGTGCAGGTAAAGTATATGGCTTGCTGCGCTCATCGGGTATTCTTACGGGATACCTGTTGCCGGGATATGAGGTGCTGCATACATTCAGTAAAGAATATATTGTAGATGACTTGATTTCTTATATGAAAGAGAAAGGAGTATTGGAATGAGACTGTATCATGCTTCGGACAGGGTGATAGAAAATCCCGATGTATATCATTCACGTGAACATCTGGATTTTGGTAAGGGCTTTTATTTGACATCTATACGCATTCAGGCTGAAAAATATGCACAGCGTTTCTTATTACGTGAAAAGCGTGCTTTTGTCAATGAATATCTGCTGGATGAGAAGTTGTCAGGTTATGTTGTGAAAGTATTTAAAAATTATGATGAAGAGTGGTTGGACTACGTGGGTAAATGCCGTAAGGGACTTAATGAAATGACGTATGACATTGTGGAAGGAGGTATAGCCAATGATAAAGTATTTAATACTATAGATTTGTATTTCTCGGGAGCTATGAGTAAAGAAGATGCGCTTGGCAGATTGGCATACGAACATCCCAACCATCAGCTGTGTATATTAAATCAAGACGTGCTTTTACACCATTTGCATTTTATAGGAGCGGAAGAAATAAAAGCAGAAGGAGGTGAACATGTTGGCTGATAAAATAGTTTTGCAGATGAAATATGCGCGTATTGTCCGCTTATTTGCTGATAAGTTACAGATAAAATATGAAGATGCGCTTGCCTTCTTTTATGATTCTGAAACTTATAAACTTATAAGTAATGGAGTGGCGGATATGCATTGCCTTAGCGATGAATATCTTGCCGATGAATTGCTGATGGAATGGAAAGAAATACATTCCATCAAATAAATATTGGCATGATAAGAAGGACGTGATGGAACACACGGAGAATCCACCAATGGATTGTATCGGCGGTTATTGAAAAGTGAGATAAGAGAATAAAAACAGGAGCCTTCGGCAGTGCCGGGGGCTTCGTGCGTTTACAATTGTTTCGATACAGGGCACATGAATATATCAGACTACATGATAGAAAAAGAAGAGTTGGTTAAACCCCTATCGGTATAAAAAATACCCGTTGAAAGATACTCCACATAAGAGAAAAATGTATTATTTTTGCAATATGATTGAACTATCCAAACATATAGAAGTATTATTGCTGGAGAATGATTGTGTCATCGTTCCCGGCTTGGGAGGATTCATTGCCCATAAACGGCAGGCTGCATATTCCATCCAAAAAGGAGAATTCATGCCGCCCCTCCGCACCATCGGTTTCAATCCGCAACTGATAATGAACGATGGGCTGCTGGTACAGTCGTACATGCAAGCTTTTAACACCGACTTTCCCGATGCAACCCGCCGGATTGAAAAGACTGTGGCTGAAATAAAAGACCAATTGTACCAACAGGGTCAGGTCACCCTGCACAACGTGGGTACAATCTACTATAACATGAACGGCGGCTATGCCTTTGAACCGGCAGCTGCATCTTTCTTCACCCCAAGTCTGTACGGACTGGAAAGTTTCACGCTTCCACAGCTACAGCCACTGCCTGTGTCTTCTCCGAAGCCGTTGGTTCCGGAAATACAGGAAGCAGCAAACAAACCGAAGAGACATTTCTCCTTGCGCCATTTCACACGCAACGTAGTGGCCATAGCTGCAGCTGTATGTCTGTTCTTCGTACTCTCTGTTCCGGTGGAAAACACGTACATGGACGATGCGAATTATGCCTCTTTAGGTTCTATCAGCATGTTTGATGCCATCCGCAACCAGTCGGTGGCCACCAGCATACAAACAACTCCGAAAGCAGCAGTTGCACAAAAAGCTGTAAAGAAACAAAAGGGCGAAAAACGTGTCCGTAACAACGTAAACACGCTGAAACCGGTAGTTGTGAAGACAGAAAAGATTGCAGCCGCGCCAGCAGCAAAAACAGCCGTAACCAAAACGGCTGCCACCAAAACCGAGGCAAAAGCGGCACAAAAGCCGAAACCGGTTTCCGCACAACCTGCTGCAAGCAAGAAAACGGCCTACATCATCGTAGCCAGCCTGCCGACATCGGACGATGCCCAACGTGAGCTGAAAAAATTCCAGCAGAAAGGATACAAGAATTGTCAGGTGCTTGAATCGAACGGACGCTTCCGCATCGCACTGGATAGTTATGCCACTTCAGGTGAAGCTTACCAGAAAGTGCAGACACTGCGTAATCAGGAAGAATTCAAGAGTGCCTGGGTATTCACTTCAAAATAAATACGCCCTTTTAAACAGAATGAAAAGAGTAAGATGCCCCAAATGTGACAACTTCATCCAGTTTGATGAAACCAAGTATGGAGAAGGACAGTCACTCGTTTTTATCTGTGACAACTGCAAGAAGCAGTTCAGCATCCGTATCGGAAAATCGAAACTGAATGCCGCCAACCGCAAGGAGGAAGTAATCGACGAGAAAGAAGGCATGCAGGATTTCGGCAACATACTGGCCGTGGAAAACGTATTTGCCTACAAGCAGGTACTTCCGCTGCATGAGGGAGATAACCTCATCGGCCGCCGATGCAAAGGTAATGACATCGACATCCCTATCGAAAGCAATGACCCGAGTCTGGACCGCCGGCATTGCTACATCAATGTCAAGAAGAACAAGCAAGGGAAAATCATTTATACCCTGCGCGATAACGACAGTATCACAGGAACTTTCCTGATGAATGAAATTTTAGGACCGAAAGACCAAATCCGCATTGAAGACGGAGCTATTATTACCTTGGGAGCTACGACCCTGATTCTGAGAGCTGCCGAGGGACAAACGGAAGAGTAAACCGCACACGGACTCTATAATTTTAGGATAACTAATAACTAACAAACCTTTTTATTTCGATTATGGCTTTTACAAACAACGTAATGATTGTCCGGCATAAATTGCTGGAAAACCTGGTTGCTTTATGGAAAGAAAATCAATTAGTAGAAAAAATTGACCGCATTCCTCTGGAAATCAGTCCTCGCCGCTCACAGCCGGTAGGACGCTGCTGTATCCACAAGGAACGTGCCGTTACTAAATATAAGTTGCTTCCGCTGCTGGGCTGGGATATGACCGATGAAACGGATGAGCTGACTCCGCTTTCTGAATATGCCCGAAAAGCATTGGAACGCAAGGAAAGAATCAAGGAAAATATTCTCTGTGTCATCGACGAAGCATGTTCTTCTTGTGTACAGGTGAACTACGAAGTAAGTAACCTTTGCCGGGGTTGTGTGGCAAGAAGCTGCTACATGAACTGTCCGAAGGGAGCTGTACACTTCAACAAGAAGACTGGTCAGGCACAGATTGACCACGACAAGTGTATCAGCTGTGGTATCTGCCACAAGAGCTGTCCGTATCACGCCATCGTCTACATTCCGGTGCCTTGTGAAGAAGCTTGTCCGGTGAAAGCCATCAGCAAGGACGAGCACTACATCGAACACATCGATGAAAGCAAGTGTATCTATTGTGGAAAATGTCTGAATGCCTGCCCGTTCGGAGCCATCTTCGAAATCTCTCAGGTGTTCGATGTATTGGAAGCTATCCGCAAGGGAGAACAGGTGATTGCCATTCCGGCTCCGTCCGTATTGGGACAGTTCAAGGCTACCATCGAACAAGTGTACGGTGCATTGAAGGAGATTGGCTTTGCCGATGTAATTGAAGTGGCTGAAGGTGCCATGCACACTACCAGTAACGAAGCACACGAACTGCTGGAAAAACTGGAAGAAGGACAGAAATTCATGACTACTTCTTGCTGTCCGTCGTACATCGAACTGGTGAACAAGCATATTCCTGACATGAAGCCTTACGTATCAAGCACCGGTTCTCCGATGTATTACGCGGCTCGCATTGCTAAAAAGAAATACCCGAATGCGAAGGTAGTCTTCATCGGCCCGTGTATCGCCAAAAGAAAAGAAGCACAGCGCGACGAATGCGTAGATTACGTGCTGACATTCGAAGAACTTCACCCGATTTTCCGTGGCTTGGGTATCGAACTGGAACAAGCCAACCCGTACAAAGTGGCATACGAATCTGTATGTGAAGCACACGGATTCGCACAGGCAGGCGGTGTAGCCGGAGCAGTGAAAGCTTATTTAGGCCCGAAAGCCAACGGTATCAAGATTATGCAGTTCTCTGACTTCACGAAGAAGAACATCGGTGTACTCCGCGCTTACGCCAAGACCGGAAAAGTGGATGCACAGTTCATCGAAATGATGGCTTGCGAAGGTGGATGTGTAACCGGACCGAGCGCACACAACGACCCTGTAGCCGGAAAACGCCAGTTGAACCAAGACTTGCTGAAACGTACCTTGAAGTACGAAAACAATAACCAGGAATAAACCCATGAGGGAACTTATTGAACGCCTTTACCGGGAGCAGACACTGGCTCCCGGTGAATTGCGTACCCTTCTGCTGGAGTGCCGGGGGAAAGACCTCGACTTTCTCATGCAAAAGGCACGTGCCGTAGCACAAAGCCATTTCGGAAACAGAATCTATATCCGTGGACTTATTGAAATAGGGAACTGTTGTCACAATGACTGTTTCTACTGCGGTATCCGAAAAAGTAACCGCCACCTGAAGCGGTACCGACTGGATGCAGAAACTATTCTGGCCTGCTGCCGGCATGGATATGAGTTGGGATTTCGTACCTTCGTCCTGCAAGGAGGAGAAGATAACTACATGAACGATGACAGGGTAACGGAAGTGGTTACTGCCATACGAACCGAATTCCCCGATGTGGCCATCACCCTTTCACTCGGTGAACGCCCCACACTTTCCTACGAACGTTTTTTTCAAGCAGGTGCCAATCGCTATCTGTTGCGCCACGAAACGCACAACGAAGCACATTACCGCCGCTTGCACCCTGAAGACATGTCGCTGTCCAACCGTTTGCGTTGTCTGAACGATTTGAAACGCATCGGATTCCAGACGGGAACCGGCATCATGGTGGGAAGTCCGGGACAAACCGTCGACCACCTGGTGGAAGACATTCTTTTCATAGAACAATTCCGTCCCCAGATGATTGGTATCGGCCCTTTCCTGCCTCATCATGACACTCCTTTCGCTTCCTGCCCGCCCGGCAGTCTCACGCAGACACTCACGCTGCTTTCCATCTTCCGGCTGATGCATCCGCAGGCATTGATTCCCTCTACCACCGCCCTGGCAAGCCTTACGCCCGACGGACGCGAGAAAGGCATACTGGCAGGTGCCAATGTAGTGATGCCCAACCTCTCACCGGTGGAACAGCGAAAGAATTATGCTTTGTATGACAATAAAGCCTCTATGGGCTCAGAAGCTGCCGAAGGACTGCGTCTGCTGGCACAACGGCTGGCTGCCATTGGTTACGAAATAGATAAAAGCCGGGGAGATTATCCCGGCAAAACACTATAAATTACATTACAGCTATGTACAAGATTGATTCTCAAAAGGCAGAAGAATTTATCTGCCACGAAGAAATTCTCGATACCCTGGAATATGCCCAAAGCAAAAGCCAGGACAAGGAACTGATACGTTCCATCCTTGAAAAGGCTCGCCTGTGCAAGGGACTTTCTCATCGCGAGGCTGCTGTACTATTGGAATGCAACGACCCGGAACTGGTGGAGGAAATCTACCGCCTGGCCCGTGAAATCAAACAGAAATTCTATGGCAACCGCATCGTAATGTTTGCCCCGCTCTACTTGTCAAACTACTGCGTAAACAGTTGTACTTACTGTCCTTACCACGTAAAGAACAAGACCATTGCCCGCAAGAAACTGACACAGGAAGACATCCGTCGTGAGGTCATCGCCCTGCAGGACATGGGGCACAAGCGTCTGGCACTGGAAGCAGGAGAAGATCCGATTCACAACCCTATCGAATACATTCTGGAGTCGATAAAGACCATCTATAGCATCAAGCACAAGAACGGAGCCATCCGCCGGGTAAATGTGAACATTGCTGCGACTACGATAGAGAATTACCGCCGCCTGCACGAGGCCGGTATCGGTACCTACATTCTGTTTCAGGAAACGTACCACAAGGAGAATTACGAAAAGCTTCACCCCAGAGGTCCGAAGAGCAACTATGCCTACCACACGGAGGCCATGGACCGCGCCATGCAGGGAGGAATCGATGATGTGGGTATCGGTGTATTGTTCGGCCTGAACACCTACCGTTATGATTTTGTGGGACTGCTGATGCATGCAGAACACCTGGAAGCGACGTACGGCGTAGGTCCGCACACCATCAGTGTGCCCCGTATCTGCTCCGCCGACGACATTGACGCTTCTACCTTCGAGAATGCCATCTCCGACGAGATATTCCAGAAGATTGTAGCCGTCATCCGTATCAGTGTGCCTTATACGGGTATGATTATTTCTACACGTGAATCGCAGCGTTCACGCGAGAAGGTACTTGCACTAGGTGTGTCACAAATCAGCGGAGGTTCCCGCACCAGCGTAGGAGGCTATGCTACCGAAGAACTGCCGGAAGAAAACTCTGCCCAGTTTGATGTGAGCGACCACCGCAGCCTGGATGAGATTGTGGCCTGGCTGCTGAAACTGGGCTACATCCCCAGTTTCTGTACGGCCTGCTACCGTGAAGGACGTACGGGCGACCGTTTCATGTCGCTGGTCAAGACGGGCCAGATAGCCAACTGCTGTGCCCCCAATGCCCTGATGACGCTTCAGGAATACCTCTGCGACTACGCTTCGCCCGAAACACGCCGACTGGCTGAAGACATGATTCGCAAGCAGATGGAAGAGATTCCCAATCCCGCCATCCGCAAAAGAGCCTTGGAAAATCTGGAACGGATTGCCGAAGGAAAACGCGACTTCCGTTTCTAATGTGTGAACTTAAAGCCTGATTAAACGTATGAACGATACTCCCCGTGCCAACCGGCTGCACATCGGTCTGTTTGGCAAGCGAAATGCCGGAAAATCATCACTGATTAATGCCCTGACGCATCAGGATACAGCCCTCGTGTCGGATATTCCCGGCACGACTACCGACCCAGTCTTTAAGGCCATGGAAATCCATGGTCTTGGTCCCTGCGTATTCATTGATACGGCCGGCTTCGACGACGAAGGCGAACTGGGCGAACTCCGCATCCGCCAGACACAGCGTGCGCTGGAGAAGACCGACATCGCCCTGATGGTCTGTACCGACGAACATCTGGACGAAGAGTTACACTGGCAACGCTTGTTAAAGGAAAAGAATGTGCCTGTTATCTGGATACTGAACAAATGTGACCTATTGTCCGATGCCGAACAGACCATGCGCCGCATCGAACAGCAATGCGGACAGGTTCCTCTATTAGTGAGCACCCTCACCGGAAAAGGACTGGACGACATTCTGCGCAGTCTGCGAAACAAGTTGCCGGATGAAACCATGGCACAAGGTATCGTAGGTCGGCTGGTAGAAGAAAACGATACCGTCATGCTGGTCATGCCACAGGACATCCAGGCCCCCAAAGGCCGCCTCATCCTGCCGCAGGTACAGACCATCCGCGAACTACTGGACCGCAAATGCCTGGTAATGAGCTGTACCACTGACAAAATCGATGCCATGCTGGCCGCTTTGGCCCGTCCGCCGAAGCTGATTATTACCGACTCACAGGTGTTCCGCACGGTATATGACAAGAAACCGGCCGAAAGCCGACTTACCTCCTTCTCTGTCCTCTTTGCCCAGTACAAAGGCGACATCGACTACTACATGGAAGGAGCCAATGCCATTGCCCAGCTAACACCGAAGTCACGTGTGCTGATTGCCGAAGCGTGTACGCATGCCCCGCTGACAGAAGACATCGGGCGGGTGAAAATCCCGAATATGCTCCGTAAGCGCATCGGTGAAGGCCTGCAAATCGACATCGTATCAGGCACGGACTTTCCGGAAGACCTGACCTCGTACGACTTGATTATTCACTGTGGAGCCTGCATGTTCAACCGCAAGTATGTGCTGAACCGCATCGGCCAGGCCCGCACCCAACAGGTTCCCATGACCAACTACGGAGTGACTATTGCCTATCTGGCGGGAATCTTGGATAAAATTGATTACTGATTTATGAAAAGAGGGTGTGTCGTAATACGCGATTCACCCTCTTTTCTT
>CAMFND010000088.1 GCA_945965395.1 uncultured Bacteroides sp.
TTGCTCTACCAACTGAGCTAAGAGTGCATCACTATTTTCATTTGCGAGTGCAAAGGTATATTTTTTACCTGAAACAGCCAAACGTTTTTGCAGTTTATTTTACAATATTTTTTCAATTCTTTTCTGAATGGCTGGTTATTAGTCACATAAAAAAGGTCGGCCCTGAAGATTTTTCATGCCGACCTTTCGTTTTATAGATGAATACGAGATGTATTTCTCAAATTAGAAGCGGTAACCTACACCGATAGAGAAGGTCATATTCTTAGGTTTGTCACCTTCGTCAACATCCCAAGGACAGATGAAACCATTCTGACCAGTCAAGTTAATCAAATAACGATCGCTCAATTCAAGACCGACACCATACTGGAGACCTAAATCAAAACGATTCCAACCATCGTCACCAAATACTTTATCACTTTCATCAACACCATCATATTTTACTTTACCACCTAATCCAAATGCCAGATACGGACCTGCATTGATAACAAATTTTGTATTATCGCTGATATTGAATTTGTAAGCAGCCAAAATAGGAATATCCAAATAGATTGGTCTCACTTTGGCATAATCCTTAACTTTATAACCTTTAGATGAAATCATTAATCCAGACTGTAAAGACCAGTTTTCACTGAAGCCATAGTCCATACCTACTCCTAAATTAAAGCCCGGCAATGCTTTGGTATCATCAAACTTAGTCATATTGCTGAAGTTCATACCAACTTTAGCATCCCATTTTACCTGAGAAAAACCAGCCAATGCAAACATTCCCAATACAGCGGTCATTAAAAACTTTTTCATAATTCTTTTTTTTAGTTTTAGGTTCTGTTCCCTTGAACCGTTTTGTTTTATTCCGGAAGCAGAGGAACCGCTTTCTCTTATAATATATAAGGAGAAAAGCCTGCTTTCGTTTGTGATTGTTTACAAATGTATAAAACTATCTCAAATTATCAAAACTTTACAAAACATGAAAAAGCGTAAAAGAGTGATATTTTAGGTTATCATGCCTAAAAACGGGATTATCCGTCCATTTTTGGAGATTAAAAAAACGCCTTTGCGTTTGTGCCAAAACACAAGTACGTTTGAACTGAAACGCACTTACGTTTTAAGTAAAACGCAAGTACGTTTAAAACAAAACGCCTTTACGTTCTGAATCAAACGTAAGGGCGTTTTTAAAGAGTTTCTAAAAGCTACTTCAGAATGTTATAAAATCAGGATTAGAATCCCATATTTTTGCATTTTCCACTGACTCTCTGAATATCCAGACGGATAATCTCCGTGCGATGGAAAGACTTGTTGGCATACTCGATACCCTGCATCTTATGCTCCGGACAGTATTTGGAGATCAACAGGGAAAGGGCTGACATCCGCTCTGCTTCGTGCAAACTGTGATGTGCCGTACATTGCAGTACGATGCTTTCATACCCCGTAGTAAACTTGTCGGGAATGACCTTACTGCGACCGGTGACACAGAAAGACACGTTAGGACAGGCGTCAATGCAGCGTAATTTACGTCCCACTGGTGCACAATGAATGTAAATGGAGTTGCCACGGTCCCACACATAGTTTATTGGGATGCCGTATGCGCCGTCTCCCTCTTCAGTCCGCATGGACAGGATACCGAATTCACCTTCCTTTAATATCTCAAATGCTCGTGCTTCATCGAGCAGGCGGTCCTGTCGGCGTACGTCTTGATTTGTATATTCCATAATAATAATTCTTTATTGGTTGGCCAGTTCATAGATTTCACGGGTAGCCTGTGCATTCAGGCGGACATAATTCCCCACGTATTCACCCTTGTTTTCATGCAGTTTCTTTACTAACAGGTCGATGTCGGGATGTTCGATACCCAGTTCCTTGAAGGTAACAGGCATGCCGATGGCGTGGAAGAAGGATTTCAGACGAGCTACACCTTCTAGTGCCATGGCTTTCTTGTCGTCCGATTCGGGAACATCCCACACACGATGGGCATACTGGGCCACCTTGCCCACGTTATGGCTGGCCATATAAGTAAGCCAGGCAGGGAAAATAACGGCCAGTCCGGCTCCGTGCGTCACATCGTACACGGCACTCACTTCGTGTTCCATAAAGTGAGAAGCCCAATCCTCCACGGCTCCCACGCCGCACGTACCGTTGTGTGCGATGGTACCTGCCCACATCAGGTTGGCACGAGCTCCGTAGTTTTCCGGCTCTTTCATTACCCGAAGAGCTTCCGTGATAATGGCTTTGAGTGTACCCTCACACATACGGTCGGGTACTTCCTGATCTTCTGTATTGGTGAAATAGCGTTCCATGATGTGTGCCATCATGTCGGTCACCCCACAAGCTGTCTGCCAGGCGGGGAGGGTATAGGTCAGTTCCGGGTTCATCACAGCAAACGTAGGACGCAACAACCCGTGCGTGCGGACACTCAGTTTCTTCAGCCCGTCCAGTTTCGTGATGACCGTATTACCGGAACCTTCACTTCCAGCCGCAGGAATAGTCAGTACTACACCCAGCGGAATGGCTTTTTCAGGTACTACCTTATTTATATAGAAATCCCAGAAATCACCTTCATAAGGGATACCCATTGCAATGGCTTTGGCTGTATCGATGACTGAACCACCACCCACCGGAAGCAGGAAATCAATTTTTTCACGACGTCCCAGCTCGATACCTTCGTACACTTTCGGGTCGGTGGGGTTGGGTTGGATACCTCCCAGTTCTACATGAGCAATGCCTGCTTCGTCGAGGTATTTTTTTACTTTATCGAGTAGTCCGCTGCGCACTACGGAACCTCCTCCGTATACAATCATCACTTTCGTACCTTTATATTTCTTCACCAGCTCGGCGGTCTGGCTTTCCGTTCCTTTTCCGAATACGAATTCGGTAGGACTGTAAAAAGCGAAGTTATTCATATCTATTATAAATTATAGGGTTTACATGTAGTACGACAAAGTTAAAGAATTTCTTTGTATCTTTGCGTCACAATAAAAAAATTGAACCTATGAAATCAGATATTGAAATAGCTCGCAGTATCGAGCTGACAAAAATCAAGCAGATTGCCCGCGAGTATGGTATTCCCGTAGAAGAAATCTCTAACTACGGACGTTACATTGCTAAAGTTCCCGAAACATTGATCGATGAAGAAAAGGTAAAAAAGAGTAACCTGATTCTGGTAACGGCCATCACGCCGACCAAAGCTGGTATCGGAAAGACTACCGTATCTATCGGTCTGGCACTGGGACTGAACAAAATCGGAAAGAAAGCCTTCTGTGCCTTGCGCGAACCATCACTTGGTCCTTGCTTCGGTATGAAGGGTGGAGCTGCCGGAGGTGGCTATGCACAGGTGCTTCCGATGGACAAAATCAACCTGCACTTTACAGGTGACTTCCACGCCATCACTTCGGCCCACAACATGATTACGGCCTTGCTCGATAACTATATGTACCAGAACAAGGACAATGGTTTTGCCATGAAAGAAGTACTTTGGAACCGTGTACTCGACGTGAACGACCGTGGCTTACGCTACATCGTTACCGGACTGGGAGGAAAGACCAACGGTATCACCCGTGAATCGGGATTCGACATCACACCGGCATCGGAAATCATGGCTATCCTCTGTCTGGCAAGAGATGAAGACGATTTGCGTCGCCGCATCGAAAACATTCTGTTAGGATTCACCATCGACAACAAGCCTTTCACAGTGAAAGACTTAGGAGTAGCTGGAGCGATTACGGTATTGCTGAAAGATGCCTTGTCGCCTAATCTGGTACAGACTACGGAACATACACCGGCCTTCGTTCACGGTGGTCCGTTTGCCAACATCGCACACGGATGTAACTCGGTACTGGCTACGAAACTGGCGATGACTTTCGGTGACTATGTAGTGACAGAAGCCGGATTCGGTGCCGACTTGGGTGCAGAGAAGTTCTACAACATCAAATGTCGTAAAGCCGGACTTCAGCCGAAACTGACTATCATCGTGGCTACAGCTCAGGGATTGAAGATGCACGGCGGGGTAGATGTAGACAAAATCAAGGAACCGAACATGGACGGTTTGAAGGAAGGTGTAAAGAATCTCGATAAGCATATCGAAAACCTCCAGTCATTTGGACAGACCGTGGTAGTCGCTTTCAACCGTTATGCTAACGATACCGATGAGGAACTTGACTTCGTACGTCAGCACTGTGAAGAAATGGGCGTAGGCTTTGCTATCAACAACGCGTTTATGGAAGGCGGAGACGGTGCCATCGAACTGGCTAATCTGGTAGTAAACACCATCGAAAACAATCCGTCACAGCCGTTGTCCTTCACTTACGACGAAACTGACTCTGTGGAAGAGAAAGTCACCAAGATTGCCTGCGAATTGTATGGTGCCAAACAAGTGCTGTTCGGTCCGGCTGCCCGCAAGAAGATTCAGATGATAAAAGATCTGGGATACACCAACTTCCCTGTCTGCATTGCCAAGACACAGTATTCATTCTCTACCGACCCGAAACTCTATGGGGTGGCTTCCGGCTTCAATTTTGCCGTGCGCGATATCGTCATCAATGCGGGTGCAGAAATGCTGGTAGTAGTGGCTGGAGAAATGATGCGTATGCCGGGATTGCCGAAAGAACCGCAGGCATTGCACATTGACATTGTAAATGGAGAAATAGAAGGATTGTCATAAGCAGATGAAGCCACAGTTTCTTGTCGGAGCCATGATGCCCGGAAGCGGGCAGACCCTCGTTGCCTTGGGACTGATGCGTGCGTTGCGTCAACGTAACCTGCGTGTGCAGTCTTTCAAATGCGGACCCGAACTGGCAGACCTTCGCTATCATGCGCTGGCTGCCGACCGTGAACCGGTAAGTCTGGACACCTGGATGGGTTCACGCAGTCACCTGCAAACCGTCTACAACCGTTATGGGGAGAAGGCCGATGTATGCGTAGTAGAAGGACGGGCAGGTTTGTTCGACGGATTCCGGAAAACGCAGGGAAGCAGCGTCGAAATGGCCCGACTGATGAAGATACCTGTGGTGATAGTGGTGAGTGCACGCAATGCAGGTTACTCCATCGCTGCCATGCTGTATGGCTTTAAACATTTCAATACAGAACTGAAAATAGCCGGAGTGATTTTCAATCAGGTCACTTCGGCTGCACAATACGGTTTCCTGCGCGAAACCTGTGCCGAGGCCGGGGTGGAATGCTTGGGCTATCTCCCTTATTTGGAGGAAACAGGCCTTCCACCTCGTCATCAGGCACTGACACTTCCTGCAAGGAAGAGCCTTGACCAGCTTCTCAATCAAGTGGCGGAACAACTGGCACAGCATGTAGACATTGACAAACTGCTGAACCTTTCCACCCGTATTTTCCCTTGTACCTATTCGCTTCCTTACATTTCCGAAACAGAAACGGATATGTGGACCGGCAAGCGCAAACAGCGAATCGCATTGGCTTCTGATCCGGCTTTTCCTTTCGCATATCGCCAGAGCATAGACAAGACGAAAGGAGACATCACGCGCTTCAGTCCGGTATATGGTAGTGAACTTCCCGAGGCGGACATCGTGTATCTGCCTGGAGGATATCCGGAACTGTTTGCCCGTCAGCTGCATCGCCGGAAACGTCTGATGGAGCAGTTGCGCGAATACATAGAGAAAGGAGGAAAACTGCTGGCAGAAGGAGGGGGAATGGCCTTGCTAGGACAGACACTGACCTCACGTCTCGGAGGTACAGCCTACGAAATGGCGGGGATTCTGCCTTATTCAGTCATTGTGAAAGATAACCGTCCGTGCAGCGGATACCGTCAGACACATTATCGCGACTTATGTCTGAAAGGATATGAGTACCGTTACTTTGACATTGTTCCTACGGAAGAAACGACTTCACTGCAAACACCAGTCTGTAATTTAAAAGGTGGAGAAGTATCGGGTTCGTTTTTCTTCCGCTATAAAAACTGTATTGCCACCTCTGTACATCACTATTGGGGAGAAACCAGACTGTACAAGCTCTGGGAATAGCTGGAGAAAGGAATTTTTCTGTTTTTCACACGAAAAAAATCAGAGAAAACGGACTATTCTAAAAAATAAATTCTATATTTGCATCAACAAAGTCGCGGCAGTAGCTCAGTTGGTAGAGCATCAGCTTCCCAAGCTGAGGGTCACGGGTTCGAGTCCCGCTTGCCGCTCCTCAGTATTTAAGGCTAATATTCTGACAATGAAGAGTATTAGCTTTTTTTTATATTCGTTCATCTGTAGACATACAAGAAAGTTGCTTGTCCAACAACCTACTTTTTATCTCTCCCAAAGAATGTATCATAAAGAAAAGCAGGGAGAAACCCCACTCATGGATTTTCTCCCTGCTTTTCTTTATGTAAATGCTATCTTCTTTTAAGAGTTCATACTCATCAGGAACTCTTCGTTGTCCTTTGTCTTTTCCAGACGGTCTTTCACGAAATCCATTGCTTCAATAGGATTCATGTCCGACAAATATTTGCGGAGGATCCACATACGGTCGAGCGTAGTCTTGTCAAGCAACAAGTCGTCACGACGAGTACTTGAAGCCACGATGTTTACGGCTGGGAAGATACGCTTGTTGCTCAGGTTGCGATCCAGCTGCAACTCCATGTTACCTGTTCCCTTGAACTCTTCGAAGATAACCTCGTCCATCTTAGAACCCGTATCAATCAATGCAGTAGCCACGATTGTCAGTGAGCCTCCACCTTCAATGTTACGTGCCGCACCGAAGAAACGTTTAGGCTTGTGCAACGCATTGGCATCCACACCACCGGAAAGTACCTTACCTGATGCCGGAGAAACCGTATTGTAGACACGAGCCAGACGAGTGATAGAGTCCAGGAAGATAACTACATCGTGTCCGCATTCTACCATACGTTTGGCTTTTTCCAGCACGATGCCGGCTATCTTCACGTGACGTTCTGCCGGTTCGTCGAATGTAGAAGCAATTACTTCAGCTTTCACACTGCGAGCCATATCGGTTACTTCTTCCGGACGTTCATCGATGAGCAACATAATCATATATACTTCCGGATGATTGGCCGCAATGGCATCGGCGATATCTTTCATCAAGATAGTCTTACCAGTCTTAGGCTGTGCCACAATCAGTGCACGCTGTCCTTTTCCGATAGGCGCGAACAAATCGACTACACGAGCCGACAGGTTGTCGTTATATCCTTTGCACAATTTGAATTTCTCATCGGGGAAGAGCGGAGTAAGGTGATCAAACGGAATACGGTCGCGCACCAAAGCAGGATCCAGTCCGTTAATTTTAGAAACCTTTACCAGCGGAAAATATTTTTCACCTTCCTTAGGCGGACGGATGGTACCTTCTACCACATCACCGGTTTTCAGACCTAGCAACTTGATTTGTGACTGCGACACATAAATGTCATCAGGTGAAGAAAGATAGTTGTAATCTGAAGAACGAAGGAATCCATATCCATCGGGCATGATTTCCAGTACGCCGGTACCTTGAAGAATATCATCAAAATCGTAGACTTTTTCTACCGATTTGGGAGCTGGTGCCGGAACATTATTGGCAGGAGTTTCGGTAGAAGGAGAAGAGGGCTGATCTGGCGCGTTCTGACTGGCAGCAGACTGCGAGTTATTATCTTTTCCCTGATTATTGTTATTAGGACGGTTGTTGCGATTATTCTGACGAGCCTGACGCTGCTGATTTTTCTGTTTCGGTTCTTTAACCGGCATTACGGGCACCTCCATTTTGGTAGCCTCAAATTTACCCAGCAATTCAGAAGGTATTTCAAATTTCTCAGACGGGAGGTCTTCGATAGGAATAAAATCATTATTATTTAAGTCAAGCGGTGGAAGTTCCATGTCGTCGTCATTGATGGGAAGCGGAGCCGATTTAACAATGGCTTCGGATAGTTTGTTTTCAGCGGCCTTTTGTGCTTCTTTTGCCAGAGTAGATTTATTTTTAGAACCCGGCTTACGTCCTCGCTTGGCTTTAGGCTTTTCTTCAGCAGGAGCAGCAACGACCTCCGGCTGAGCTGTTTTCTCTGCAACTGGTGCAACAATTTCCGTTTTCTCCGGCAATGCAGGAATTTCCTTGAACAAAGGAGTTGGTGCAGGAAGGGCAGGAGTGTTGGCCTCCAGCTTCTGTGCCTTATCTTTAGTAGCCGTATATACTTTATCCCCCTCTTTCTTTATACTGATGCGCGAGCGCTTACGCGGCTGTCCTTCCTTGCGTTCTTCGTTGTTTTGCTGTGCGGCCACTTTTTTTGTCGCACCGACAATTGCCTGTTCATCCAGAATGCGATACACCAACTCTTCTTTTTTCAGTGAATCGACCTTTTTCAGACCCAACTCTTTGGCAATCTGCTGCAATTCAGACAAATTTTTGTCGTTTAATTGAATGATATTGTACATAAATAGGTTAAATGAATTATTAATATTGAGTGTGTGAAGCATGACAAACCGTTCGGAGGTCTCTTTCCTCTTTCACACATTTGAATTATCAATGATTTTGATTGTTTTTTATGAATCCGGATTGGATACGAAGCACGTTCCAAATACCTTTTTACATTATTGCGAGTACAAAAGTAAGCGTTTTTTGTTATAAACACGAATAAATGCGGACTTTTTTTACTGTTTCTGTCCCCAGATTAAAAGAATTGTGCTAAATTAGCGTTGAAAATACAATTTAATTGACACATTAACTCTTATGAAAAAAGTAATTTTTACAGAAAAAGCTCCTGCTGCCATCGGTCCTTATAGCCAGGCAGTAGAAGTGAACGGCATGGTATTCTTGTCGGGCCAGATTCCGGTAAATCCGGCTACAGGCGAAGTGGTAGAAGGTGGAATCACTGAACAGACTACTCAGGTATTCGAGAATATCAAGAATGTACTTGCAGAAGCCGGACTGACAACTGCCAACGTGGTAAAAACCACTGTATTCCTAGCAGATATGGCACTGTTTGGCGAAATGAATGCCGTGTATGCCAAGTATTTCGAAGGTGATTATCCTGCCCGTTCTGCGGTAGCTGCTAAAGCTTTGCCGAAAGGAGTGCTGGTAGAAATTGAAAGTATTGCGGTAAGATAACCGTAAAAGGAGCAGACCATAAGAAGAATACTTCTGTGGTCTGTCCCAATTAGTTTAATAGGAAATTTTGTGACAATGCAACTGAACATGCGTACAATTTTTGGGGAAAACAAATGGAAGCTGGCCACTTTCATACTGGCTATTCTGACAGTAACGGCTTCGGTTTTATACATTTACAGATACGAGCCCTTTTCGTCCGGACTGGAAATTACTGATGAATTAGGCGGAAATATCTTCCCGGTCACCATCCTGTCTACGGCTACAACAGATTCCCAGCTGATTGCACCGGCTGACAGTACCTATTTAGGAAATCCCAAATCGTGTATCGGTATTAAGATACGCAGTCCGCATGCCAACAGTAAACTTCACATAGAATTAGCAGAGACTCCTTTCTTTGCTCATTCGGTTTCTGAATTCATTCTGCCGGAATCAGGAAAGGAATACCTGATTTTCCCAGATGTGATATGGAATTATCAGGCCCTGCTGGAAAATACTCAGGCCATGCCTGTTACCGTGTCCATACAGGCAAAGGTAAACAACAACCGAACATATTCGGCAGTGCACACGTATTCGGTACGCAGCATCAACGAATGCCTGTTGGGATACATCGACAGCAAAATGAAATTTCACGACACAGGAGATTTTTTTGCGGCCTACGTCAACGAAGATAATCCCAACATCAGCCAGGTGCTGCGCGAGGCACTGGATTCACGCATTGTCAACCGTTTCTGGGGATACCAGGGCAAAGACCCGAAAGTAGTAGACAGACAGGTGTATGCCTTGTGGTATGTCTTGCAGAAAAGAGGGTTCAAATACAGCTCCATCAGCAACAGCAGCCTGTCGTCCAACGTAGTCTTTACCCAGCGCGTACGTACCTTTGACGATGCCCTGCAGTCGGCACAGATTAACTGTGTGGACGGAAGCGTACTGTTTGCTTCGTTGCTGAAAGCCATCAACATCAATCCGATTCTGGTACGCGTGCCGGGCCACATGTTCGTGGGTTATTACACCGACCGTTTGCACCAGGAGATTCATTTCCTAGAAACGTCCATGATTGGCGACGTGAACCTGGATGACTTCTTCCCGGAAGAGAAACTCGACTCCACAATGGCGGGAAAATCACAGGAAAGCGTGTCAAAATTCATGTTCGAGAAATCCAAGGAATATGCCACTCGCATTTACAACGAGCACAAGGACCTAATTCATTCGGGCAAAGTGAACTACATGTTCCTGGAGATAGACAAGGCTACCCGCGCGTATGTGCAGCCCATTGCGGCCAAATAAGACCTCAATTTCATGAAACTGATTCATCTTTATCATAGCGGCTTCGCCCTGCTGGGAGAAGGTTATACGCTTATTTTCGACTATTTCGAAGACTCCGTGTCGGCCGACAAAGGCATCGTGCACGAACAGCTTCTTTCACGTGAAGGACAGTTGTATGTGTTTTCCAGTCATGCGCATGCCGACCACTTTAACCGGCAAATACTCTCCTGGAAAGCGCTTCGGCCTGACATCGTCTATCTGCTTTCGACCGACATTCCTCTTTCTACCCAGGACAAAGAAAACGGGAATTTCCATACACTGGCGAAAGGAGACACCTATCGTGACGAATACCTCACCGTGCGAGCTTTCGGCTCGACGGACATAGGCATCTCTTTTTTAGTCCAAACTCCGGAAGGAGCTACCGTATTCCATGCCGGCGACCTGAACAACTGGCACTGGATGGACGAAAGTCCGGAGGAAGAATGGAAACGTGACGAAGCTTTTTTCCTTCGTGAACTGGAAGATATTGCCATCTGCAAGGAGAAAATGGATGTCGTACTGTTTCCGGTCGACCCTCGTTTAGGGAAGGAATACATGCGAGGGCCTTTACAATTTGTGAAACGGATAAAAACGACTATATTTGTACCGATGCACTTTGACGAAGCTTTTGAGAAGGCTTCGGCTTTTGCACCTTTGGCTGCATCGGAAGGGACTCAGGTCCTTACTCCTGTCCGTCGCGGCGAAACATTGAACTTAGACCACTATATCAACTTAAAATAAAAAGACAATGGAAATAAAAGGAAGATTTGACCACTTCAATATCAACGTAACTAATCTCGAAAAAAGTATCCAATTCTACGAAAAGGCGCTCGGACTGCATGAGTCTCACCGCAAGGAAGCGGCCGACGGCTCTTTCATCCTAGTGTACCTTACCGACGGATGCACGGGGTTCTCACTGGAACTGACCTGGCTGCGCGACCATACGGAAGCCTACGAACTGGGAGAAAACGAAAGCCATCTTTGTCTCCGCGTGGCAGGCGACTACGATGAAGTACGCAAGTTCCACAAGGAAATGGGCTGTGTCTGCTTCGAGAATGAACAGATGGGACTGTATTTCATCAATGACCCGGACGATTATTGGATTGAGATTCTTCCGCTGAAATAAACCTTTATCTCTAATACTAAAAACAAAAAACGTTATGAAAAAGTACATTTCTCCGGGTTCCTGGTTTTCACTGGAATATCCCGACAACTGGTGCGAGTTTGAAGATTCGGAAGACTGCTTTCTGTTTTACAATCCTGACAAATGGACTGGAAATTTCCGTATTTCTGCCTATCGGGGGAATTCATCAGTCTATGCCAACGAATGTCTGGAAGACGAGCTGCATCAAGTACGCGGGGCCAAGAAGGTAAAAGTCGGTTCATGGGACTGCGCCTATTCTTCCGAAAGCTTTCAGGAGAATGGCGTGTGGTACACCACCCACATCTGGGTAACCGGTCGGGGAGAGATTTCCGTAGAGTGCTCATTCACCGTGGCCAAGGGCGAGAGCCCCAAGGCTGGCGAGGCTATTGTAGCTTCCCTGAAGGTGCGTAATGTATCCGACAAGCCAGTGAAGGAAGTGATTCCAGTCCGTATTCTGGAAATCAACCAGATAAACGAGAACTATGACTGGGCCGTTTCTACGGTGAAAAAACAACTGACCAAGGACTTTACCGGTACAGAAGCCGACTTGGAAAACTTGCAGAAAGTAATCGACAGCGGACGTTTTAACCCCAAACAGCGTCAGGCGTGGGAAAGCTTCGGTACAGCATTCGGCGTGATCCTGGTCAACGAGATGGACGGCATGGAATGGGTGACGGTCATCGACGGACAGAAAGAATCTCCGGCACTGCGTTTCCGCGATTCAAAAGTAATGGTCAACCCGATTCCCCTGATATGGGACAAGGCGAAGAGCGGACAGCCGTGCGACCTGAAAGCGGAATTCGAACGGATAAAGAACGAAGTGGAAGCGGTGATGGACTAATCCTCCCGCATCCTATTTTTAGCAGCTACGAATTAGATTATGACTCCATATTTACAAGTAGAAAACCTGACCAAGTCGTTCGGCGACTTGGTCCTTTTTAACGGCATATCTTTCGGTATTGCAGAAGGACAGCGCATCGGACTGATAGCCAAGAACGGTTCTGGAAAAACCACCTTGCTGAATATCCTGGCCGGTAAGGAAGGCTACGATGAAGGGAAAATCACCTTCCGCCGCGATTTGCGCGTGGGCTATCTGGAACAGAGCCCGAAATATCCCGAAGAACTGACGGTGCTGGAGGCCTGCTTTTATCACGGCAACTCTACCGTAGAGCTGATTAAGGAGTATGAACGGTGCATGGAAACACCCGGCAATCCCGGCATGGACGAACTGCTGGTGCGGATGGAGCACGAAAAGGCCTGGGACTATGAACGACGTGCCAAGCAGATTCTTTCGCAACTGAAAATCCGCGATTTCTCCCAGAAAATCGGACATCTGTCCGGCGGGCAGTTGAAGCGCGTGGCACTGGCCAACATCCTGATTACCGAACCGGATTTGCTGATTCTGGACGAGCCGACCAACCACCTCGACCTGGATATGACGGAATGGCTGGAAGAGTACCTGAACCGTGGCAGCCTGAGCTTGCTCATGGTGACACACGACCGCTATTTTCTGGACCGTGTGTGCTCGGAAATCATTGAAATAGACAACCGCCAGTTGTACTCCTACAAAGGAAACTACAGCTACTACTTGGAGAAACGTCAGGAACGTATCGAAGCGACCAATGCGGAGATTGCCCGTGCCAACAACCTGTACCGCACGGAACTGGAATGGATGCGCCGTATGCCGCAGGCACGCGGCCACAAAGCTCGTTACCGCGAAGAAGCCTTCTATGAATTGGAGAAGGTGGCCAAACAGCGCACGTACGACGCAAACGTGAAACTGGATGTCAAGGCTTCGTACATCGGTTCCAAGATTTTTGAGGCCGACCACCTGTGCAAGCGCTTCGGTGACCTGAAGATTTTGGATGATTTCTCCTACATCTTTGCCCGCTACGAGAAGATGGGTATCGTGGGCAACAACGGTACGGGTAAATCCACCTTCATCAAGATTCTGATGGGACTGGAGAAACCCGACAGCGGTACGCTGGACATCGGCGAAACAGTACGCTTCGGCTACTACTCGCAAGAGGGGCTTCAGTTTAACGAACAGATGAAGGTGATTGACGTGATTACGGACATCGCCGAGGTCATTGAGCTGGGCAACGGCAAACGGCTGACAGCCTCACAATTCCTGCAGCATTTCCTCTTTACGCCCGAAACGCAGCACAGCTATGTATACAAGTTGAGCGGGGGAGAACGACGCCGGTTGTACCTCTGTACGGTACTGATGCGGAACCCGAACTTCCTGGTGCTGGACGAGCCGACCAACGACCTGGACATCGTGACCCTGCAAGTGCTGGAAGAATACCTGCAGAACTTCAAGGGATGTGTCATCGTGGTGAGCCACGACCGCTACTTCATGGACAAAGTGGTAGATCATCTGCTGGTATTCAAAGGACAGGGCGACATCCGCGATTTCCCTGGCAACTACTCCGACTACCGTGACTGGAAGCTGGCCAAAGCTGAACATGAAAAGGAAGCAGTCAAGCCCAAGGAAGAAAAGACGCAGCGTGTCCGCCTGAACGACAAGCGCCGCATGACCTTCAAGGAACGGAAGGAATTCGAACAGCTGGAAAAAGAGATTGCCGCACTGGAAGAAGAAAAGAAACAGATAGAAGAAGCCTTGTGCAGCGGTACACTCAGCGTGGACGAACTGACCGAGAAATCTAAGCGTCTGCCTCTACTCAATGATGAGCTGGACGAAAAGACCATGCGCTGGCTGGAACTGAGTGAAATTGAGGGATAAAAAAGACGCCTTTGCATTTGAAAGAAAACGCAAAGGCGTTTATACCTAAACACAAGTGCGTTTCAATAGAAACGCTTTGACGTTTTAAATAAAACGCAAGTACGTTTGCTCATGAACGTACTTGCGTTTTTTATGGGGTTTAAGAAGGATAATAAACAATTGTTTATTAAAGAGTTACGCCATTCTTGAAAATTGCGATTTCGCGGTAGTTTTTCTTTTCGTTGTTCACGAGTTCTCCGCTGGCCACCTGAATCACATAATCGATGAAACGACGGCAAGTGGTCTCCATCGGTTCATTTTCTACAATGACACCGGCATTGAAGTCAATCCATCCGGGCTTATGCGCTGCTAGGTTGGAGTTGGTAGAAATTTTCATGGTAGGCACGAAGGTACCGAACGGCGTACCGCGTCCTGTAGTAAACAGTACGATGTGGCAGCCGGAAGAGGCGAGGGCCGTAGCAGCTACCAGGTCATTGCCCGGAGCCGACAGCAAGTTCAGTCCCTTCGTCTGCAAGCGTTCTCCGTAAGCCATCACGCCTGATACGTAACTCTTTCCGCATTTCTGTGTGCAACCCAGTGCTTTTTCTTCCAGTGTAGAGATACCTCCGGCCTTGTTGCCCGGCGAAGGATTCTCGCCCACAGGCTCTCCGTGTGAAAGGAAATATTTCTTGAAATCGTTAATCAGGCTCACCGTTTGGTTAAATAGTTTCGTAGTACGGCAACGGTTCATCAGGATGGTTTCTGCCCCGAACATTTCGGGCACCTCCGTCAGTACCGAAGTACCTCCCTGTGCAATCAGGTAGTCGGAGAACATACCCAGCAGCGGATTAGCCGTAATGCCTGAGAAACCGTCGGAACCACCACATTTCAGTCCCACACGCAACTCGGAGAGGGACACATCCGTACGCTCATCCTGACAGCATTTGGCGTACAGTTCACGCAAGATTCGCATACCTTCTTCGTATTCATCGTCCACCTTCTGTGCCACCATGAAGCGGATACGGTCTTTATCATACGTACCGATAAATTCACGGAACACATCGGGCTGGTTGTTCTCACATCCTAATCCTACTACCAGCACAGCTCCGGCATTGGGATGCAGCACCATGTCGCGCAGAATCTTCTTTGTATTTTCATGGTCTTCGCCCAACTGCGAGCAACCGTAGTTATGCGGAAAAGCCACGATGGCATCTACTCCCTTGCCACCGTCCGTTTCGCAGCGAAGTCCCTCGGCCAGCTGGTTCACGATGCCGTTCACACAGCCCACAGTCGGGATAATCCAGATTTCGTTGCGCACGCCTACGTCTCCGTTACGACGGCGATAGCCCTTGAACGTGCGGTGTTCCACTGGAATGTCCGTATGCACCTCCACTGGCTGGTAAGTATAATCCAGCAGCCCCGACAGATTGGTTTTGATTTCTTTTTCGCTCACCCATGTACCTTCGGGCACATCAACAGTAACATGACCGATAGGGTAGCCGTATTTAATGATATTCTCTCCAGACTGGAAATTCTTCAGCGTCACCTTGTGGCCGGCCGGCACATCCGTGCGCAGGGTAATCACCCGTCCGGCTGCTTCGATGGTTTCTCCTGCATGAAGGGGAGAAATAGCCACCGCCACGTTGTCGGACGGATTGATTCTCAAATAAGTTGTTTTCATATTAATAGCGATATAATCAGGTTATTCGTTGACATGCGCATCGAAATAGAAATCGATGTTTTCCGTAGTAATTAGGTTGATAGGCATGTAGTTGCAGTCCTTCACCTTCTTGCGCAGAATCAGGTGATTGCACAGACATTCAATGCTGTTGTATCCCTGTACAGTAGGCTGCTGAGTTATAACAAAGTCAATGCTTCCAGCTTTCAGACAAGCCACATTTCGACGCAACAGGTCGTAGCCCATGAGATGGAAATCCGTACGTCCGTGACGCTGCATATACTCACCGATGATGTACGCTTTCGAGTTGAAGGTGATGCCGCACTTCACGTTCGGATGTGCCGCAAAAAAATCGTCCAGCAACGAAGCATCTTCACCCGGCTGTTTGGCATAAAGGTTCAGTTCCCACATCTTCAGTTCCGGACAGTGCTCTTTCATGTATTCATAGAATCCCTCTTCTCGATGGAGCTGTTGGTTTGAACCCAGACGTCCTTCGTTTATCTGACGGAAGATGACAATCTCCGGTTCGCCCTTTGCCAGCAGACGCAACATACGGGCAGCAAAGTATCCGCTCCGCTGGGCATGTTGCCCGTAAAAAGCCAAAGGCTCCAGTCGGGAGATGTTCGAGTCAATGAACACATATGGAATACCGGCTTCACGCAGCAGGTTGACAAAGCGCTCAGTTTCCTCTTCCACGGTAGGCGAAAGAATCACCCCGTCGGGCTGTGCGTCTAAAATGCGCATACCGCTTTCTATAAAAGCACCCGATTCGTACTGGTCATAATAATAGTCAGACAGCGAAACATTGAAATCGGAAAAACGGGCAATGGCCTGTTGCATGCCACGCTCCACGTCCTTCCAGTAATCACCTTCATTATGCGAAGGGAGCAGATAGGCAAATCTGTATTTCTTGTTCGAAGCCAGCGCACTAGCATACATGTTGGGCTGATAGTTCAGCTTTTCCAATATTTCTTCCACTTTGATACGACTGGATTCGGACACACCGCTCCGAGAGTGAAGTACACGGTCTACTGTTCCTACTGACACTCCGGCCATCTGGGCGATATCCTTGATTCGGATTCTATCTTGCTGTTTCTCCATGCGTTCTACCTTATTATATTGTCAAATCTGTGCATTCAGTAAAAATTTACTTTTTTCGATACAAATATATAACTTATTTTGGTTTTTAAAAAATAAACCGTACCTTTGTGTGCGTACACAGAGCGGATATTCTCAAATTAGGACCGAAAAGAATCCATTTTATTGTACGATTTAAGAACTACATTATTAATCACATAAGTATAAAAATATTTAGCAATGGGAAAAATTGTTACTTTAGGCGAAATCATGTTGAGATTGTCTACACCGGGCAATACTCGTTTTGTTCAGTCAGACAGCTTTGACGTAGTTTACGGTGGAGGTGAAGCAAACGTAGCTGTAAGCTGTGCCAACTATGGTCATGAAGCATACTTCGTAACCAAATTGCCGAAACACGAAATCGGACAGTCAGCTGTAAACGCATTGCGCAAATACGGTGTGAAGACTGACTATATCGCCCGTGGTGGTGACCGCGTAGGTATCTACTACCTGGAAACAGGTGCTTCTATGCGTCCCAGCAAGGTTATCTACGACCGCGCTCACTCTGCCATCGCCGAAGCTGATCCTTGCGACTTCGACTTTGATGCTATCATGGAAGGTGCTGACTGGTTCCACTGGTCTGGTATCACTCCGGCTATCTCCGACAAGGCTGCTGAACTGACCAAGCTGGCTTGTGAAGCTGCAAAACGTCACGGAGTAACAGTTTCTGTCGACTTAAACTTCCGCAAGAAACTGTGGACAAAAGAAAAAGCACAGTCTATCATGCGTCCGTTGATGCAGTATGTAGACGTTTGTATCGGTAACGAAGAAGATGCAGAACTTTGCTTAGGCTTCAAGCCAGATGCTGACGTAGAAGGCGGTAAGACCGATGCAGAAGGCTACAAGGGAATCTTCACAGCCATGGCTAAGGAATTTGGATTCAAGTATGTGATTTCTACTTTGCGTGAATCTTTCTCTGCTACTCACAACGGCTGGAAGGCTATGATTTACAACGGCGAAGAATTCTATACTTCTAAGCGTTACGACATCGACCCGATTATCGACCGTGTAGGTGGTGGTGACTCATTCTCGGGTGGTATCATCCACGGTTTGCTCACTAAAGCTACTCAGGGCGAAGCATTGGAATTTGCAGTAGCAGCCTCAGCATTGAAGCACACCATCAACGGCGACTTCAATCTGGTATCTGTAGAAGAAGTAGAAGCACTGGCTGGTGGTGACGCTAGCGGTCGCGTACAGAGATAATCACTCAAACAAACAACATTCATTTAAGGTTAGAAAAAATGGCTAAATTCGATAAAATCGCAGTGTTGAACAAGATTGGTTCAACAGGTATGGTTCCTGTATTCTATCACAAGGATGCAGAAGTGGCAAAGAAAGTGGTAAAGGCTTGCTATGACGGTGGTGTACGTGCATTCGAATTCACAAACCGTGGCGACTTTGCACACGAAGTATTTGCAGAAGTAGTGAAATTCGCAGCAAAAGAATGTCCGGAAATGGCAATGGGTGTAGGTTCTATCGTAGATCCTGCTACAGCTTCTCTGTATATCCAGCTGGGCGCTAACTTCGTAGTAGGTCCGTTGTTCAACCCTGAAATCGCAAAAGTCTGCAACCGTCGTCTGGTAGCTTACACTCCGGGATGCGGTAGCGTGTCTGAAGTAGGTTTCGCACAGGAACTGGGCTGCGACCTTTGCAAGATTTTCCCGGGCGACGTATTGGGTCCGAAACTGGTAAAAGGTTTGCTGGCTCCGATGCCATGGTCTAAACTGATGGTAACCGGTGGAGTAGAACCGACTCAGGAAAACCTGACTTCATGGATTAAGGCTGGAGTGTTCTGCGTAGGTATGGGTTCTAAGTTGTTCCCGAAAGACAAGGTAGCTGCTGAAGACTGGACTTACGTCACAGAAAAATGTAAGGAAGCATTGGCTTACATTGCAGAAGCTCGCAAATAATACAGAAATTCATTTTGTTTAAAGGTGTATAAGTGAGAAGCCTCGCTACGTCCGGAAGGGTATAGCGGGGCTTTCTCATGCCCGCAAGTGAAGGAATATTCATGAAAAAATACAAAAACGAATACTTCCTGCATGGATATGTGCGCGAAAAATCCTATCTTTGCATGAAATTTTTCGCGAAATATGAAAATTAAGGAAATTGTGAATGCCCTTGAGATATTCGCGCCTCTGCCTTTACAGGACGGATTCGACAATGCCGGACTGCAAATCGGATTGACAGACGCGGAAGCTACAGGGGCTTTGTTGTGTTTGGACGTAACCGAAGCCGTGGTAGATGAAGCCATCGCACTGGGATATAACCTGATTGTATCTCACCATCCGCTCATCTTCAAGGGCTACAAGTCGATTACCGGACGCGACTACGTGGAACGCTGCATCCTGAAGGCTATCAAGAACGATATCGTGATTTTCTCGATGCACACCAACCTGGACAACGCACCGCAGGGCGTCAACTTCAAGATTGCCGAGAAAATCGGACTGAAGAACGTAAGAATCCTGGAACCGAAAGAAAACCAGCTGCTGAAGCTGGTCACCTTCGTACCGAAGGCACAGGCCGACGAGGTACGCAATGCCTTGTTCGAAGCCGAATGCGGCTGCATCGGCAACTATGATTCCTGCAGCTATAATCTGGAAGGAAAGGGTACTTTCCGCGCACAGCCGGGCACACATCCTTTTTGTGGAGAAATCGGCCAGTTGCACGAAGAGCATGAGGTACGGATTGAAACCATACTGCCGGCATTCCTGAAAGGAAAAGTGCAGAAAGCTCTCGTCGAAGTACATCCTTACGAGGAACCTGCCTACGACTTCTATCCCTTGCAGAACGAATGGACACAGGCAGGAGCGGGCATCGTAGGTGAATTGGAAGAACCGGAAACCGAAACCGATTTCCTGCGCCGGGTCAAGAAGCTGTTCGAGGTGGGCTGCGTAAAACATTCGCGCATGACGGGACGCCTCATCCAGACTGTCGCCCTCTGTGGAGGAGCAGGAGCCTTTCTGCTGCCCAAGGCCGTAAGAGTCCATGCCGACGTGTTCCTGACAGGCGAAGTGAAGTACCACGACTATTTCAGTTACGAGAACGACATTCTCATTGCAGAGATAGGGCACTACGAAAGCGAACAATATACAAAAGATTTATTATATTCAATCATACGGGAAAAGTTTCCGACACTCGACGCACAGCTGACGCGTGTCAATACCAATCCCATAAAATACTTGTAGAAAACTATGGCTAAAGAAGCAAAGAAAGATCCGAATGAATTGAGTGTGGAAGAAAAGCTGAAAGCACTCTACCAGTTGCAAACCATGTTGTCGGAGATTGACAAAATCAAGACACTGAGAGGAGAGCTTCCGCTGGAAGTGCAGGACCTGGAAGACGAAGTAACGGGTCTGAGCACACGTATTGAGAAAATCAAGGCCGAAATCGAAGAACTGAAGTCAAACGTAGCCAGCAAGAAAATCGAAATCGAAACTGCCAAGGCTTCTATCGAAAAGTACAAGAGCCAGCAGGACAACGTACGTAACAACCGTGAATACGACGTACTGACTAAGGAAATCGAATTCCAGAGCCTGGAAGTGGAACTCTGCGAAAAGCGTATCCGTGAATATACAGCCGGCATCAAGTCGAAAGAAGAGGAAATCGTAAAGAGCGAACAGTTGCTCGAAGAAAGAAAGAAAGATCTGGAAGTAAAGAAGAACGAGCTGGACGAAATCATCTCAGAAACCAAGCAGGAAGAAGAAAAACTGAGAGAAAAAGCCAAGAATTTGGAAGCTACCATCGAACCGCGTCTGCTTCAGGCTTTCAAGCGTATCCGCAAGAACTCACGCAACGGTCTGGGTATTACTTACGTGCAGCGTGACGCTTGTGGCGGTTGCTTCAACAAGATTCCGCCTCAGAAACAGCTCGACATCCGTATGCGTAAGAAAATCATCGTATGCGAATACTGTGGCCGTATCATGATTGACCCGGAACTGGCTGGTGTAGAAACAGAAAAGCATCTGGAAACAAAAATGAAATAAGCGTCAGACTTCCGTCTGACAGCAGAAGAAGGGATTCCCGCTCAGGGGATTCCTTCTTTTTTATTTATGCACTACAAATCGGCGTAACGTGGAATATCGGGGAGAAAATAATACGTATTCCGTGCATAGTCGATGCGACAGCAGTAGTGACGGAGCCCGTTGCTCACCACCAGGTAGTCCACCTTCAGCACCATGTTGTAACGGGTAATCTGGTCAAAGACAGCCTGCGTAATCTCCACCGAGGGAGCCTTGTATTCCACAATCATCTGCGGAGTCAGGTCGCGACGGTAGAGTACCGTATCACAGCGCTTCTTCGTTCCGTTCAGGTTAATTTGTATCTCATTGGCCAACAGTCCTTGCGGATACCCCTTTTCCTTCAGCAGAAAGTTCGTAAAATGCTGACGTACCCACTCCTCCGGAGTCAGCGCTACATACCGGCGACGGAGTACGTCAAATATCACATTCTTTCCCTCTCGCTGGGCAATCTTGGCCTCAAAAGCAGGCAGGTTCAATGCAAACATAAGCGTTCTTCTATTACGGAGCAAAGATACTTCATTTTCTCAAAAGTACATAAAAGCTGAATTATTTTCCAAAATCCGAGGGTATCCGGTGAGAGAAAATCCCAAATTCTTTTTTCTGTTTGCATTATTATTGTACATTTGCGTTTAAGGAAGATTATTTCATCTTCCCAATAACCTTTTATTTGGCAACACAAATTCTGAGAGCTAATGAAAACAAAAGAAGAAATCGTAGCAAACTGGCTTCCGCGCTATACCAAGCGGAAACTGGAAGACTTTGGTGAATACATCTTGTTGACAAACTTTAATAAATACGTCGAAATCTTTGCCGAACGGTTCAACGTGCCCATTTTGGGACGCGATGCCAACATGATTTCGGCCCATGCAGAAGGCATGACCATCATCAACTTCGGTATGGGAAGTCCCAATGCGGCCATTATCATGGACCTGCTCAGTGCCGTACATCCGAAAGCCTGCCTGTTTCTGGGCAAGTGCGGAGGTATCGACAAAAAAAACCAGATAGGCGACCTGATTCTGCCTATCGCGGCCATCCGTGGCGAGGGGACATCGAACGATTATTATCCACCCGAAGTACCGGCTCTCCCGGCCTTTATGCTCCAGCGTGCCGTATCTTCGGCCATCCGTGACCACTCGCGCGACTACTGGACCGGAACGGTGTACACCACCAACCGCCGCATCTGGGAACACGATGAGGAGTTCAAGAAATACCTGCTGAAGACCCGTGCCATGGCTGTGGATATGGAAACGGCGACTTTGTTCACCACCGGATTTGCCAACCACATTCCTACAGGTGCCCTGCTGCTCGTGTCCGACCAGCCTATGATTCCGGAAGGCGTGAAAACGGAACAGAGTGACAGCATGGTGACCAAGAATTTCGTGCATGAACACGTAGAAATCGGTATCGATGCCTTACGCATGATCATTGACGAAAAGAAGACCGTGAAACACCTGAAATTTGACTGGTAAACCGACGAAAATGGCAAAGGAAGTCACTTACGAAGAGATTGTACGCAACCTGAAGAACCGCATCTATGCACCCGTGTATTTCCTGATGGGCGAAGAGGATTACTACATCGACCGGATTGCCGATTACATCATCGATACTGTGCTCAGTGAAACGGAAAAGGAATTTAACCTGACCGTCACATACGGGGCCGATACCGATGTGGCCAACGTCATCAACGCCGCCAAGCGTTACCCGATGATGTCGGAATATCAGGTGGTAGTGGTAAAGGAAGCACAGAGCCTGAAACGCATCGAGGAGCTGGCTTTCTACCTGCAGAAGCCCCAGAAATCGACCATACTGGTGATATGCTACAAGCACGGCAGCATTGATCGCCGAAAGAAACTGGCCGCCGAAATCGAGAAAAACGGGGTGCTGTTTGAATCGCGGAAGCTCAAGGACAGTCAGATTCCCGGTTTCATCTCCTCATACCTGAAGCGCAAGAAAGTGGAAATCGAGCCCAAAGCATCGGAAATGATGGCCGAGTTTGTAGGAGCCGACCTGAACCGTATGGCCGGCGAACTGGAGAAGCTTATCCTGACACTGCCGGAAGGCGCACGCCGCATCACACCGGAACAGATTGAGCGGAACATCGGCATCAGCAAAGATTACAATAACTTTGAGCTGCGGAGCGCACTGGTGGAAAAGGATGTGCTGAAGGCCAACAAAATCATCAGATACTTCGAGGAGAACCCCAAGAACAATCCGCTACAAATGACACTGGCCATTCTGTTCAACTTCTTCTCGAACCTGATGCTGGCCTATTACGCGCCTGAGAAATCAGACCAGGGAATAGCGGCTCAGTTAGGCTTGAAAAGTCCGTGGCAGGCGAAAGAATACATGGCAGCCATGCGACGTTATTCAGGCGTAAAGGTGATGCAAATCATCCATGCCATTCGAGAATGCGACGCCCGGTCGAAAGGTATAGGCAATCCTTCCACGCCCGATGGAGAATTGCTGCGCGACTTGATTTATTTCATTCTTCATTAACCGAAACTGAATCTCTGAAAAGAGGAAAGCAATACGCTGTACAAGCGGCATATATCTGAAAAAGGACCGGATGTATGCCGCTTTTTTCGTTTTTCACGAGAATTGAAAAATCAGGAGGAGAATACAAATGGACGTCAAATTTTCAATTCTCACGAAGTTTCCCTACAAACGGTAAATTACAGATAGAAGTGGAAGATACAAAATACAAATGTAATCGCTTATTTGTGTAGAATTGTACGGTTTACATTTGTATTTTGCCTATTTATATACCACAAATGTAAATTTTAAGAATCGAGTAGGGGAGATATTACACTGATACAATACAATTTACAAGAATAAAGTGTTACTTATCTAAATGTAAACGAATAAATA
>CAMFND010000089.1 GCA_945965395.1 uncultured Bacteroides sp.
ATTTTGACTAAGAAGACTAAAAAGCAGAAAAGAAACCTTGTACACACTGGTTTGGTTCACAATGCTAACTTAACTCAGGTGAAGGAACTTCTTTGCATGAAGTAATCTTAAAAAAGCGTAAAAACGTATCATTTTAAATTATTAACCGAATGCATTAGCCTCAAGTCCGATTGAGAATATATCGGCGCTATCATTCAAAAAAGAATTAAAACTATGCCAAGATCAGTAAATCACGTTGCTTCTAGAGCAAGAAGAAAGAAAATTTTAGGTTTAACCAGAGGTTATTTTGGTGCAAGAAAGAACGTTTGGACCGTTGCTAAGAATACTTGGGAAAAAGGTCTGACTTATGCATACCGTGACCGTAAGAACAAAAAACGTAACTTCCGCGCATTGTGGATTCAGCGTATCAATGCAGCTGCTCGTCTGGAAGGTATGTCTTACTCTAAGTTGATGGGTGCATTGCACAAAGCAGGTATTGAAATCAACCGTAAGGTGTTGGCTGACTTAGCTATGAACCACCCTGAAGCATTCAAGGCTGTGGTTGCTAAAGCTAAAGCTGCTTAATCTCACCGGAGACGAAGACAATGTATAAAGGATGCCCTAAAATGGCATCCTTTTTTTGTGCATTATTTTTGTATATTCAAATATTTGTCGTATATTTGTCATAGAAAAATTGAAGCCGTACTTGCAGAATCGGGAAACTCATCAAATCTAAAGAAATACCGAGACAAGCTTCTACTTCCAATGGCGGGCCACGCCTTCGGGTAGCATTTATGCCGGTGGATTACAAAGGAGGGGAGCACTCAAAACCTGTCATTCGGAGTTTCGTCACGCCTCGGGTACGGCTTCTCCTTTTTCATAAAAGCGAAGAATCTTGGGTTTAGCGAGTCAAGGTTCTTCGTTTTTTTATGAATTTACTTTTAGAACATTGTTTACTTAGATAATATAGAACTATGAGGAAGCACATTTTAATGTCGTTGTGTGCCGGCTCTCTTTTGTTGGGAGCTTGTGCAGGAAAAGGTGAGCAGAAAATGAGTGTGTCACAAGAACCGGATACATTGTTGATGCTGGTGGGCAGTTATGCAAGTGCCGATCAGGAAGGGATAAAGACGTATCGTTTCGATCAAGAAACGGGAGAGGCTGTGCTGGCCAGTACGTTGTCTGGAATTGAGAATCCGTCGTTTCTAGTGCCGACGGAAGACGGTACGCATGTGTATTCCGTGGGAGAGACGGAAAAAGGGTTTACGGCTAATGCGCTGGAATTGGATACGTTGACTGCGGGGCTGACGTTGCTGAACAGTCAGTCTACGGGTGGAGCTTCACCGTGTTATATTACGGTGAGTCCCGATGGAAAGTTTGTGTTGACCGCCAATTATATGGGAGCGAATATTACGGTTTTCCCTCGTCTGGCGGATGGAAAGTTAGGAGAGGGGCATGTCATTTCCTTCCAGGGAAAAGGAGCCGATAAGGAACGGCAGGAGCAGCCTCACTTGCACTGTGTGTATTTCACTCCCGACGGGAAGTTACTTTTGGCAAACGATTTGGGACTGGACCGTATTCACGCTTTTCCGGTAAAACAAACTTCAGGAACGAAAGGAACAGACTTATTGGATGAAGCGGCTGCATTTGATATTGAGCTGGCTCCAGGTTCAGGTCCGCGTCATACTTGTTTTGACAAGCAAGGAAAACATGCGTATCTGTTGACGGAACTGTCTGGCGAAGTAGTGGTGTGGACGTACGATGGAAAGACCCTGACACAGCAGCAAGTCATCAAGGCAGATACGGTGGGTGCGAAAGGTAGTGCAGATATTCATCTGTCGCCCGATGGAAAATTCCTGTATGCTTCCAATCGTCTGCAGGCAGATGGCGTGGCCATTTTTAAGGTGTCTCCTTCCGATGGTACACTGACCAAGGTAGGTTATCAGTTGACGGGCATTCATCCGCGTAATTTTACGATTACACCGAATGGCAAGTATCTGCTGGTCGCTTGCCGGGATACAAACGAGATTCAGGTATTTGCGCGTGATACGGAAACCGGTCTTTTGCAGGATACTGGCAAGACTATCCATACCGATAAACCGGTCTGTCTGCAATGGGTTATGAAATAAGTAATTAAACCATATACTTATACGGCGGGGAAAGAGAGGCGGAAACAGCTTCCTTTCCCCGCTGTGCTTTGTACGCTGATTTGTCCCCCGTGCAGGCTGATAATCTGTTTACAGAGGGTAAGGCCGATACCGGAACCGTTATTCTTAGTGGTGAAGAAAGGCACGAAGATACGTTCTGTCACTTCCGGCAGCATACCTTCTCCGTTATCGCTGATTTCGAAAATGAGTTCCTGGGCATGGGTTTCTACTTGAATGCGGATGTCCGGATGAGAGCGATGGGCACATGCTTCACGGGCATTCTTCAGCAGGTTGATAAATACCTGCTCCATCTGTGTGCGGTCGGCATGCCAGGAGGGCAGGGAAGACGGGCATTTATACTGCACTTCCAGTTCCGGATAAAGCCGCTGCAGGTCGGAAAGGAACTGTTCCAGTGGGATTTCCGTCTTCATCGGGGCCGAGATACGGGTCAGTTTCCGGTAATTCTCTACGAACTCCAGCAAGCCTTTCCCCCGGCGGTAGATGACTTGTAGCCCTTGCTGTATGTAGGTATGCGTACGTGCATCGTCAGGATGCTCCTGGCTTCGTTCGTTCAATGTATCTGCCAGGGAGATAATCGGGGTGATGGAATTCATGATTTCATGCGTCAGTACGCGTATCAGTTTCTGCCAGGCTTCCATTTCTTTGTATTCTAATGCACCGTGGATGTTTTTCAAGCTAATCAGGCGGCAGGTTCGTCCTTGCAGCTGGATGTGTGTGACCGACAGGGAGAGATCGAAAGTGGCGTTCCCTTTTTGCAGATGAGCCACCTGCTGGTTTTCCTGAATGGCCGTACTGATTTCTTCGGGCAGATGGGGGCAGTGTCCCAATAGTTCGCGGGCTGCCTTGTTCATCCATTCCATCCGGTTGCTTCGGTCAGTGACGAGTACGGCCGTATCTACCTTGTTCAGCAACATTTCATAGTATTGGTGCTTTACCTCCTCATCTACTATACGGGTGCGCAGGTTCTTCAGGGCCTGTGAAAGGTCCTCAGCTAACTTCTGCATCTGCGGGTCGGCAAAAGGTGCGCAAACCCGCTGTCCCAGGTCATTCTGTTTCATGCATTCCACGAGCCTATACATGGTTTCAGTCTGCCGGATTTGTATGCGGTACAGGCTGTAACAGATGCCAATGAGCAACAGTCCGCAGATGATGGTACAGAACCACAGTCCATGCAGCATGGCTAAAACACCTGCGGCAATCAGACCCGTCAGTCCCAAGATGTGCAATATCAGGTAGTATCCATACGTTTTCATAAGCCCCATTTTTCCAGTTTCCGATAAAGTGCAAAACGTGTAATTCCTAATAGTTCGGCGGCCTTGCTCATGTTTCCTGCGCTCACTTTCAAGGCCCGTTCGATGGCATTCTTTTCCAGTTTCTCTAAGTTGAGTTCCTCCGTCAGTGCAGGCTGATGAGCGGCAGTATTCCCTTGTGGAAACAAGAAATCATCCGGTTTCAGGAGTCCGTTTTCGCTCAGAATGACGGCACGTTCTACGGTGTGCTGCAATTCACGCACATTGCCCGGCCATTCGTACTTCAACAGCTTGTTTTTCGCTTCTCGTGTCAGTCCCTTGATTTCCTTGCGGTATTTCCGGTTATACTGATTCAGGAAGTGCGTGGCTAACAGCAGAATATCTTCTCCACGTTCCCGCAAAGGAGGGATGTGAAGTTCCACGGTATTGATGCGGTACAATAAATCTTGACGGAATTTTCCTTCTGCCACCAACTGATGCAGGTTGGCATTGGTGGCACAAATCAGCCGTACATCGATGTGTATCGGATTGACTGCCCCCAGTCGGGTGATGCACTGCTTTTCGATGGCCGTCAGCAACTTGGCCTGCATGGGCAGGGACAGGTTACCGATTTCATCCAGAAACAGCGTACCCCCTGAAGCCGTTTCCATTCTGCCCGGCTTGGCTTTTCGGGCATCCGTGAAAGCACCCTTCTCGTACCCGAAGAGCTCACTTTCGAACAACTGTTCCGGAATACTTCCCAAGTCGATGGGAATAAAGACCTGCTCCCGACGGGGAGAGAAGAAGCGCAACATGCGTGCAGCTAGGTCCTTCCCGGTACCATTTTCTCCCAGTATGAGTAAGTTGGCATCCGTATCGGAAAGCTTGTAGATGGTTTCTTTTACCTTCTGCATGGCAGGGGAGTTGCCAATCAGTTCCGGAATGCGGTCGTCTCCCTTCAGGGCCTGTACCTCGTTCTGCAACCGTCCTACTTCCTGGCGTGAGCGGCTGAGTTTAACGGCAGCCGACAATGTAGCCAACAGTTTCTCCTTCTCCCATGGTTTGGAGATAAAATCAGTAGCTCCGGCTTTAATGGCTTGCACCGCCTTCCCCGTATCCGCGTAGGCCGTCATGAATACCACTACCGCTTGCGGGTCGATACGGAGAATCTGTTTCAGGTAGTCAAATCCCTCCTGCCCGCTGATGGCATCCCGCTGGAAATTCATGTCGAGCAGAATCACGTCGGGATGGAAGGTGGTCATGAAATGTTCAATCCGTGTAGGCTGTGTGGTTACTCGAATCTGCTCCATATAAGGTTCTAACAGCAGGTTCAAGGCGAAGAGCACGTCTTCGTTATCGTCAATGATGAGTATTTTTCCTTTTTCTTCCATACAATATCAAGGTGTCTTTCGCAAAGATAATGTTTTTTTGCATGTGCTGTATGTGCATTTTCGCACGCTTTTTGTGCGGATGCGCACACGGTGTGAATTTGCTCGATTTTTCTATCTTCTACATAATCAGTGCGTTATCCGAATGGCACAGTTTTTGGATATAAAAAAGCAGATAACTATGCATATGAAGATGGGAAACAAGATACTGTGGCTTATGAGTTGCCTGCTTTTTTGCGGGCAAGTTGTGTGGGGAGAGAAACTGACGCTGCAAGAGGCCATTCAGTTGGCGCAGGCCAGCTCTCCAGAGGCAGAAGCTGCCCGGCATACCTACCGGGCAGCTTACTGGAGTTACCGTTCGTTTCGGGCAGACTACCTGCCTGAGGTAAGTTTGTCTGCATCGCCTTATCTGAACCGGCAGATTAATAAGGTAACCCAGCCCGACGGTACGGAACTGTTTCTCCGCCAGAACCAGCTGGCTACCGACCTGACGCTTTCCGTCAGCCAGAACGTCTGGTTCACGGGAGGTAACTTGTTCATGCAGACGGCTGCCCAGCGTATGGATGAACTGGGCGAGAAAAGCACGGCTTATAACACCCAGCCTTTCACGGTGGGTTATCGTCAGTCGCTTTTTGGCTATAACTCCTTGAAGTGGAACCGCCGCATTGAGCCCGTCCGTTTTCAGGAGGCTAAGAAAACATACAGTGAGACGCTGGAGCTGATCGCTTCGAAAACATGTGAGTTGTTTTTTGCACTGGCATCTGCCCAGTCCGACTTGGAGATTGCGCGAGCCAACTATGCTTCCGCTGATACCTTGTATCGCTATGCCCGCGGACGGTATCGCATCGGCAGCATTACGGAGAACGAGATGTTGCAGCTGGAAGTGAACAAACTGACCGAAGAAACCAACCTGATGAAAGCCCGTATCAGTGTGGAAGATGCCATGCTTACTTTCCGTTCTTTCTTAGGTATCCGGGAGGAAGAAGAGATAGAGGTGGTTCCGCATGACAGTGTGCCGGATTTTGAAGTGCCTTTGGACAAGGCACTGGAACAGGCCCATTTTCACAGTCCGGAAATCGAGACCTACCGGCGGATGCAGTTGGAGAGTCGCAGCCAGTTGGCCTCCGCTCGTGCCAGTCGGGGACTAAAAGCGGATTTGTACCTCCAGTTCGGACTTTCGCAGACTGCTGCCCGTCTTCGGGATTCCTATCGTGACCCGCTCGACCAGCAATACGTGAGCCTGTCTGTAGTGATTCCGATACTGGACTGGGGGAGAGGCAAGGGAAAAGTGCGTGTGGCCAAATCGAACATTGAGCTGGTCAATACCCAGGTGGAACAGGGCATGAATGATTTTGAACTGAACGTGCGGCAGATGGTACGGCAGTTTAATCTTCAGGCACGGCAGGTGGAAGTAGCCTCCCGTACCGATGAAACAGCCCGCCGACGGTATGAAGTGGCACTCCGCCTTTACCTGATGGGCAAATCGTCGGTGCTCGATTTAAATGCGGCCACTACGGAGAAAGATACCTCCCGGCGCAATTATATTGAGGCCCTGAAAACCTACTGGATGCTGTATTACGGACTTCGCAGCCTGACGCAATATGATTTTTACCGGAACTGTCCGCTGACTGAAACTTTACCTGAAATATAACACAAACCGATTATGGATATACAATTGAAAAAGAAACCCTGGTACGTTCGCTATCGTCTTTATCTGGCGGGCGGCGTACTCTTGCTGGCCGGACTGATTTATGTGATTATACTGGCTTCCGGCCCCCAGCGTTTACGCATTGATGCGGATTCTGTGCAACTGGCCGAGGTGAAGCAGGCCCCTTTCCGTGAATACGTGGACGTGGAAGGAGTGGTGCATCCCATTCTGACCTTGATGGTCAATGCCCGCGAGTCGGGTAATGTAGCCCGCATCGTAGCCGAGGAGGGAAGCCTTTTACAGCAGGGAGATACCATCTTGCTGCTGACCAATCCGGACCTGTTGCGCGAGATAGACGACCAGCGGGATGAATGGGAGAAGCAACGCATCTCTTATCAGGAGAAGGCCCTTGAGATGGAACAGAAAAGTCTGACTCTGAAACAACAGACATTGGAGGCTGCTTACGAGTTGAACAAGATACGGAAAAGCTTTGCACTGGAGCAGGAAGAATACCGCATGGGCATCCGCAGCAAGGCGCAGCTGGAAGTATCGGAAGATGAGTACCGCTATAAAACGGCTTCTACCCAGCTGAAGATGCAGAGCCTGCAGAGCGATTCGGCCATGACGGTCATTCGCAGAGAACTGTTGCGTAATGACCGGGAACGGGAACAGAAGAAGCTGGAGCGTTCTTTGCTGCGGATGGAAGAGCTGGTGGTACGTGCACCGACCGATGGGCAGCTCAGTTTTGTGAAGGTTACATTAGGCCAGCAGGTGGCAGCCGGAGAGAATCTGGCGGAAGTGAAAGTGATGTCGCAGTTCAAAGTGCATGCTTCCCTGAGCGAATACTACGTAGACCGGGTGACGGTAGGTCTGCCGGCATCCGTAACTTATCAGGGAAAACGCTATGCCTTGAAAGTCAGCAAGGTGGTGCCGGAGGTGAAAGACCGCACCTTTGATGTGGACTTAGTCTTTACGGGAGAAATGCCCGAAAACGTCCGTCTGGGAAAAAGCTTCCGGGTACAGATTGAGTTAGGGCAACCGGAACAAGCCTTGGTAATTCCGCGCGGTAATTTCTATTCGCAGACCGGCGGGCAATGGATTTACAAACTCAATGCCGACAAGACCCGGGCGAGAAGGGTTCCGGTGGTAATCGGGCGTCAGAACCCCCTGCAATACGAAATAACCGAAGGTTTGCAGCCCGGCGATTGGGTGATTACCACAGGATATGATAACTTTGGCGACGCGGAAGAGCTGGTGTTTAAGTGAATGAACCGGATGCTTTCACCTGATTCCAGTACTTCCCCGAAAGTACCGGAGTACTGCCTAAGAAGTACTGTAGTACTTTCAGGGAAGTACTGGAGTACTGCAAAGGAAGTACTGAGAACTCTTAAAGTGAAGAATTACAGAAAGTTGGGAAATTAATAGTGAATATTGGAAACAGTGACTCTCCGGAGTATCCTATAGTCGAATATAATTATTGATTTATGAAAGGGAAAATAAAACACATAACTATTGCTTTGGGAATCTGTCTTTTATTGGCAATGATTGTACTGGGGCTTAAAAACCGTAATACTATATATACCTGGTTTTTGGGCGATGTCCAGACGCTTTATATGCAGGCAGATAGTTTGTACAGACAGAAAAGATATGAGGATGCCGAGACTCTGTACTCAAAACTGGCAAAAATAGACACAGCAAAACGTTGCCAGTTTATTTTAGGTGATATATATTATCAGGGTAAGACAGGGGTAAGGAATTACAAAAAGGCCATGAAGTTATTCCTGGAATCGGCAGATAACGGCAATGCGGATTCTCAGAACAATCTGGGCTATATGTATGCGTATGGCATAGGAACAGACATCGACTATTCTAAAGCTAAAAAATATCTCAGTCTGGCTGCTTTGCAAGGACACTCTCAAGCGCAAGTGGGATTGGGTAGTCTTTACAGGCATGGCTGGGGAGTCACCAAGAGCTATTCGGAAGCATTCAAGCTATATAAAAAGGCTGCGGCACATGATAATACTGATGCTATGAATAATTTAGGATATATGTACACATTCGGTTACGGAACTTCAACCAGCGTGGGCGATGCCATATACTGGTTTGAAAAATCTGCTTCAAGTGACAATGTCTCCGCCTTGTTTAATCTGGCTGTGTTTCATATAGAAGGGCATGGATACCCCAAAGATTTATCGAAAGGAGCAGAACTTCTTTCAAGAGCGGCTGAACTGAATTCTCCCGCGGCGCAGTTCAATCTGGGATTGATGTACTATTTCGGAAAAGGTGTTGAGAAGGATTATGCCAAGGCAAAACATTTGTTCCAACAGGCGTCCGCCCAAGGACATAACCATGCGTTGGAATTTCTCATGAAGGTGGAAAATAAGGAGAAGGTTTCCGAAACCGATTCAATTTTTGATTGGAAATTGAAGGCGATATAATGTGGTATTAAAAATACCTGATTTTATAATTGTTGATACGAATGAGTGAAAAAGATATGATTGCACATTACCTGAAAATAGCCTGGCGTAACTTGCTGAAATACCGTATGCAGAGTGTGGTCAGTATTTTAGGACTGGCCGTGGGTTTGGCATGCTTTGCCCTTTCTGCCTTCTGGATACATTATGAGATGACGTACGATACGTTTCATCGTGATGCAGACCGTTTGTATCTGGTTGGAGTGAATGACGATAGTTTCGGCGGGTCTTCCGCGAGCTTCACGCCTTATGCCTTGGGACGTTACCTGAAGGAACATTATTCGGAAATTGAAGATTACTGTTTGTTTGAGGCAGAAACTTTTTTTGTGCTGAAAGACAACCGGATGCTGGAGTTGCCCATGCTTTTGCCCGATACTACCGCTTTGCGTATGCTGGACATTCGTGCTTTGGAGGGGGATGAAAGTTTTCTTCGTGCCGGTACCACAGATAACCGTATTGCTATTACGGAGAAGGCCGCAAAACAGCTGTTTGGCACTACGGATGTGATTGGCCAGACCGTGACCAATGCCAACTGGAACAAGGAATATACCATTGGCGCTGTAGTGAGCGACTGGGGAGTGCACACCAATTTCCCGTACGCCTTTTTGGGCAACGGAAGCGGACGGACAGGCTGGGACGATTACACCTACCGGACACTTGTCAAAGTGAAGCCAGGTACGGATGTCTCCCGATTGCTGGAGAAGATGAATGCCCACTTCCCCAAAGAACTGACTAAAAGCAGGTATCAGGAGAACACGGGACTGACACGTTTCTACCTGGAGCCGCTGACGGATCTTCGTGCCACGGAAGGTTTCATCCTTAAAAACAACCAGACGGTGCAGTTCCGTTATATCACCTGGTTTGCTGCTGTAGGTGGACTTATTATCGTTTGTGCTTTTATCAATTACCTGACAATCTACATTGACCGTTTCCGTACGCGCAGAAGAGAAATGGTGTTGCGGCAGGTTTGTGGGGCAGGACTGCGTTCGTTGGTTACTTTGCTTTGTACTGATTTTCTGCTGACAGTCCTGGCGGCCTTGGTCGTGGGGATGGTATTGGTAGAGTTGCTGATGCCGATTTTCCTCCGATATTCTCTGATTCAGGATGCCGACTTTTCGAACTACCGTTCAATCTTGTTCTACATTCTGTCGGTATCGGTAGTCATGATGGCTATCGTAGTGCTGTGGGTATGGCTGTTTCAAAAGCGGTCATTGCATGGAAATATGCATGCGGGCAATGCGCTTTCGGGTATCGCTTGGCGGGAGGGAAGTGTCATTCTTCAGCTGACAGTCTGTATGGCTTTCATCTTCTGTACGGTGGCCATGCAGCTGCAACTGCACTATTTGCGGAATGTGGATACAGGCATGGACTATCGCGGACGGGCAGCCGTCAGCATTTGGATGAATGTGGACATGAACGTATGGGCCGAGAAAATCAAGGCCTTGCCGATGGTGACGGAAGTGATACGCCCGGCCTATTGGCCGCTGCTGGGCGAAGGGGCTTATTCGTCGTACCTGATAGATGGATATACAGGCATGGAAGGCCGGCTGGAGCAACCCCTGACCTTCGACGAAGTGCTGGCGGGTGAAGAGTTCTTCCGCTTTTACGACATGCAGCTGCTGTCTGGTGAATGGGTATCGGCCAAGTCGGAATACTGTCAGGTGAACATCATGGAGAGCACAGCCCGTCGTATGGGCTGGAATCCCGAAGAAGCTGTAGGCAAGCAACTGTTCTTCGTCAACCGCGAACAGGAGCCTATGACCGTTATCGGCGTAGTGAAAGACTGTGCCTACAAATCGCCTGCCGCTGAGCTGCCTAACACTGTATTTGTCAACACTGACCAGATGAAGTGGATGCACGCCCGTTGCTTCGTACTCTTCAAATACCGTCCGGGAACGTGGGACGAATGTCGCCGTCGCATTGAAGAGATGCAGCGTGCCGAACTGCCCGACCGCAAGCTCTTTCTCTATAGTGAAGAAGAACGTTACAACGATTATCTGAAGTCGGAAGATGCCTTGTCGTCATTGCTTGGGTTCTCATCGCTGGTGTGTATCTTCATTTCGATATTCGGTATCTACTCGCTGGTGACACTGGCATGCGAGCGGCGCCGCAAGGAGATAGCTATCCGTAAGGTAAACGGGGCCACGGTGAGGAATATCCTTACGCTGTTTTTCAGGGAATATGCTTTGCTGCTGGTCGTTTCTTCGCTGATTGCCTTCCCAGCTGCCTGGTGGGTGATGAAACGTTGGATAGAGCATTATAACCGTCAGGTGGAAATCGGATTCCTTCCATTTCTGCTGATTTTTGTCGGCGTTGCCCTTTGCGTGGCGGCTTGTATCGGGCATCGCATTTGGAAAACAGCAAATGAGAATCCGGCAGAGGTGATAAAGAGTGAATGATATAAAAGAATGATATAGAAATAAGAAAAGAAAACAATATGAACACACTACGCTATGCATTACGTTTCCTGCTCCGTGCACGGACGTACACCCTGATTAATCTGTTGGGGCTGGCTTTCAGTCTGGCCTGCTGCATCATTTTGCTCCGATACATCCATCGGGAACTGACGGTCGATGTGCATGGACAGGATCTGTCAACCATTGTGGTGCCGCTTCGGGACATTAATGGAACGGTATATCCTGGGGAGAATCCGGTGCAGGAAAGTGACGGAGTTTTTGCGCTTGACCGGAAATGGATACGTGAACAGTGCCGGGTAGTGGAGGAGGAGAACGCCTCCACTGTTTCCGGTGACCGGACTTTCCAGTCGGATTTGCTTGCAGTAGATTCCACATTCTTTCATTTCTTTTCTTATCAGGTGGTGGAAGGAAATCTGGCTCTGTCTCGTCCGGATGTGGCGATTCTGACCGAGGAGCATGCCCGCAGGCTTTTTGGAAAGGAATCGCCCATCGGGAAAAAACTGATGTACGGTAAGTGGACACTGACGGTGATAGGAGTGTTGAAAGAACCGGTCTGCAAGACTACATGGAACTTTGATTTGTTGGTATCGCGTCAACTGAAGCCTAACTGGGGCAAGCTGAATATCGAATTGATGAGAGTGGATCCGCATCTGAACCTGGAGGAAGTAAACAAGCAAACAAATGTGTATCGGAAGTATCCTTATGATGAGCGTGCGTTGTGCCGGTATAGATACATAGGCTGGAAAGATTTTTATTTCGAATCTTCCATAGCCGACAAATACAATCGTATCTTTCAGTTTGGCAACCGAAATTATGTGTATATTTTGTTGGGTGTGGACATCTTCTTGTTTTTAATAGGCATTTTGAGTTTCGTCAATTTGTATTCCGTCACCATGCTGAAGCGTACAAGGATGTACGGTCTGAAGAAAGTGTTTGGCATTTCCCGTGGCAGGCTCTTTGTCGAGATGTACCTGGAGAATCTGCTGATGATGGCTGGGGCAATCTTGTTGGCTTGGGGAATCATAGAACTTTCTTCCCGTTATATCACCCACCTGTTTGGAGAATCTGTGCCGGGCACCTTTTTTGACTGGGTACTGACGGGGAGTCTGCTGGTTGTGCTACCTTTGTTGGCCTCTTTCGTTTTTTATGTACGCTACGGACTGAAGAATCCAGTCAGTTGCATGCGCTTCTATCAGGCCGGAAAGAGCAAGTCGGTCTATCGTCAGGTCTTTCTATTTATACAGTATGCCATTACCATGTTGCTGATGATACTTGCCTTCTACTTCCAGCACCACTTTGATTTTCTGATGCATACTTCTCATGGTTATACTACACAGGGAATTTTGTCTGCCGATTTGTATCGGGAGAATAGCTATAGTGCTTACGAAAGTCTTACATCCGAGCAACAGCAAAGGCAATGGGCATGCCGGGAGGCCATTAATCAGAAACTGGATGAGTGTCCTTTCATAGAAAGTTGGATGACTTCACCCCGGGACTTCCTGCGTGGTTATTTTACAGATATAATCAATGACAAAGGAGAGAAGTTTCCTTTGTACGTCATGTTTACTTCAACGGATTTCATGACGATGTTCGGATTGAAAGTGAAGGAGGGACAGATAGGTGACATTGATTCGTATGAGCATTATCAGATTGTTTTGAATGAGACAGCCATGAAGACTTTGGGGTATGACGCCGTGGAAAAAGCGGCTGTGCGGAGTGTTTCGCCATTATGGATAGCCATGGTGCAAGGAAAGGTGGTGGAATACGGTACGTCCATGATGCCGGTAAATGCGGTGGTAAAAGATTTCTTTCCGCAACGGCTTACCGACGGTGTTCCTCCGATGCTGCTGGTCATTTCCTCCAATTCATTGGGGGTTGCATTGATAAAAGCGGTACCCGGAAGAGAGAAAGAGCTTGTGCCATACTTGAAAAAGATAGAGCAGGAAGTGTATCACACGGATGATTTTACTTATCAGTGGATGGACGATAAAGTGGCAGAAATGTATAAGGACGATGAACGGACGTCCGATATTTATACCTTGTTCTCGTACATGGCTATTTGGGTTTCCTGCTTGGGCTTGTTGGGCATTTCCTTGTTTGAGATTCGTCGCCGTTATCGGGAAATCGCCATTCGGAAAGTAAATGGGGCTACACGCCGCGATTTGTATCTTTTGTTGGGACGCAGGTATCTTTTGGTTCAGTTGCTTGCTTTTGTGGTAGCGGCTCCTGTGGCCTGGCTGGTGATTCGGCATTACACGGCCACTTTTGTGGAAAAAGCTCCAGTCACTGTCGGCTTGTTCCTGATACCCTTCCTGGTGGTGATGGTATTGTCAGTCCTCACGCTGTACTGGCAGGTAAACAAGGCTTCCCGCATCAATCCGAGTGAAGTAATGAAAAGTGAATAATAAAAAAACAAATTTATATGAATACACTACGCTATGCATTACGTTTCCTGCTCCGTGCACGGACGTACACACTGATTAATCTGTTGGGGCTGGCATTCAGTCTGGCCTGCTGCATCATTTTGCTTCGATACATCCATCGGGAACTGACGGTCGATACCCATTGTGTGGACCGGGAAAATGTGTATGTGTCTCGTTGTCAGATTGGCGAGAACGACGCATTGGTTTCTTCCACATTGAATGGTGATACACTGGCTGTAGACCCGTCACAGGTCATGCAACGTTCACGGGTCACACTGCTGGATCATGATATGATACGTTACAAGGACAGTCGTTTGCAGGTGAATATGATAGTGGCCGATACGACCTTTTTGAAACTGTTCCGTTATCAGCTGTTACAAGGAGAATATTCCCTTTCAAAGCCAGGGATGGCTTTGTTGAGTGAGCATCTGGCACATAAGTTGTTTGGTAAGCAGAATCCCATTGGAGAGACCTTTGTTCTGTCTACTGGGAAATCAGTGACGGTATCCGGAATTTTCGCTACTCCGGAAAACAAGTCTATCCTACAGGTTGATGCCATTCTTTCTGAAATGCCGGGAGCACGTTGGGAAAGAATGCCTATGGAGTTTGTCCGTTTTGTGCCGGGAGCGGATATCCAGAAATTAAATGAGGCAGGCAAGATCTTGCGTCCTATGCAGGTGGGCGATGGCAGTATGTACACTTTCTCCCTCCTGTCACTGAAGGATGTATATTGGGAGTCACGCTTGTTGTACCGCACTTCTCCTACGATGTGTGTGTCGGGCAACCGGGCTCAGTTGTATGTCTTGTCAGCCATGTGTATCTTTATATTCTTTATCGGCCTGCTTAATTACATCAATTTGTATGCGGTGCTGTTGGGCAAGCGATTACGGATTTATCTACTTCATCGGGTGTGGGGAGCAGGCTTCCGTCCTCTCTTCATGTTGGTGTACTGGGAAAATCTGGTGCTGTCGGTCTTGTCGTTGTTGCTGGCTTGGACGGTGGTGGAACTTGCCCAACCTTTTGTCAATCGTTTGTTTGACACGGTATTTACCGTAGGGACATTTGACGTATGGGTGTCATTGTCTCTTTTGGTGTGGTTGCCGTTGCTCATATCATTATGTACGGTAGTTCGGTGCTGGAAATCCCCGTTGGGCATGTCGCTGGTTCGTTCGGGGAATGACAGGAAGTCAATACGCTTGCGTCAGGGATTCCTGTTCGTGCAATATACGGTAACCATTGTGCTGGTTGCCCTTGCCTTGTTCTTCCATCGTCACCTCAACTTGCTGTTGAATACTCCACCGGGATTTCAGGTGGAAAATGTGATTCATGCCAACTTAGTGTATGAGTCGACTGACTATGCCTCTTATACCGATGAATCGATACAGGCCCGGAAGCAGCGGGTTGCTCAGATTGATGAGGCATTGAGTAAATGTCCAGACATTTCATGTTGGACAGCTGGTTTGTATTCCATTTTGGATTTCGACTATACGGCGGAGTTTCAGAATGCGAAGGGAGAAACCGTTTCATTGAATCAGAATTTTGCTACTCCTGAATTCTTTACCTTGTTCAATTTGAAGCTTGTGGAAGGGAAACTACCCGTTGAAGAAGACGGGTTTGTGGTGAATCGGGCGGCTTTGCGTGCTTTGGGATACACCTCTTTAGAGGGAGCTACCGTGTTGGATCTTCGTATGAAAGAATTTGTTCCGGATTTGCCGGCCCGTCCCATTGTGGGAGTGATAGAGGATTATTATAGCGGACATATCTCCAAAGGAGTACGTCCCATGCTGTTCATGGTTTCTCCTACTATGCGGGGAGACGTGTATCAGATAGCATGTCAGCCGGGCAGACTTCCTCAGGTGATAGATTATCTGCGGAAGCTGGAAAGGGAAGTATATGGCACGGAAAATTTCCAGTATTCGTTGCTGAAGGACGATGTGCAGAAGTTGTATAAATCCGATCAGCAGGTAGCTACTATTTACTCGGCCTTTGCCTTTATTGCCATTGTCATTTCTTGTCTGGGCCTGTTGGGTATTTCCTTGTTCGACATCCGCCAGCGTTATCGGGAGATTGCCATCCGCAAAGTGAACGGTGCCATGCTGAAAGACTTGTATGTGCTGTTGCTCCGTCGTTACGTGGGGATGCTGTTGCTGGCAGCCATGGTGGCAGTGCCGCTGGCTTGGCTGGCCATCCACTACTATACCGCCGATTTGGTGGTGAAGGCCCCGGTGACGGTCGGTCTGTTCTTGGCAGCCTTCCTGATAGTGGCAGTGATTTCCGTGGCTACGTTGCTTTGGCAGGTAAACAAGGCTTCCCGCATCAACCCGAGTGAAGTAATGAAAAGTGAATAATAAAAGAATGAACTTATAATGATTGCACATTATTTGAAAGTAGCTTTCCGCAATTTGGGGAAATACAAGACACAGCATCTGGCAGGTAGCCCGGCTGAATCCGGCAGAAGAAATCAAGCGGGAGTGATATAAATGTAGTATAATAACCTAAAATTGAAAATATCCATGAGAAAACAAGTATTAGTCTGGCTGCTCTTAGGTGCATTGGGAGCACAGGCACAAGAGAAATTTGTGGTGGAAGGGCAGTTGAAGAATATTCCCGACGGAACCGTGTTCTGTTTGATGAAGCGAGAGGGTAACGTGGGAAGTATGGCAGCTACCGATACGCTGCAGAACGGGACATTTCGTTTTGAACTGACTACCGCCGGAAACGAACAGGAAGGTTATGGCTTGATGGCACGTGATGATACGAAATTCCCACCCATGTTGCTTGAACTATGGGTAAATCCTGGCAGTCATCTGCTCATACAAGGAGAGAATCCTTATATTTACTCCTGGAAAGTAGAGAGTGATGTCAAGGAACAACAGTTCCAGCAGCAGCTGATACAGGCTTCCCATAAGGAATGGGAGGAATTTCAGCGGTTGACCATGCAAGAATTTGCACTGATGAGGTTGGCTGCGCAGGGAGGAACTAAAGAACAGGCCCGTGCGCAAGCAGACAGTCTGCAACAGCTGACAGAGAAGTTGAGTGATCAGATTGCCCGGCATAATATTGCGATTATGAAACAGTCGCCGATTAATGCAGCCTGGATGGGTGAATTGCATCGGATGGGGATGTCGGTGAAGTTCCGTAAAGATTATCCGTATAAGAAAGAAGTGCAGCAGTTGTACAACCTGCTGGATGACGCACAGAAAGAAACGTCCATTGGGAAGAGTGTGTATCTGGCCTTGAATCCGCCGACTGTAGTGAAAGTGGGTGAGGAAGCTGCTGATGCGGATATGTACGACTTGGAAGGAAAGGTTCACCGCCTGGCTGAGTTTCGCGGGAAATACGTCCTGCTGGACTTCTGGAGTCGGGGATGCGGCCCTTGCATCATGTCGCAACCGGAACTGAAGGAAATCAGTGAAATGTACAAGGACAGCCTGGAGGTGGTCAGCCTGAGCATTGAGAACCGGAAGGGATGGGAAGAGGCTTCTAAATCGCATGCCATAACTTGGAATAATTGGAACGATTTGGAAGAGAACAACGGACTGTATGCTCGTTATGGTGTCAGAGGAATTCCCCATTTTGTGTTGATTTCGCCGGAAGGAAAGGTGGTTGACAGCTGGAGTGGATATGCAAAAGGTTGGTTGAAACTGAAAATTAAAGGTTCGATGGCTCACAAACAGCCGATGCGTATCGAATGGAAAGACGGTCACAAACTGGTGTATCATCCGCGGAAGAAAACAGAAAAAATGGAGGTGCTGACCATCCGTCAGGTGGAGCTGACCGACTCGGCTACGGTGCTTCGCGTGCATGCACGGTATATTCCAAATTATTGGATTCGGCTGGACAAAGCGACTTTTTTGATGTCGGACAAGGGGGTGAACTATCCGCTTCTGCGCGGTGAAGGTTTCGCGATAGGCGAGCAGGTGTTTATGCCTGATAGCGGAGAAATGGATTTCACGCTCTATTTTGCTCCGCTGCCGAAAGATACTCGCTGGTTTGACTTTTCGGAAGGCGAGCACGTGGAAGGGGGATACTATATCGAAGGCATCCGTCTGACAGAATAAGAAATGAACTAAAAAATGATGTGTTATGATATTGAATGTAGTATTGAAAATGATTTTGCGAAGCTGGTGGCGGAACAAGGTGTTTTTCCTTGTTTCGGTAGCCAGTCTGGCATTGGGATTGGCTTGCACCAATTTGCTGATGACATACTTCGTGCACGAGCATGGGTTGGAAGGACGTAATCCGGACCGTGACCGCATGTTTTTTCTGCGGCAGGATGACCCGATGGCGGAGGGGAAACGAGTGGCCTTTGCCGGCGCAGAGATTCCTCCGCAGCTGAAACAAAGCTATGCCGAGGTAGAGGACTTTCTCCGGTTAGGGAAACTGGATTTGCTTTACTGCAAGGTGAACGAGCAGAAGGTGGAAGGTGATTTTAAGATGTTGTCGGCCGATACGACCCTGACGAACTTTTTTGATTACCGTACGGAAGAAGGTAGTTTGAGTCAGGTACTCTGTCAGCCGGGGAAGGTGGCGTTGAGTGAGGCTTGTGCCCGTCGCCTTTTCGGAGGGAAACAAGCGGTAGGAAAGCAGGTGGAGGCACATTTCCGCTTTGGAGAGGTTCGTACATACGAAGTGGCGGCAGTACTTAAGGAGCGTGAACAATCGCTTTTGCAGTTTGACATGCTGATAGCACACGACCCTGATTTCTTCTGGGGTGGACTTACACTGCTGAAGCTGACTCCGGGTACGGATGCGGGTCACTTGGCCGATAAACTGAATGAGGACAAGGTACCTACACTGATGCCTGGTCAGACGAAATATTACCTGGATCCGCTGGACGCCATTTGTTTCACTACTCCTGATGATTCTTCTCAGCAGACGCTCGATTTCGTTAGTCAGACACCCGTGCAGACTCTCTATATCAGTCTGCTGGCAGCCGTGCTGATACTGATCATTGCTTGCTGCAACTATACTAACATGAGTTTGAGCCGCTTGCTGCAACAGCTGCGTATGATTCATGTGGAGAAATTGATGGGGGCTACCTTGCGCAATATCCGTCTGCAACTTTTTGGGGATGCTTTTCTGACGGTGGTGTTGGCATTCGGCTTGTCCATTCTGTTGGTCAACGACTGTCTGTCACTGTTTAATGACTTGTTGGGTTCGCGGTTAACCATGACGTTCTTCTTCAGTAGTCAGATGTTGCCGTGGTTGCTGTTATTCATTCTGTTGATGTCGGTAATACCGGCGTGGTACATCAGTTGTCGCCTGTCACGCTTGTCGTTTACGGAGTACCGTACCCTTTACAGCGGCCGACGCAAACAGCGTTTTGTAGCGGTATTGGTAACAGTGCAGTTCGTGATTTCCATCGGATTGTTACTGGCTACGCTGACAGCACGCAACCAGATGGAACTGACCCGCCAGCGGGCTTCGCGTTACGAAGGCTGCATTGAGATAGGGGATGCCTTTGGTGCTCCGTTGGCTCCCTTCAAGGCGGAACTGGAGAAACGGGTGAAAGGAATTGAATCCATAACACTTTCCAAGGCTTCGGTACTCAATGCCTGGATACGTCAGTTGAACGTGCAGCGTCCCGGTGGGAAGGAAGTGCGTACCAATCTGCTGACATTGGAAGGCGACTCCACGCTGCTGCGTACCTTGCGCATTGAACAGTTGAGTGGAGAATCTCCTTCCCGTCTGTTGGAGCGTCAGGCATCTCCTGTACTGGTGAACGAGAGTTTTGTCCGCTTGTTAGTGCCTGCGGGTACGGAGGTCGTGGGGCATGCCTTGCGCGAGTTCGATACGGAAACGAAAGACAGTCTGGCTGTAATTGCAGGTGTGGTGCGTGACTTTTCCGTCAATTCGCTGGAAGAATCGGTAACACCTTTGGTCATCACGCTGTTGTCGGCAAGTGACTTGCAGAAAGGATTCTATTTGCAACTGCGTCTTCGTCCGGAAAACCGTGAAGAGACCTTACAGCAGATAGAAGCCGTATGGAATGAAATGAACCCCAACCAACCTTTCGGTTATGCAGATATGCACCGGGATTTTATGGCACGTAACGGGAAAGTGCTTTCTTTGTCGCATATCCTGACTTTCTATGCTGTAATTGGGTTGTTGCTGACAGGTTTCGGATTGTTTGGTATCGCCTGGTATGCCACCCGTCAGCGGATACGCGAAATCAGTATCCGCAAGGTGCATGGAGCAACACGGGGGCAGATTATCTGGCTGCTTAACAAGCCGTTCTGTATCTATGCTGTAGTAGCGTATGTAGTGGCTATGCCTGTCGGCTGGTGGTTCATGCTGCATTGGCTGGAGCAGTTTGCGTACCGTGCCCCGCTTTCAATTGGTATCTTTGTATGGCCGTTGTTGGTGGTGTGGGGCATCTCGGCGGTCATTGTCTGCCTGCAGGGTTGGATATTGAGTCGGGTAAATCCGGTAGAATGTATAAAACAAGAGTAATATCATTAAAATAAAATTTTGAAGTATGATTAAGACAGAAAATTTACAGAAAGTATTCCGCACAGATGAAGTGGAAACTTGGGCATTGAATAATGTAAGTATCGAAGTGAAGGAAGGAGAGTTCGTGGCTATCATGGGCCCTTCAGGTTGTGGAAAATCTACCTTGCTGAATATCTTGGGACTACTGGACAATCCCACGGGAGGCAAGTATTTCTTGAACGGAACAGAAGTGGGTGGCTATACTGAATCGCAACGTACTTCCTTGCGTAAGGGAGTGATTGGTTTCGTATTCCAGAGCTTCAACCTGATTGACGAGTTGAATGTGTTTGAGAACATCGAACTGCCCTTGCTGTATTTGGGCGTACCTTCGGCAGAACGTAAGCGGAAAGTAGAGGCTGCCATGGAGCGGATGGGGATTACACATCGTGCCAAGCACTTCCCGCAGCAGCTGTCGGGTGGACAACAGCAACGTGTGGCTATTGCCCGTGCTGTAGTATCAGGACCGAAGCTGATTCTGGCCGATGAGCCTACCGGTAACCTGGACTCCAAGAACGGACGGGAAGTGATGGAATTACTTACCGAGCTGCATAAGGAAGGCACCACCATTGTGATGGTGACCCACTCGCAGCATGATGCCGGCTTTGCCGACCGCGTCATTAATCTCTTCGACGGACAGGTAGTGACGGAAGTGAATTTGTAAATCAGAATAGACAGAATTTTGTCTGCTGGAAGTAATTTCATAAAAGAGGCTGACTTCATCGTGAGGTCAGCCTTTTTTCCTTTCTCTGTGTGTAATCAAACTTTGCTTGTTTATTTGCTTGAAGGCAGTGCCGGAATATCGGCCTCTATTCGATTCTCCACATCGTCGGGGAGCTTGGAGAAGAAATCCATCCCCGTTACTTTTTCCACGGAGTCAACCGATACCATGTATTTCTCCAGTGCCTGATGATGCGCCTTGTTGTCGAACAGGAAGCCCATGGCGATGGGACTTTTCCGGTTATAAATCAGCACCACCTTGAAGAAACGGTCGGGCACGGCCACTCGATGCTCTCCGATGCGCTTGGGTTGCTTTTTATCATAGATAGGTCCGCAGGCAATGTACACTGTGCCATATTTTCGGGCCCAGCTGCGGCATAATTCTTCCAAATCTCCCCAGTCGTCCCGGTTCAGTTTCTGATTCTGTGGACAGATGTTGCTCATGTAGAACGATTCTTCCATGGCTTTCTTGCTCCATTTCATGTCGGCCGCCGGAGCCATGTGTCCCCGGTCGTATCCGGAGCGCGTATAATCCGCATGCTCCACGCGGGGTTCGGGCAAATCCGGGTCGGGTACGAAGCGGTTCTTTCGCTCTTCACTTCCTTTGGTTTCCTGTCGTGTCAGTTCCCAGGCTACCCAGTTGGGTGTTTTGTAGAAATTATTGTATGAAACGGTATATCCGGTCCGCTGTAACTTGATTTCTTCCCGTTTGGTCAGCATGACAGGAATTTCCAGTTTGCTGCTGATACGGCTGGCCGAGGGGTGTGCCGCCGTTTCGTCCTGCGACTTTTCCGGCAGGCGTTGTGCCACTTCCTCCTGTGCCTTCTCTAATGTGTGCGAAAGCTCTTTTGTCAGCTCCTTGGCTTCCGGCAGATTCTGCTGGTTCTGATAGAAATAGGCACCTCCACCCAGAATCAGCAACAGGAGTATGAAGCCTTTCAGGGAGCCGGTGGATGAACTTCTCTTTTTCTTTCCCATGGTGTACGTGTGTTAAACCAGTTTGAAACGCATCCGGAAGATACCGTCGTTAAAGTTGTGACTGATAATCTTGAAGGTGCCGATTTCTGATGTATTCTCTACATGCTGACCGATGCACAGGCACTCGTCGTAGTCGCCTACGTGTACCACACGGACCGTCTCGGAAGCTCCTTCAGGCAGTCGTTTCATGTCAAAGCGTCTGGTCGCTTCTTCCTGTGTGATAAATTCCGTAGTGACAGGAAGATGGCGTGCGATTACTTCGTTGACAGTCGTTTCAATGCGTGCAATATCGTCTTCCGAAGGTGCTTGTGAAAGCGCAAAATCGAGTTTGCTTTTCTTCCGTTCGATATGGGCAGATACAGCCCGTCCGCATCCGAAAAGATTGACCATGGTGCGGTTGATAATGTGTTCGCAGGTGTGCATAGGAGGATACTCCTGCTTGTTGTGTGCATTAAGTTGGATTTCTTGTTCCATAAATTACATTGATGAATTGTTTTTTTCTTTTTGCTTTTTTTCTATCAGCATGCTCATGAAGGCCGAGCTGATGATACCTGTAGGAATGGCAATCATGGCGATGCCAATCAGGCTGATGATGCTGCTCAATAGCCGTCCCAACGGAGTAATCGGGTAAATGTCACCGTAACCCACGGTAGTGAAGGCTACGATTGCCCACCAGAATCCGTCGCCGATATTTTCGAAGGCTTCCGGTTGTGCGTAGCGTTCGATGTAGTACATCAGAATGCCAGAGAAACCTAACATGATGCCACAAGCAGTATAGGCCGTGACAAGTTCTTCTCTGACGGTCCGGAGTACGGTGCCAATCATCTGGAAGGAGCGTGAATAGCGTATCAGCTTGAAGATAATCAGTACGTAGGCCAGCACCACAAGATGTACGTGCGGGGTTTCCTTGTACACATAAATCACCATGAACGGGATAATAGCCACGAAGTCGATAAGACCATAAAAGGAGAATAGGTAGCGCAGACGTGCTTTCCAGGCATGGTTGCAACTGGCATACTGCACGGGAGCAGCTACGATGCGCAATCCATATTCGATGGTGAATATAAAGGAAGCCAGGTAGTTGAACGCATACAGGATATTATGGTAGGGAGCTGATTCCTCGAAGGAGCTGTATATGATGGAGCAGATGGAACCGATGATAAAGAACAGCACAAAATATTGAAACCATTTTTTCATCAGCTGGCGATGAATCATCCGGTACAGCTTTTCGTGGCGAATTAGGTGCGGGAGCTTCTCGCGCAGCGGGTCTATCAGGTTGTGAGGTTCTATGTTCATGGTCGCAATTTTTGATTAATGAATTTCGTGTATCAGGCAAATATACTCTTTTCTTTTGCAATAAAGGAGAAAGTGGAAGAAAAAGAAATTAGAGGTACGGAAGGGGAGGCTTAAATTTCCCTGAAAATGAGCCCTAAAAACTGATATTTTTCATGCCTGAAAAAACGCCCTTGCGTTCCATCCAAAACGCACTTGCGTTTGAACTAAAACGTCCTTGCGTTTGAAGTGAAACGCCCTTGCGTTTTAAATCAAATGCACTTGCGTTTTTTTTGAAGGCTGAATATGTGCCGGAAAATCCCTTCATTTCCGTTAGAACAATCCCTTTTTCCTTACGCGCGCACACTTACGCGCTCGCACTAATAATATAATGTAGTACATTTCACACGGATTTCCACATAGCAATAAAAATTATGCTTTATAGCATAAAGT
>CAMFND010000090.1 GCA_945965395.1 uncultured Bacteroides sp.
TCTTTTAATAAATTTCTAGTGGCATAACTTAATACCAACCACACAAACGGATACATTAACGGATAGGAAAAGGTAGCAAAAATACTTATTTCTAACCAAACTAATATGGCATATTTTTTCTTATCATTTGGATGTCGAATATAGGCATAGTACAAATAAATAAACCATAAGAGGAGAATTAATATTCCAATTATCCCAAAAGAAACCAAGACATTTAAGTATTCATTAAAAGGATATTGTACAGAATCTGCTAAAAATGCATAATGGCTATTGGGATTTCGTTCGAAGTAAGAAGCTTGATAATCCATATAGTGCGCTTCAAAACCACCAATGCCCCAACCAAGTAACAGATTATCTTTTATCATATTCATTGAACAAATCCAAACTAACAGACGCCCATCTGCTGAATCCTTTTTCATCCAATAAAGGCTAACTATCAAGAAGGAAAAAAAGTAAAAGAAATACTTTCTTTCTTCTTTAGAGAAACGTAGATACTTCCATAACCAAATAGAAAAAACTATTGATAAACTCATAATTCCTGTACGTGAATGTGAAAAAATCATAGCAATTGTTATTATTATCCCAACTATGATTCCTAAAAACTTGTGTCTTCTTTTCTTCGTTGCCAACTGGAGGCAATACGGAAAACCAGCACAAAGACAAACAGCAAATCCGGCAGTATTATCGAATGTACCTGTTAATGTGGAAAAACTATTTTTTTCAGAAGTAATGATACTTAATAATCCATAACAGGCCTCTAGTCCAACTATACTTACTATTACAACTTCAATTAAATAGGGGAATTTTATCGAATAACGCTTAAACGGATATACATAATGTAAAGCTGTATCAATCCCCCAAAAAATGAATCCAATAGCTAATATCATCCATTTAGGAACTAAATAAGAGTCCACAAAAAGTGAAGAGCAAAAAAATATGGTTCCCATAGCTGTTAGGCTAAATATCATCACACGCATCATAAATGCAATGTTTTAAAAGGTTAACAAATAATTTATAATACAGAACTATTATATCTCAGTCTTTAAGAAAAGGTTAACTGGCTTGTATTTTATCTGTATCTAGTTTAGTCTTATTTCAATATCATTTTATCCCAAAGTCCTACATCCTTTATGGCGACAAATTGGTAGGTTACAATGGGAATCTTTATGCTATAGTGACTCAGCAAAAATAATTATTTATTTGATATAAGAATTAGTATTCATGGTTTTTTATGTCATTTAATAACCTATAATACTTACAAAAGGTTTTTTCTCAGTACTGCCAAAGAAGTACTGGCATTGGAGGAGAATTGTAGCAGTTTTAGTTTTTAATAAGTACAGAATGTCTTGCCTGGAGTGCTTTATCCTTGTATGTCCTTTTTCAGTGTGAAGACAAATTCCAGTCCTCCCTTCGGCATGTTCTTGGCGAAGATGGTTCCGCCATGGAACAATACGGCGTTTTTCACGATGGCTAGTCCCAAACCTGTACCTCCTAATTTCCGTGAACGTCCCTTATCTACCCGATAGAAGCGTTCGAACAGGCGGTTCAAGTGCTCTTCGGGTACTCCCACGCCGGTATCAGAGAAACTGAAATAGTAGAATTTCTCATCCTCGCGGAAGCAGTTGATGGTAATCTGTATGTTATTACCCGCATAGGCTATGGCATTGTCGGTCAGGTTGCGGAAGATAGAGTAGAGCAGCGAACTGCTTCCTGTCAGTATGACTTCCGACGGGAGCTTGTTCACCACAGTGATATGCTTTTCTTCCAGTCCGAGCGCCACCTCGTTCAAAATGTTTTCTACAATCTTGCTCAGGTTTACCTGCTCTTTCTCTACCAGTTCCGGTGCCTCGTCCATTCGGGTCAGCACAGAGATGTCGCGTAGCAGGAAGGTCAGGCGGTTGCTCTGGGCATAGCTTCTTTCCAAGAAGACACGGACATTTTCTTGCGGAATGTTCGGGTTGCTGATAATGGTTTCCAGGTATCCCTGAATACTGCTGACGGGCGTTTTCAGCTCATGAGCAATGTTCTGTGTCAGCTGGCGTTTCAGGCGGGCCTGCTCTTCTTCCTGAGTAATATCGTTGATGGATATTTCGAACGACATATCTTGAAAGATAATGCATTCCACGGTAAACGAGCGAGCGTTCTTGTTGAGGTGCATGGCATACCGCTTTTCCTCTTTGCTGAAATTACCCTCGTTCCGGTTTAAGAACTCAATGATGGGTTGTAGTTCCGGAATGTCGAAAATTTCATTGGTAGAACGCAGGTTGCGGTCGGATATGTTGTTGATGTATTGCGTAAACAGGTTGTTGACCAGGATTTCCTGCCGTTCTTTGGTAAAGACACCCAATCCCTCGTGTGAGGTTTGAAGGTGCGAAATCAGTTTCTCACGCTCAATGTAGAGAGCTTCTTTCGCCCGGTGCAGGCGTTTGTATATCTTAATGATATGTTGTGAAATCTCTCCTAATTCGTTCTTTGGGAAAGTTTGCAGGATGTCCATGTCAATCGGTTCGTTCCGGTCGGCCTTCATGGCAAACTGTTGCAGTTTGGTGATGGACTTGCCCAGCTTCCTAGTAAAACGGTAGAAGATGAAAATCAGTACCAAACAGATAATCAGCGCAAACCATAGGTAGCCTGAGTCAGCCTGCAAGTGTTCTGCCAGACTCAGGTTGTAGGGAAGGGCAGACCGTATGATGATGCGGTAGGGAGGATAATAGCGTGCGGAATAAAAATATTCCTCTCCCTGAATGCTTTCCGACTGGCGGCTGATGGAATAGCCGCTTCCATACATAAGTGCGTCTTGCACTTCCTTGCGTAAAGAGTGGTTGGCAAAGCTTTTCCAGTTGGCATTTGTATTGTCGTATACGACTTTCCCCGACGGCTCAATGAGCGTCACCCGCAGGTTGGGCATCATGTGAGTGGTCACATAGCTCTGCATGGAATCAGGATTGACCCCATGATGATCGGCCAGAAAGTCACACAGCTGGTTGTTATAGTTTTGCAACTGCGTGTTCAGTAATTCTATTTTGTAAGCCTTTTCGCGTTTGTATTGAAACAGCATGAAGCATACTGCATATCCCAGGAAAAGGAATATGACAGAAAGAAACAGCCTCTGACTGAAAGGGAGGATGCGATAAGAAAATTTTGTCATGATTGTGCCACCGTAATTTATTCACATTCGAAACAGTATCCATAACCGAGACGGGTTACGATACAAGCACCGTATTCACCGATTTTCTTGCGAAGGCGAGTGATATTCACATCAATCGTACGGTCGAGCACGTACACTTCATCGTGCCATACTTTCGCCAGAATGTCTTCGCGGGAGAATACGCGTCCCTGGTTCTGCAACAGGAGCAGAAGTATTTCAAATTCCTTTTTCGTTAATGAAATTTCCTCGTTGTTGATGGTTACTTTCTTCTTCGGAATGTTGACCGACAGTCCTTTATAAATCAGCTGTTCGGGCACCTGAGTCTGTACGCCGGCTGTGCGTCGTAACACCGCTTTTACTCTCATGATGACTTCACGCAGAGAGAAAGGCTTTGAAATATAGTCGTCCGCTCCCAGGTTGAATCCGGTCAGCGTATCGTTCTCCGTATCCTTTGCAGTGATGAAAATGATAGGAATATTCTGTGTATCCTTGTTCTCTTTCATCATGCTGGCCATTTTGAATCCGGAAATTTCTCCCATCATCACGTCCAGCAGTATCAGGTTGTAACGTGGCAATTCAAGTTTCAAGGCTTCTTCGGCGGAATTGGCAGTATCTACCATGTATCCTTCCATTTCGAGATTGAACTTTAGAATCTCGCACAAGTCTTCTTCATCGTCTACAACTAAAATCCGGTAATCGTTCATGCGTATTTTCTATTAATTAATACAAAATTCAATGTGATTTAGTTTTCGTTACAAAGATGACCCTTTCTTGTTTCGTCCTTATGAAATAGATGTTACATTTAGGTTACAACACGGGCTTGGTAAACTCTCCGGCTATTGAACGGTTCATTTCGCTGCGTATTTCCTTGGGAGTAAGCCCGTGGCCGAGCAGGAACATCAGCTTGGTGAGTACGCTTTCCACGGTGGCATCATATCCGCTGATGACACCCGCATCGAGCAGGTGCAGACCGGTTTCGTAACGTGCCATTTCTACCATACCCGTCTGGCATTGTGAAATGTTGACGATGACAATTCCCTTTGCCGTAGCTTCTGCCAGCAAGTGGATGAACCAGGGCTTCTGGGGCGCATTTCCGGAGCCGTACGTCTTGAGCACTACCGCTTTCAGACCGGGCGTATTGAGCACCGTGCGCACGATGTTTTCCTGAATACCCGGGAAAAGTGTCAGGATAATCACATTCGTATCGAAGACATAGTGTGCATGCATGGGCAGGTTGGGATCCACCTTCCGGATACGGTCGTATTCGTACTTGATGTGGATACCGGCCGTGGCCAGTGCCGGATAATTGTAAGAACGGAACGCGTTGAAGTTTTCTGCATTAATTTTGGTCGTACGGTTTCCGCGCAACAGGTGGTTCTCGAAGAAAATGCAGACTTCCGGTACCACGGCAGTTCCGTCCGGATGTTTTGCAGCGGCTATTTCGATAGAAGTAATCAGATTTTCCTTTCCGTCTGTACGTAGCACACCAATGGGCAGCTGACTTCCGGTAAGAATGACCGGTTTGCTCAGGTTCTCCAGCATGAAGCTCAGTGCGGAAGCGGTATAAGCCATGGTGTCCGTGCCGTGCAGAATCACGAACCCGTCGAAGTTATCGTAGTTATACTGGATGATTTTGACCAGTTTGGCCCACAAGGCCGGCTCCATGTCCGAGGAGTCGATAGGAGGGTTAAACTGGTAAGAGGAAATGCGGTAGTTGAACCGTTTCAGTTCCGGCACGTTTTCCTGAAGTTGGTCGAAGTTAAATGCCTCCAGGGCACCGGTTTCCGGATTTTCAATCATACCGATTGTGCCTCCAGTGTAGATGAGTAATACGGAAGGATAATCTGGTTTTATCATTTGACGCTTCGTTTAGTTTGGCACAAAGATAGCAAAAATATGCTTTGACTAAAAGAATAAGCCGCTAAAAATAACAGAATGATTAATTATCCTTCGTTTTTTAGCATTTCCAACAGTTTGTCGATAGCTTTTTCTGCATTTTCTTCTTCTTCGAGCAAGGTCACGAACTTGCTCCCGATGATGCATCCAGAGGCGTATGCCGCTGCCGATTCGTAAGTGGATTTATTGGAGATTCCGAACCCGATCATCCGTGGATTTCGCAACTGCATTTGCTTGATACGCTGGAAGTAAGCCTGCTTTTGTGCATTGAATTCCTTTTGTGCTCCCGTCACGGCCGCAGAAGATACCATATAGATGAATCCGTCGGTATGCGCATCGATTTGCCGGATGCGTTCTTCGCTGGTTTCCGGTGTGATGAGCATAATCACGTGGATGCCGTATTGTTGTGCAATGGGGCGATAGCTTTCCAGGTAATCCTTATAAGGAAGGTCGGGAATAATCACGCCGTCGATGCCGCATGCCTGACATTGCCGGCAGAAATTCTCGAAACCATACTGCATGATGGGGTTCAGGTAGCCCATCAGCACCAGCGGGATGCGGACATCTGTGCGGATTTGCTCCAGCTGGCCGAAGAGTCTGCGGAGCGTCATGCCGTTGCGCAGGGCCTGTGTGGCTGCGTGCTGAATGACAGGACCGTCGGCCATCGGGTCGCTGAACGGGATACCGATTTCAATCATCTGTACTCCTTTCCGCTCTAAGGTGCGGATGACTTCGGCGGTACCTTCCAAAGTTGGGGTACCTGCACAGAAATAAATGGAAAGCACGTGGTCTTTATGTGTCTGGAATAATTGGTCAATGCGATTCATATCAGTAAGTTTTTTAGAGGTTGTACTTGTTTTGTTTGAAAGAGTCAATAAAGTCAGAGAGGGCAGCCGCATCTTTCAGGCCGGGAGCCTGTTCAAAGCCGCTGTTCAGGTCGATGCCGGCCCAGCGGGGATGGCTGAATTTCAGTAACGCATCCAGGCTTTCAGGCTTCAGCCCTCCGCTTAACAGGAAAGGCGTCTCGCCGTGGTAGTGCGTCAGCATTTCCCAGTCGAAGCTTTTGCCGGAGCCTCCGAATCCGTTGCAGGGAGTGTCGAACAGAAAATAGTCGCAGCAGGCGGCATAGCTTTCCGTTGCCAGCAGGTCGTCAGGCGTACGCAGGGCGAAGGCCTTGATGACGCGTAGGCCGGTCTGTTGCACTTCCCGGCAAAACTCCGGCGATTCCTTTCCGTGGAGCTGGACGAAATTCAGTTGCCATGCTGTCCTCCTTTCCCGGATTCGCGGAAGGGAAGCATTGACAAACACCCCCACTTTCTGCACCGACTCCGGCAGGTATTCCGGTACGCCCGGTACATAGCGGGGAGAACCTTCGTAGTCGATGAATCCCATCCAGTCGGCCCCTGTTTGCTCCACCTGACGGATGTTCTCCGCCTCCCTCATGCCGCACACTTTGACAATCATAAGGCAAGAGCTTGAAGAAAGTCCGACAAAGCCTTTTCCGGTGAAGGCGTTTTCATGAAAGTTTCTCCCATCAGGAATCCCCTGAAACCGGCTTCACGCAGTTGTATGAATGTGTCGGGTTGCGAGATGCCGCTTTCGGATACCCACAGCAGTTCTTTCGGCAACTTCCGGGCCAGGCGGAACGAATTCTCCACATCCGTATGAAACGTGCCTAAGTTCCGGTTGTTGACTCCAATCAGGTCTACATGCTCGTGCAGGTAGTCGAGTTCCTTTTCTGTGTGTATCTCCAGCAGGACTTCCATCTCTAACTGGTGGGCCAATTTTCCCAAGGCTTTACATTCGTCCACGGTCAGGGCGGCTGCAATCAGAAGCACCACATCCGCACCGGCCAGCTTGGCTTGATATAACTGGTAGGGACTGACGATAAAATCTTTTCGCAGCACCGGAAGGTGTATCAGCGGGCGGACGGCCTGCAAATCTTTCAGGTTGCCGCCAAAGAATTTTGGGTCGGTCAGTACGGAGATGCCGGAGGCACCTGCACGCTCATAGCCGGGGACGATGACGGTCGGGTCTGCCTGTGGAGCAATCCATCCTTTCGATGGGGAGCGTCGTTTGAATTCCGCAATGATGCCCGAGGGCGATGCAGCCAGTGCCTGCTTCAGGCTTTTCGACGGACGGGGAGTACCCAACTGCTGGATGAGGAAGTCTTGAGATACAGCTTCTTCCTGAAGGGCAATTTCTGTGCGCTTATGAGCCACAATGGTTTGTAAGATATCAGTAGTCATCGTTCGTTTATTGGTTAAGGGTAAGGAACTTGCGTAGAGTGGCCAGGGCTTTTCCGCTTTCGAGCGATTCTTTGGCCAATGCCACACATTCTTCTATTTTCTTCTGAGGCTCCAGTGCCTGGATGGCAAACGAGGCATTGATCAGCACACAGTCGGTCTGTGCCTTGCTGCCTTCATTGTGCAGCACCCGGTCGAAAATGGCGGCTGCCTCTTCCGGGGTGTTTCCTCCGTAAAGCTCTTCCTGGTGTGCCATGGAAAAACCTAATTCCGAAGGACGATAGATGGTTTCGTAACGGTTGGTCATCACCTTGAATTCGTCGGTCAGTGAGATTTCATCGTATCCGTCCAGGTTGTTGACCACGGCAAACTGGATGCCGAGCTGCTGGAGTGTGTTGGTGTAAAGCCGCATCTGTGGGAGGTCGGCCACTCCTAACAACTGGCAGGCCGGATGGCAGGGATTGACCAGCGGACCTAATAAATTAAATAAGGTACGTACTCCTAATGCCTTCCGTACGGGAGCCACGGTTTTTAGGGCTGGATGGAAGAGGGGAGCGTGCAGATAAGCCATGCCGCATTGTTCGATGGAACGTTTCAACTTGTCCGCGTCGTTTGTGAATTTTACTCCGTAGCGTTCCATCACGTTGCTGGCCCCGCTCACCGAAGTAGCTCCGTAGTTTCCGTGCTTGGCTACCCGGTAACCGGCTCCGGCCACGACAAAGCAGGCACATGTGGAGATGTTGAAGGTGTTTTTCCCGTCTCCTCCGGTACCCACGATGTCAATGGGATGAAATTCATGCAAGTCGATGGGCACGCAAGCTTGAAGCAGGGCATCGCGGAAGCCGACCAGCTCGTCCACTTTGACCCCGCGCATCTGGAAGGCGGCAAGCAGGGCGGCTGTCTGTGCTTCATTCATCTCACCACCGGTCATTCTCTGCATCAGCGTGCAGGCTTCTTCGCGTGTCAGCTCTTCGTGGTGGAATATCCGTTTCAGTATTTGTTTCATATTGTGTATCTAAGTTTTATGAGTGAGAAAATAGGGTTTTCTTTATTGATGGTGTATCCAGTTGCCCAGCATCTGTTTTCCTTCGGGAGTGAGAACAGATTCCGGATGAAACTGCACGCCTCGCACATCGAGTGTGCGGTGGCGGAGTGCCATGATGTATCCTTCTTCACTTACAGCGGTTACCTCCAGGCAATCCGGGAAATCTTTTTGGTCGACTACCCAGGAATGGTATCTTCCTACCTGTACGGTAGAGGGAAGTCCTTCGAACAGATAGTCCTTCACGGTCAGACTGACGGGACTTTGTATGCCGTGGAACACCTCATCCAGGTTGGTCAGTTTTCCTCCGTACACTTCGCCGATGGCCTGTTCGCCCAGGCAGACTCCCAATATCGGTTTCTTTCCGGCATACCTGCGGATGACATCCAGCAGCAGGCCGGCTTCTTCCGGAACGCCGGGACCGGGCGACAGCAGAATCTTGTCGAATTCCTCCAGCTCCTCCAGCCGGAACTGGTTGTTGCGTTTCACGGTGACTTCTGCTCCTAACTCCTTGAGCAGGTGACTCAGGTTGTACACAAATGAGTCGTAGTTATCGATGATGACAATTTTCATGGTGTGTTATATTTTTTCGGCCAGGAGAATGGCTTTTTTCAATGCTCCCAACTTGTTGTTTACTTCTTGCAGTTCATTGTTCTCGTCACTTTTGGCTACGATGCCCCCTCCGGCTTGAAACCAGAGCTCGTTGTTACGGCTTACGAAGGTGCGGATGGTGATGGCCTGGTTCAAATCGCCGTTCAGTCCGATGAAGCCGATGCAACCTCCGTAAGCCCCCCGGTTGTGCGGCTCGATTTCACTGATGAGCTGCATGGCTTTTACTTTGGGAGCTCCGCTGAGGGTACCGGCCGGAAAGGTGTCAATGAATGTTTTAATCGGGTCGGCTTCCTTGTCCAGTGTGCCGCTTACCCTGCTCACTAAGTGAATCACATGGCTGTAGTATTGCGGCTGTTTGTAGAACTCCACGTGTGTGTCGTGGCAATTCCGGCTCAAGTCATTCCGTGCCAGGTCCACCAGCATCACATGTTCGGCATTCTCCTTCGGGTCGGCCAGCAGGGCTTCGGTCAGTGCGGCATCCGTCTTTTTGTCTCCACTTCTGCGGGTGGTGCCGGCAATGGGGTCGATGGTGGCTTTTCCCGCTTCAATCTTGCAATGCGTTTCGGGAGAGGAGCCGAAAATCCGGAAACCGCCGAAATCAAAATAGAACAGGTAGGGTGAAGGATTGATGCTTCTCAACGCCCGGTAGAGGGTGAAATCATCGCCTTCATAGCGCTGGATGAAACGGCGGGAAAGCACAATCTGAAACACGTCGCCTCTCTTGCAGTGGGCAATGCCCTTGCGGATATTGGCCTTGTGCTCCTCGTCGGTCAGCGTACTGGTGGTGTCGCCCGTCGTCCGAAAGGCGTAGGTGGTGTAGTTGCGGTTCAGTACCGCCTTCTCCACTTCGTCAATGTAGCTCGGCTCGTCGTTGCCCTGCAGCTCCACCAGCACCATCTCGCTCTGGAAGTCGTTGAACACAATCAGGTACTTGTAGAGAATGTAGAGAATCTCCGGCGCATCGTTCTTCGGGGCGCTGCTGTCTTTCACCGGAATCTGTTCGAAATAGCGGACGGCATTGAACGTGGTGTAGCCGTACACTCCTCCGTAGCGGGCATATTCTCCTTCCACCTGAAACTGTCTCAGGAAATACTGAAAAGCATCTTCCACCTGGAAATCGGGAGTGAGCGGACGCTCTTCACGGCTTTTGTCCGGAAAGACCGTGGTCACGATTCCGTGGTTCACGGAGAAACTGGCAATGGGATTCAGTCCGATAAAAGAGCGGTTGTTTTCCACTCCGTGGTAATCGGAACTTTCCAGCAGAATACTTTGCGGAAACAGGTCGCGCACCTTCAGGTACGTGCTCACGGGCGTATGCAAGTCGCCGGGCAGCGTTTTGTAGCGGGTGGTATAAGCAAATTTCTTCATGTTTTTTCTCGTTTAAAAAATTTCAGGGTTGTTTTTGTATTTCAGATAAGTGTCAATGTCTTTGTCGCCTCTTCCCGACACGGTCAGCACCACGATGTCCGAGGGCTGGAACTTCACTTTCTTCAGAGCCCCTAAGGCATGGGCCGATTCCAGTGCCGGAATGATGCCCTCCAGCCGTGTCAGTTCGAAGGCAGCCCGCAGGGCTTCGTCGTCGTTAACAGCCAGCACGGTGGCTCTTTTCTGTGCGGCTAAGTTGGCATGCATGGGACCGATGCCGGGGTAATCCAGTCCGGCCGAAACGGAGTACGGTTCCAGAATCTGTCCGTCTTCATCCTGCATGACCAGGGTTTTAGAACCATGAATGATGCCCAGCCGGCCCAGCTGGATGGTAGCGGCCGACAATCCCGTTTCCACTCCCTTTCCTCCGGCTTCCGCTAAGATGATTTTCACCCGTTCATCGTCCAGGTAGTGATAGATGGTTCCGGCGGCATTGCTTCCTCCTCCCACACAGGCCATCAGGTAGTCCGGATAGTCACGTCCTTCGTGTTCCATCAGTTGCTTTTTGATTTCCTTGCTGATGACCGACTGCAAGCGGGCTACCATGTCGGGGTAGGGATGAGGCCCCACCGTGGAACCAATCACATAGTACGTATCCGCCGGGTGGCAGCACCAGTCGCGTATGGCTTCGTTCGTGGCATCCTTCAGGGTCATGTTGCCCGAAGTCACGGCTTCCACCCTGGCCCCTAACATCTGCATGCGTTCCACGTTTACCCGCTGCCGTTCCACGTCGGTCTTTCCCATGTAGACCACACATTCCATTCCCATCAGGGCGCATACCGTAGCCGTGGCTACTCCGTGTTGTCCGGCTCCTGTTTCGGCGATGATGCGTTTCTTGCCCATTCTCCGGGCCAGAAGCACCTGGCCGATGGCGTTGTTGATTTTGTGCGCTCCCGTATGGTTCAGGTCCTCCCGTTTCAGGTAAATCTTGCATCCGTATTTTTCCGACAAGCGTGGGGCAAGGTAAAGTGGTGAAGGACGTCCTACGTAGTCCTTGAGCAACGCATCGTATTCTTTCTGGAATCCTTCGTCTGCCAGCACCTTGCGGTAGGCATTGCGTAATTCTTCCACACAGCGATGGAGAATTTCCGGTATGTAGGCTCCACCAAAATCTCCATAAAATCCTTCCTGGTTTACTTGATAAGTTTTCATGAGTGTACTTGTTTGCATTAGGGTGAAAAAACAAAAAGGGCCGTCGTAAAGTTACGACAGCCCTTCTGTGATACTATTACTATTGAGGTATATACATGCGACTGAGTTCCCTTACGACCTTTGGAGTTGTAAGCGGCGCCACCAGAAGAATGTATTTACCGTAGAAAGATTCATAATGTTATTTTTCTTGTTTTTTTATTGTTTCACTCGCAAAGGTAACCATTAATATGAAAACGCCAAACAAATGGGTGGAAATTTTTCAATTTTTCCTATCTTTGTTCCACATTTTAAATCTTGCTATATAATAAGGTATGGAAGAGTTTCGACTGGACGGTCTGACCGTCAAAGAACATCTGCTGATACTGGCGGAAGAGGGAAACCGCAAGTTTACCGAGGGGCTTCACCCGGGGGTGGAACATGTGTTGGGCATTCGTTTGCCGGCGTTGCGGAAACTGGCTGCAAGGATTGCCAAGGCAGACTGGGAGCGCTACTTTGACACAGCCGACGGGTTCTACATGGAAGAACGTATGCTGCAAGGTATGGTGTTGGGATGTATCCGTCCTGACGAGGACGTGGAAGTCTATCTTCACCGTGTGACACGTTTTGTGTGGATTATCAACAGCTGGTCGGTGTGCGATACGTTTAAGTTTGGAGGAGGAAAAGCTTTTATCCGCCGTAACGAGGTGCGGCTTTGGGAATACCTGAAAGAATGGATGAAGGCATCGGGCGAGTATGAGGTACGTTTCGGCGTGGTGATGGGAATGAGCTATTTCCTGGATGAAGCCCACCTGGAGGAGTATCTTTCCCTGCTCGACGGGATTCGTCATGAGGGATATTATGTGCGCATGGCTGTGGCCTGGGCACTTTCATTCTGTTTTGTCAAGTTTCCGGAACAGACCATGGTTTTTCTGCGTCATTGTCATCTGGACGATTTTACTTTCCGTAAGACCATTCAGAAAATCGGTGAGTCCTACCGTGTGAGTGAAGACATGAAAAAGGCTGTCAGGGCATTGAAGCGCTGACAGCCTTTGCCGTTATTTAGGCAGCTTGCTTATTTCATGATAAATTTCACGGCAGCCCAGTTGTGCTTTTCGCGGTGATGCACGTATTCCATGCCCAGACTCTCCGCTTTTTCGCGCAGCACCGGAATGTCTTCCGTGTAGAATCCGCTGATGTATAGTTCCGAACCTTTCTTCATGCAGGCCGCATAAGCCGGCATGTCCTGCAGCAGAATGTTGCGGTTGATATTGGCTATCACCACATCAAAAGGTTCCCGTCCGTTCAGCAGGGAAGCATCTCCCAGTTCCACGGTGATATTGGAAATGCCGTTCAGGGCAATGTTGTCGCGCGAGTTGTTCACGCACCAGTCGTCAATGTCGATGGCGGTCACCTTTCCGGCTCCTCTCATGCTGGCCAGGATGGCCAGGATAGATGTGCCGCATCCCATGTCGAGCACCGATTTGCCTTTCAGGTCAGCCTCTAACAGTTCTCCTAAGATAGAGCTGGTGGTTTCGTGGTGTCCGGTACCGAAAGCCATCTGCGGATTGATGACGATGTCGTATTCGGCCTTCGGGTAATCCTTGTGGAAGGTACTGTGAATCACGCAGCGGTTGTCGATGACGATGGGCTGGAAGAAATTCTTTTCCCATTCCTCGTTCCAGTTCTTGTCTTCCGGCTCCGTAATGGAGTAACTGATGCTTGCGCCGGGTATCGGAAAATCTTCCACCACTTGCTTAAGCGCGGCCTCGTCGAACTGGCTCTGCTGGATGTAGGCCTTCATGCCGTTTTCACATTCCACGAAACTTTCAAAACCGATGTCGGCTGTCAGTCCCGATAATACATCTGTGATAGTTTCATTGCACGGCTGTGCGGTAAAGGTCACTTCAAAATATTTCATACGTATGCGAGTTTAATAGAATGTCAGACAAATGTACGTAAAATCATTGATATTATAATGCTTGTTAGCTAACTTCTTTTACTGCTAAAAAATGTGTCAATGAAGGGCTTTTTTGCAGAAATATGTTTGCCATATTGAAAAACTGTCTAACTTTATGTTTTGAATCATAAACCTATGAACAAGTAAATGCATGTGATAATGAAAAACACATTCCGTAGGCTGCAATGCGGTATTCTCGCTGTCGCGTGGCTTTTGGCCGGATGCAACAGCGATGTTTTTATTGACAGATTCCTGTCGGCAGAACCTTCCGTGTCTTTATCCGAAACAGAAAAAGAAGTAACTGTTTGCATTGAGGCAGACAACTGGGATATTTTAGGGGTAGAAAGTCTGAGGGAAGGGGTCGCAGTGTCGGCCACAGATCTGGAAGGGAAAAACTCCAAATATCTTCCTTTTGAGGAAGGAGAAACCGGCATTGTGTATTGCAAGAATGCGTTTCTGGATTTTCGTGTGGAAAAAAGAAACGGCAGTGAATTGCATTTTATTTCCGGCGAGAATCTCTATGACCAGCCGTTTGAAACATTTGTCAGGGTGGGCAACCGTTATGAAGAGAAGGTGATTCGCGTGTCTTTTTCTCCTACCCGTAAATATCAGATAGACAGTGTGGCATACGACTGGAGTCAGTTCTCTTCCTCCGATTACATGCTGGAACCCGTAGAACAGGTGGAAGTGAATACCCTGGATGCCAGTAGCCCTGCCACAGTGTATTTTTATCCTTATAAAAATTCAGCCCGTATCGTGGAGTTTTACATGCAGTATGGCGGCTGGGGAGGAGATGAAAACGATTTACGGAAGTTGCTGGGCGATGCTGCTTCCCAGGTGGAGATTCCGGATATAGTGAACGGCACACCGGGATTGTATGGCACGAGGGTCTCTTTCCGTCATCAGGCACAACGGCTGGATGCGGGGCTCGACAAGGAATTGAAGGTATCGAAAACGGTAGAGGCATGCAAGCACGTATGGCTGGAAGTGTATAATGGAATAGAGCAGTATAACGTACCTTATAAAGCCTATCTTTCCAACTCGCTGACCGGAAAGAAATTAGAAATCTCCGGTACGCTTTCCAGCAAGAAACCGTTTAATTATTTAATCATTCCTATTGCAATTACCGATGAAGATAAATAGACTTGCAGTCAGACTGTGCATGTGTGCGCTTGTGTTGTTCCGTGCACTTTCTCTCTATGCCGATGGCAAGGACAGTCTTTCCCGGAAAATGATTCACATGGCAGGCATTGACGTCAAGCCGGCTTATGTTTTTCCCACGCATGAGTTCTTTGCCGGAAACAATGCCACGTTTTCTCCCATCCGGAAAAACCTGTCGGTTCATTTGAAATACGGGTTCAAGTTTGCGCCGGATACTTATTTCGGCCGAATGTATCCTCATGCCGTACAAGGAATCGGGGTGGGGTATAACACGTTTTTCCATTCTTCCGAACTGGGAAACCCCTGGTCAGTGTACGCCTTTCAGACCTCGCGCATAGCCAGTCTGACTCCCCGGTTGTCACTGGATTATGAATGGAACTTCGGAGCCTCTTTCGGATGGAAGAAGTATGATGCGGAATCGAACCCCTACAACAGGGTGGTAGGTTCCAAAATGAATGCGTACATTCACTTGAGTTTCCTGTTGAACTGGCAACTGGATGCGCAGACAAATCTTAGGGCAGGAATCGGTGCGACGCACTTTTCAAACGGGAATACCGCTTATCCCAATGCGGGAGTGAATACCTTGGGAGCCAGTATCGGTTTGACACGTTATTTTGGAGGGACGTCGCGTGTTACGCTGGCAGATGGCTCTTCCGGCATTGTTCGGCGTCCGCCTTTCGACCCCTATGTCAGTTACGACCTCATTGTGTATGGAGCCACCCGGAAGAAAGGCGTGTTTCCAGAAGGTGGAAATCCTGTGTTGGTGCCCGGTTCATTTGGTATTCTCGGGCTGAATTTTACGCCGATGTACAACTTCAGCCGTTACTTCAGAGCCGGTGTATCAGTCGATGCACAGTACGATGAAAGTGCCAATATTTCCAGTTACATAGCCAATAGTGTGGGGCAGCCCGATGCGGAGACCATCAAGTTCTATCGTCCTCCTTTCCGCGAACAGTTTGCTGTAGGGCTTTCCGTGCGGGCAGAAGTTGTGATGCCGATATTCTCTATCAATTTAGGTATTGGTCGGAATGTTATCTGCAAAGGAGCCGACACCGATTCATTCTATCAGATACTGGCTTTGAAAACCGATATCACCAAGAACCTCTTTCTGTATGTGGGGTATCAGTTGCACGACTTCAAGGATCCCAACAACCTGATGTTAGGGGTGGGGTTCCGATTTAATGCAAAAGGAAGGGAATGAGCATCCCTTCACTTTCTGCTTATTGTACAGCTTTTAAAGCCGCTTCGTAGTCCGGTTCGTGGGAAATGTTTTCCACCAGCTGGGTGTAACTTACCTTTCCGCTCTCGTCCACTACAATGACGGCACGGGCCATTAAACCTTCCAAGGGTCCGTCGGCTAGCTGGAGACCGTAGTGTGCGACAAAATCACGGCTGCGGAATACGGACAGCGGAATGACATTGTCCAGCCCTTCGGTAGAACAGAAACGTGACTGTGCGAAGGGCAGGTCCATGGATAAGCATAACACGACCGTGTTTTCCAGCCCTGCGACCCGGGCATTGAATTGCCTTACGGATAAGGCACATGTTGGAGTGTCCAGACTGGGGAAAATGTTCAGTATCACTTTCTTTCCCTTGAACTCGGATAAACTTACTTCTTCCATCTTTGCATTGACGGCGTGAAAATCGGGTGCTACCTGTCCCACCTGAAGCATTGGACCGGATGTGTGTGCTTCTACTCCGCGGCAAATTACGGTTTCACCTTTTTCACTCTGCAGGTCACAGCTTGGTACTCCTGCGGCGGCACGAACCGGCATCAGTCCCACCATCCATATTGCCACCATCCATAAAATTGTACTGATTTTTTTCATATAAAAATAGTAAAGGGTTAGGGCGTTAAAGGTAAGGAGATTTTTTGAAAAACAAATATAAGGGTTGTTATGAATGCTCAAGCAAAAAACGACGCTAGATAAATTGTGCATATTCGGCCTTTCATTTTAATAGGTTTATTTAAGTTTATAAACTATGCTATCCGGTAGTATTTTTTTCTTATTTCTTTTATATAACCTTTTTTTCTTATAAATTTGCAGCCTAAATTTGGGAGGTTACTTCCTGAATGATTAGAAATTAGATAAAAACCACATAATTATGAGTAAGAAGTTTACTGAATATTCTCAGCTCAACTTGTCAGAAATAAACAAGGAGGTGCTGAAAAAATGGGATGAAAACGATGTGTTCTCTAAAAGTATGACAGAACGTGAGGGGTATCCTTCTTTCGTGTTCTACGAAGGTCCTCCCTCGGCTAACGGTATGCCGGGTATTCATCACGTGATGGCACGTACAATTAAGGATACATTCTGTCGTTTCAAGACCATGAAAGGTTTCCAGGTGAAGCGTAAAGCTGGATGGGACACACACGGACTTCCAGTGGAACTGGGAGTAGAAAAAGCACTTGGAATCACCAAAGAGGATATCGGTAAAACGATTTCGGTGGCAGATTACAACAAGCATTGCCGCACGGATGTCATGAAGTTCACTAAAGAATGGACTGACCTTACCCATAAGATGGGTTACTGGGTAGATCTGGAAAATCCGTACATTACCTACGATAACCGTTACATTGAAACTTTGTGGTGGCTGTTGCAGCAGCTTTACAAGAAAGGTTTGCTGTACAAGGGATATACCATCCAGCCGTATTCTCCGGCAGCAGGTACAGGTTTGAGTTCGCATGAGTTGAACCAGCCGGGATGTTACCGCGACGTGAAAGATCTTACCGTGGTAGGTCAGTTCAAGATGAAGAATCCGAAGCCGGAAATGGCAGAGTGGGGTATACCTTATTTCATTGCATGGACTACTACTCCGTGGACATTGCCTTCAAATACGGCACTCTGTGTGGGTCCGAAGATTGACTACGTAGCAGTTCAGACTTACAATGCTTATAATGGAGAAAAGATGACGGTGGTACTTGCCAAACCTTTGCTCTATACGCATTTCAATAAAAAGGCAGAAGATATTGCGCTGGAAGACTACAAGCCGGGTGATAAACTGATTCCGTTCAAGGTGGTAGGCGAGTACAAGGGTACGGATCTGGTTGGCATGGAATACGAGCAGCTTATCCCATGGGTGAAACCAGTGGAAGCTGCAGAAGACGGTTCCTGGAAAGAAGCTTCGGCTAAAGCTTTCCGTGTAATTCCGGGTGATTATGTAACTACAGAAGACGGTACGGGTATCGTACACATTGCACCGACATTTGGTGCGGACGATGCGAACGTGGCTCGTGCGGCAGGTATTCCTTCTTTGTTTATGATTAACAAGAAAGGCGAGACTCGCCCGATGGTTGACCTGACCGGTAAGTTCTACCTGATGGAGGAACTGGATGAGGCTTTCGTAAAGGAATGTGTCGATGTAGAAAAATATAAGGAATATGAAGGCCGTTGGGTGAAGAATGCATACGACCCGCAGTTCACTGTAGATGGAAAATACGATGAAAAGGCTGCACAGGCTGCTGAATCGCTCGACGTATATATCTGCATGATGCTGAAACAGCAGGGACTGGCATTCAAGACTGAAAAGCACGTGCACAACTATCCGCACTGCTGGCGTACCGACAAACCGGTGTTGTACTATCCGCTGGATAGCTGGTTTATTCGCTCTACTGCTTGCAAGGACCGTATGATTGAGTTGAACAAGACCATCAACTGGAAACCTGAATCAACTGGCTCCGGACGTTTCGGCAAGTGGCTGGAAAACTTGAATGACTGGAACTTGAGCCGTTCGCGCTACTGGGGTACTCCGTTGCCTATCTGGAGAAGTGAGGATGGCGAAGAAATTTGCATCGGTTCAGTAGAAGAACTGTACAACGAGATTGAAAAGTCTGTTGCTGCTGGCTTCATGACTGAAAATCCGTATAAGAAATTAGGATTCCAGCCAGGTGTATATAACAAGGAAAATTACGATAAGATTGATTTGCACCGTCCGTATGTGGACGACATCATCCTGGTATCTGCTTCAGGCAAACCGATGAAGCGTGAATCAGATTTGATTGACGTATGGTTTGACTCAGGTGCCATGCCGTATGCACAGTTGCACTATCCGTTCGAAAACAAGGAACTGGTAGATTCACGCAGCTACTATCCGGCCGACTTCATCGCGGAAGGTGTGGACCAGACTCGTGGATGGTTCTTCACATTGCATGCCATTGCTACAATGGTGTTCGACAGTGTGGCTTACAAGAACGTGATTTCAAACGGTCTGGTACTCGACAAGAACGGAAACAAGATGTCTAAGCGTCTGGGTAATGCCGTAGATCCGTTCGGTGCAATCGAGAAGTTTGGTTCCGACCCGTTGCGCTGGTACATGATTACTAATTCTTCTCCATGGGACAACCTGAAGTTCGATACTGACGGAGTGGATGAAGTACGTCGTAAGTTCTTTGGAACATTGTATAATACTTACTCATTCTTTGCACTGTATGCCAATGTAGATGGCTTTACATACGCTGAAGAAGATGTGCCGATGAACGAGCGTCCGGAAATTGACCGTTGGATTCTTTCACTGTTGAATTCATTGATTAAGAATGTGGATGCTTGCTTTGCCGATTACGAACCGACAAAGGCTGGCCGTCTGATTACAGACTTTGTAAACGATAACTTGAGTAACTGGTACGTACGTCTGAACCGTAAACGTTTCTGGGGTAGTGCCATGTCAACTGATAAGTTGTCTGCTTACCAGACATTGTACACTTGTTTGGAAACGGTAGCTAAGCTGATGGCACCGATTGCTCCGTTCTATGCAGACCGTTTGTACATGGATTTGATTGCAGTGACCGGACGTGACCAGGTAGTATCTGTTCACCTTGCCAAGTTCCCGGTAGCCGATGAAAACCTGATTAATGCAGAACTGGAAGCACGTATGCAGATGGCACAGGATGTGACTTCTATGGTATTGGCTTTGCGTCGTAAGGTCAACATCAAGGTTCGTCAGCCGCTGCAGTGTATCATGATTCCGGTGGTAGATGAAGCGCAAAAGCAGCATATCGAAGCCGTGAAAGATCTGATCATGAATGAGGTGAATGTGAAAGAAATCAAGTTCGTGGATGGTGCGGCAGGCGTACTGGTGAAGAAAGTAAAATGTGACTTCAAGAAACTGGGCCCGAAATTCGGAAAACAGATGAAGGCTGTAGCTGCAGCTGTGGCAGGTATGTCGCAGGAAGCTATTGCTGAACTGGAAAAGAACGGAAGTTACACCTTCCAGCTTGACGGAACAGATGCGGTGGTAGAAGCTGCCGACGTAGAAATCTTCAGCGAAGACATTCCGGGATGGCTGGTAGCCAACGAAGGTAAGCTGACTGTAGCGCTTGAAGTGACTGTAACCGATGAACTGAAGCGTGAAGGTATTGCTCGCGAACTGGTGAACCGTATTCAGAATATCCGTAAGAGCAGCGGTTTTGAAATTACTGACAAGATTGCTATCGTGCTGTCAAAAAATTCAAATACCGATGACGCGATAAATGAATATAATACTTATATTTGCAACCAGGTGCTGGCTAACTCACTGACATTGGCTGATGAAGTGGTTGACGGTACCGAACTTAACTTTGATGACTTCTCGTTGTATGTAAATGTAACGAAGCTGTAATATGAACCCATCCACCCGGCTTTAGTCGGGTGGATACTATTATTAACTTAAAACTTAAGCACTATGGCTGAAAAAACAAGGTATTCTGACGCAGAACTTGAGGAATTCCGCGCCATTATCATGGAGAAACTTCAGCTCGCGGAACGCGACTATGAGAAACTGAAAAGTAGTATAATGAACACAGATGGTAACGATACTGACGATACATCTCCCACATATAAAGTGTTGGAAGAAGGTGCCAATACCTTATCGAAAGAAGAAACTACTCGTCTGGCTGCCCGTCAGCTGAAGTTCATTCAAAACTTGCGTGCGGCGCTTGTCCGTATTGAAAACAAAACTTACGGTATCTGTCGTGAAACAGGTAAATTGATTCCCGCTGAGCGCCTTCGTGCTGTTCCTCATGCTACATTGAGTATTGAGGCCAAGCAGCAGGGAAAGAAGTAACGAAATGAATTTTTAATTGAAGTTTGGGAATTGAAAATTGAGAAACGGGACTTTTCAAAGTGATCCATTTTCAATTTTCAGTTCTCAATTTTTTTGAATCCAATTTGCAAATTGAAGAAGATGAAAAAATTTTTCACTCAGGGACGTCTGGTTACTCTTGTGGTGGCAGGAGTGCTGATTATCGACCAGCTTATCAAGATTGCGGTGAAGACGAACATGTATTTGCATGAGAATATTCATGTGACTGACTGGTTTTATATCTATTTTACGGAAAACAACGGTATGGCTTTTGGTCTGGAGATTTTTGCCAAACTGTTTCTGACGCTTTTCCGTATCGTGGCTGCCATATTGATTACAGTCTATCTGGTGAAACTGGTGAAACGGACGGACAAGGTGAAGAATGGTTACCTGGTTTGTCTTTCCTTGATTCTGGCCGGCGCAGTGGGTAACATCATCGACTGTGTGTTCTATGGAGAGATATTCAGCGAGAGTACGCATTCGCAGATCGCTTCGTGGGTTCCACTGGGGCAGGGATATTCCGACTGGTTGCATGGCAAGGTGGTCGATATGTTCTATTTCCCGATTATCGATACCTACTGGCCTGACTGGATGCCTTTTGTAGGAGGTGATCACTTTATTTTCTTCAGCCCGATTTTTAACTTTGCCGATGCGGCTATCAGTTGTGGCATCATTGCCTTGCTTATTTTTTATTCGCATTACCTGAATACGGAAACACATGCGAATTCTTCCCATAAAGAAGCCAAGAAATGAAACGAATATTGCTTATAGGAGTGTCCATGCTGGCGCTGTGCGGCATGTGGAGCTGTGGTAAGAAAGTGCCGGAAGAAATTATCCAGCCGCAAGCCATGGAGAACCTGCTTTATGATTACCATCTGGCAACTACGATGAGTGTAGATTTGCCTTACGATGAGAATTACAAGAAACAGGCTTATCTGGCATACGTATTCCAGAAGCATGGAGTAACAGAGGCGGAGTTTGATTCGTCTATGGTATGGTATTCACGTCACAGCGACGAGATGAATACGATTTATCAGAATCTGCAGAAGCGCATGGAGACTACTGCTGAGCTTTTGAAAAAGCAGACTGTTCGCAGTAGTGGAGAAGTGGCGGTTTCATTGTCGGGTGATACGGTAGACCTCTGGCAGGACCGTACCATTTATTGGCTGACCTCTTCTACACTCACCAATAAGCTGACTTTTGATTTGAAGGCTGATACTTCGTTCCACGAGAGGGACAAGGTGGTGCTGGAAGCAAATTTCTCTTTCCTGCCAAAAGGTAAGCATGAAGGTAAGATAGTGATGGCCATGAACCTGGTATTTGATAACGACAGTACACAGGGAATCAGTCGGGTGGTAAAGGCTTCGGGCATACAGCGCCTGATGCTTCGTCCGGATTCTGCATTTAAGTACAAGAGCGTGAGCGGATTCATGTATTACACCGGAAAAGAACATTCATCGGCCATAATCAGCGATATACGTCTGATGCGTTATCGAATGCATGAAAAGAACTTGCCGCAGCAGAATGATTCTGTAGCCGTGAAAGCCGATACACTTGCGCAGAACGATACCCTTCGTAGGGTAAAACGGCAGGAAATTACCAAACGCTGATATTTATGCAGTATTATGCATCTCATTATCTCTGGCATACGGGGCAGGACAAACTGTTCCGCATGCAGCGTATAGGGTTGGAAGTGTCTGGTCGTACGTGGGTGTTGATGGAGCCTTTGGAAGAAGAGGTCCGGAATACCCAGTGGTTGGGCGGACTGATTGTTCTGGCAGCTTCTGATTCGGAATTAAGAAAAGGCGAAACATTTCAGGAGTTTCGTGCGCGGACAGCTTCTGCGGTGACAGGAGATCAGCCGCTTTATGCTTTCCATGTGTCGTTTTTTGATTTGCAGAAGATGGAATTTACCGAACGGAGCCGTCTGGTACGTTTATGACAGACGGCGACGGAATTCCGCACACACGATGGCAGTGGCCACTGCTACGTTCAATGATTCACTGGTATCCTTTCCTTGCGGGTAGTTAGGAATCAGCAGTTTTTGAGAAACGAGTGCTTCAATTTCTTTGCACACTCCGTTCCCTTCATTTCCCATCACGATAACCCCTTGTGCGGATAACTCTTGCGAGTAGATGTTTTTCCCGTCCAGGAAAGTACCAAATACCGGCACGTTCCTTTCTGTCTGCACACGAATGAATTCTTTCAAATCGCAGTAATGCAGCTTGACGCGTGCCAAGGCTCCCATTGTAGCTTGTACGGTTTTCGGGTTGAAGGCATCGACAGTACCCTGTGAACAGAAAATATCTTCTATGCCAAACCAGTCGGCAATACGGATGATAGTGCCTAAGTTGCCCGGATCTTGCACGTCATCCAGTGCCAGACAGAGCGAATGGCCGGGTAATGAATCATCATAAGTATAAGAAGGTAGTTCGAATACAGCCAGCACATCTTGCGGGGTTTTCAGCAGACTGGCACGTGCCAGTTCCTCCACACTTACCTCAATGGTTTCCTGAGCGAGCAGAAGCGGATGAGCCTCCAGCCACTGGGCTGTAGCAATCAACAGTTTGCATGAAAAATGTCCCAGCAGGTCGTTGACCAGTTTGTTACCTTCGGCTAAGAAAGCTTTTTCTGCTTTCCGGTATTTTTTCATCTCCAATGACCGGATATATTTGATTCTGTTTTTGCTCAGCATAGTGTGACGGGGATTTTTAATTATATTTTAAGAACAAAGCTAAGAAGATATTTTTAAATATTGCCTATCTTTGCATATAAAATTTTGCATATAGTTTCAGTTTGTATGAAGATAATCCCCCGTATCTATATCGGCCTGCTTGTCCTGCTGCTTTTTCTGAGCGGATGTTCGGTCAGTAAATTCATTCCTGAGGGGCACTATCTTCTGGATAACGTAAAAGTAGAATCGGATAACAAGGAAATCAAGCCTTCGCAGATGAATATGTATCTTCGCCAGACACCCAATGCCAAGTGGTTCAGTCTGGTGAAACTCCCTATGTACATTTACGGAGCAGCTGGAAAGGATTCTACAAAGTGGATTAACCGTTTCTTGTACCGCATGGGAGATGCTCCCCGTATTTATGATCCGAACCTGGCGGAAGAAACCCGCTTACAGATAGAACAAGCGGTGCGCAACATGGGATATATGAGCGGGCAGGTGAGTATGTACACTCAGGTGAAAGGGAAAAAAATCAAGGTCGGTTATCAGATTCACTCCGGTGAGCCTTACCTGATTTCGCATGTGGCATACGATATTGCCGACTACCAGATACATGACTACCTGATGACTGATTCAGCCCGTTCTTATCTGAGGGCCGGTTCTCGTCTTGACGTAAACAAACTTGATCAGGAGCGTGATCGCATTACACAGTATCTTCAGAACCGGGGCTATTATCGTTTCAACAAAGATTTTATCACGTATCAGGTTGATACCATGCGTAACTCGCGTAATGTCGACTTGATTATGCAACTCCATCCTTATCAGCGGAAGAAGGAAGACCCTCCTTCGCAGCATCGTCAATATTATCTCCGCAACGTTGATTTTATGTTCGATGTGGACTTTACGGAACTGACTTCCGAGAGCTTGAAAGGAGTGGATTCTCTTCGTTCGGGTGGAGTGAATTTTTTCTATAAGGATAAGTTGTTCTTACGCCCACAGGTAATCAGTGATTATAACTATTTGCAATCCGGGAAATTGTATCGTAATAGCGATGTGCAAAACACTTATTCTGCATTGGGTCGTCTTAACATCCTGAAATATTCTAATATTCGTTTCCGCGAAGAACTGAAAGCTGATTCGGCTTATCTGGATGCATATGTTATGCTTACTCGCAATAAGAATAAGTCGCTTTCTTTTGAAATAGAAGGCACAAACTCGGCAGGTGACTTGGGAGCTGCTGCTTCCGTAGCTTATTCTCACCGAAACTTGTTCAAGGGTTCTGAAACCTTTACCATTAAGTTGCGTGGAGCATATGAAGCGGTTACAGGGCTGGAAGGGTATGCCAACAGCAACTATCTGGAATATGGGGTAGAAACCAGTTTGAGCTTCCCTGAATTCATGTTCCCCTTCCTTTCGTCTGACTTCCGTCGTCGGAGTCGTGCTACGTCTGAGGTAACGGTAAAATACAACTGGCAGATTCGTCCGGAATTTGAGCGTACAGTGGCCTCTGCAGCCTGGAGTTACCGTTGGGGAAAACGTGGAGCGACCCATCGTTTCGACGTGTTCGACTTGAACTACATTTATATGCCTTATCGTTCGGAAACTTTCCGTGAATACCTGAACTACATGGATGAAAGAAATCCCTTACTGCGTTATAGTTACGAAGACCTGTTTATCGTGCGTTTGGGATATACATACACTTACAACAGCTCAGGGGCTACTACGCTGAAGACTTCGCAACGCAATTCTTACTCCATCCGTTTTAATATTGAAGAGTCGGGTAACCTGCTGTATCTGTTTTCGCGGATGATTAACGGCAGTCCGAAGAACGGGGAGGCGTATCAGATGGCCAATATCAGTTTTGCACAATATGTGAAGACGGATTTCGATTATGCCAAGAATTTCATGATTGACGACCGCAATGCTTTGGTATTTCATGTGGGGGTAGGAGTGGCCGTACCGTACGGAAACTCCAAGAGTCTTCCGTTTGAAAAACTCTATTTCTCCGGAGGTGCCAACAGTGTGCGCGGATGGAGCGTCCGTTCGCTGGGACCGGGCGGTTACCGTGGTGACAGCAACAATCTGGATTATGTGAACCATACCGGTGACATCAAACTCGACCTGAATCTGGAGTATCGTACCCATTTGTTCTGGAAACTGAATGGTGCGGCATTTGTGGATGCTGGAAACGTGTGGACCATTCGTAATCGGGAAATGCAGCCCGAAGGACTTTTCAAGTTCAACCGTTTCTATAAACAGCTGGCCGTGGCCTACGGATTAGGATTGCGTTTCGACCTGGACTTCCTGATTATCCGTTTCGACGGAGGTATGAAAGCTATCAATCCGATGTATACAGGACGCGACCGTTATCCGATTATTTCTCCTGATTTTAAGCGCGACTTCGCGTTTCATTTTGCAGTAGGTTATCCCTTTTAATATTATCTGTTATTATATGGACAAGAATGTATATACCATTGAAGAAGTAGACGAGCTGAAAACCTGGGCAGAGCAGACCGAATTTCCGAAAGAAATACAACTGGACAGAGCTGTCTATATACCCGATGTCAAAGAAACCGTGCATCGGTTAATCATGCAGGCCTATGTGTGTCATGAGAATCCGCGCCTGCAGGGATGTCTGCGCTTGCTGGAGCGTATCAAGGCGAGGGTAGAAGAAGAGAAAAGAAGTTAGATGCGGCTAAAAATGCCGGCTTTCTTTCATATTTGCAAAAAAAATACGAAATTTGCACAGCAACAATAAAGATTAATTCATACACCTTTATAAAAATAACAATTATGACAAAAAGTGCATTACAAATCGCAAGAGCTGCTTACCAGCCGAAATTGCCGAAAGCGTTGACTGGTGCTGTAGTAGCTAAGGAAGGCGAACCAACTCAGTCTGTAGCCGATCAGGAAGAAATCAAGAAGCTGTTCCCGAACACATACGGTATGCCGTTGATTCAGTTCGTGGAAGGTGAAGCTAAAGAATTTGCTCCGATGAACGTCGGCGTAATCTTGTCTGGTGGACAGGCTCCTGGTGGCCACAACGTAATCTCAGGTTTGTTCGACGGTATCAAGAAGCTGAATCCGGCTAACAAACTGTACGGTTTTATCCTGGGTCCTGGCGGTTTGGTTGACCACAACTATATGGAACTGACAGCTGATATCATCGACGAATACCGTAACACTGGTGGTTTCGATATTATCGGTTCAGGACGTACCAAACTGGAAAAAGAAGAACAGTTCGAAAAAGGATACGAAATCTTGAAAGAACTGGGTATTAAAGCATTGGTTATTATCGGTGGTGACGACTCTAACACTAACGCTTGTGTTTTGGCTGAATACTATGCTGCTAAGAACTATGGCGTACAGGTAATCGGTTGTCCGAAGACTATCGACGGTGACTTGAAGAACGACATGATTGAAACTTCATTCGGTTTCGATACTGCCTGCAAGACTTACTCAGAAGTTATCGGTAACATCGAACGCGACTGTAACTCAGCTCGTAAATACTGGCACTTCATCAAGTTGATGGGACGTTCAGCTTCTCACATCGCACTGGAATGTGCTTTGCAGACTCAGCCGAACATCTGTATCATCTCAGAAGAAGTAGAAGCTAAGAATATGTCTTTGGATGACATCGTTACTTACATCGCTCAGGTAGTTGCTGACCGTGCCGCTGCTGGCAACAACTTCGGTACTGTATTGATTCCGGAAGGTTTGATTGAATTCATCCCTGCTATGAAGCGTCTGATTGCTGAATTGAACGACTTCCTGGCTGCTAACGGTGAAGAATTCAACAGTATCAAGCGTTCTAAACAGCGTGAATACATCATCAGCAAGTTGTCTCCTGAAAACGCTGCTATCTATGCTTCTCTGCCGGAAGGCGTAGCTCGTCAGTTGTCACTCGACCGTGACCCGCACGGAAACGTACAGGTTTCTTTGATTGAAACTGAAAAGCTGTTGTCTGAAATGGTAGCTATTAAGTTGGCTGCATGGAAAGAAGAAGGCAAGTTCGTAGGTAAGTTTGCTGCTCAGCACCACTTCTTCGGTTACGAAGGACGTTGCGCTGCTCCTTCTAACTTCGATGCTGACTACTGCTACTCATTGGGTTACACTGCATCTATGTTGATTGCTAACGGTAAGACTGGTTACATGTCTTCTGTACGTAACACTACAGCTCCTGCTGCAGAATGGATTGCAGGTGGTGTGCCTATCACTATGATGATGAACATGGAACGTCGTCACGGTGAAATGAAGCCGGTTATCCAGAAAGCACTGGTGAAACTGGATGGTGCTCCGTTCAAGGCATTCGCTGCCGTACGTGACACTTGGGCTAAGGAAACTGCTTACGTTTATCCGGGTCCTATCCAGTACTTCGGTCCTACAGAAGTTTGTGACCAGGCAACCAAGACATTGCAGTTGGAACAAGGAAAATAATTTTTTCTTATTTCTATAAAGCATAAAGGAAACCCATCGGGGCTGATTGTAAAACCATTCTCCCGATGGGTTTTATTGCATAGTATGTGGGAATAGGTAAGGTAAAAACAGCTAAATAGGATAAAATGATAAGAGCGAAAAGCACACGTCCTGCCCCTGTTAAAAAAAAGGCAGTCGCGAAACCTGTCCGCCGGACCACACAGCGGAAGGCGAAAAAGAAACCGCAAAGAGAGATGCCGTCATGGCTTCGGTATGTCATTGCGGGGATTATTGCTTTTTTATTCCTTGCCGCTTTCTTTTATTTCTTTATCCGTCCTTACTCTTACCGTTGGAAGCCTTGCTATGGTTTTAAAGCATACGGTGTATGTATGCCCTCAGGTTTTCATGTGCATGGCATTGATGTTTCCCATTATCAAGGAAACATAGACTGGAAAATGCTGACCCAGACCCGACAGGGAAAATTTCCTATTCATTTTGTCTTTATGAAAGCTTCGGAAGGAGGCGATTATGGGGACAAGGCTTTTAGCTCCAATTTTGATTCGGCGAAAACATATGGGTTTATCCGTGGGGCTTATCATTTTTACAATCCGAAGACAGATCCTGTCCGTCAGGCCGATTTTTTTATCAATTCCGTCAAGCTGGATTCAGGTGACCTTCCTCCTGTGCTCGATATTGAGAAGAGGGGAAAGGATGAGAATCAGCTCCGTCGTGACCTTAAACTGTGGCTTGACAAAATAGAACAGCACTACAAAGTGAAGCCTATTCTTTATACTTCTTATAAGTTTAAAACGCGTTATCTGAATGATTCGGTCTTCAATTCTTATCCTTACTGGATAGCTCATTATTATGTAGACTCGGTGGAATACAGGGGGGAGTGGAAATTCTGGCAGCATACGGATGTGGGTACGTTGCCGGGTATTCGTGAGAAGGTGGATTTGAATATTTTCAACGGTTCGTTGGAAGAATTGCAATTAATGACCATAAAGAAATAAGGGAACTGTGCCTGAGGTTCCGAAAACTTTGTTTATATTTGCTTTATGAACTTACTGCTCAATATTATTTGGCTGATTTGCGGCGGATTTCTGATCTGCGTGGAATATATTGTTTCCAGCCTGTTGCTGATGATTACTATCGTCGGCATTCCTTTCGGTTTCCAGACTTTGAAGTTGTCTATGCTGGCTCTTTGTCCTTTTGGGCGGGAAATACGCAGTTGTCCCGGTGATGGTGGATGTCTCAGTGTGTTGATGAATATCATCTGGATACTTGTAGGTGGAATCTGGATCAGCCTCTCTCATCTGGCATTCGGGGTGTTGCTTTGCATCACTGTCATCGGCATTCCATTCGGACTGCAACATTTCAAGCTGGCGGGCTTGGCACTTACTCCTTTTGGAAAGGAGATTGTATAATAAATATAATACCGTATGGTCGTTTGGTCACTTTGGATAAAATGCAGCGTCCTACGTGCGTTTGTCACCGCTTGATTCCGGTTCTAATTTTCAGGGAAGAAGAACAAAAGGACAAAAGAGAGAAAATCCGTTCTTTTGTCCTCGAATAAATCAATGCACATCCTGCGTGGTTGGTGGCAATTCCGTCTTTATCGCGTCTTTGCCATACTTGAAAATGGTATTATTTCATGATGAATTTCACAGCTGCCCAGTTGTTCTTTTCTCGATGATGTACGAACTCCATTCCCAGACTCTCCGCTTTTTCGCGGATAAAAGGAATATCCTGTATATAGAATCCACTCATAAATATTTCCGAACCCGGATGCATACAGGCGGCATAATGGGGAAGGTCTGCCAGAAGAATATTCCGGTTAATGTTGGCAATAATCACATCAAACGCTTTGCGCCCTTTCAGCAGATTGGCGTCACCCAGTTCCACTGTAATGTTATGGATATGGTTCAGTGCAATGTTGTCTTTTGAATTGTTGACGCACCAGTCGTCAATGTCGATGGCTGTCACAGGATTGGCTCCTCGCATGGAGGCAAGGATGGCAAGAATAGAAGTGCCGCATCCCATATCCAGGACTGATTTTCCTTTCAGGTCGGCTTCTAACAGCTCGCTGATTATAGAGCTGGTCGTTTCATGATGCCCTGTGCCGAAAGCCATTTGCGGGTTAATCAGAATTTCATACTCAGTTTTCGGAGTGTCTTTGTGGAACGTGCTGTGAATGCAGCAACGGTCACCTATGACGATGGGTTGAAAGAAGTTTTTCTCCCATTCTTCATTCCAGTTTTTGTCTTCGGCTTCCTTTATGGTGTATTCTATCCGGGTGTCAGGTAAAGGGAAGTTCACAACCATTTCTTTCAGTGCTTCCTCGTCAAAGAGAGTTTGCTGGATATAGGCCTGTATTCCCCCTTCACATTCTACAAAACTTTCAAATCCTATTTCTCCGGCCAATGCGGACACTACATCATTCACTGTTTCATTACAGGGATGTGTTGTAAAGGTTACTTCTAAATATTTCATATCTTTTCGTTTATTCTATCACTTTACGGAGCAATGCCTCCATCTCATTTTTGAAGATGCCCGCTTCATGCACTTTCACCCCGTCCACATAGAACGTGGGAACGTAATAATAGTCGTATTGGTCGGCTATATCAGGATGTTGGGTTTCTTCTATCATTTCTATTTCTATAGGTTGGAATTCAGGATATTCTGCTTTCAGTTCTTCAATATAGCGCAGTGCTTTTTTGCAGAACGGGCATCTTTCCTGATAAAATAATTTCACTGGTTTCATACGATTGTTGGTTTAAGGATGATGACAAAGATAATTTCTTTTCATTACTTTCACAAACAAACCTTCCGTCTTTTTGTTTCAGACTTGTGCTCTCATTGCAATGTTAGATGCAATTATGCCCTCATGCCCTCATTTGTGAGGTAATTTGTTTATAATGAACAGGTTATTTGTGATGGTAGCATAGAAGAGTATGAGGGCATTGCCCTCATACTCTTCTATGGTAAAATAAATTATTTCAACTTTGTTACATGATATAGGGTACCTCTGGTACTGGTCTTTTTAGGAATGTTCAGTTTGCGGAGAATACGTCCAAACCAATTTATTTTATTGATAGACAGTTTGTCGCGTGTGTTCTCTTGAAGATAATTAAAAATATCCATGGCAGTCATCCATTCTCCCTCCTTTTCGTTGGTTGCAGAAGAAAAGTTACAATGGAATAAATGCTCCAAAGGTGATATTTGCTCAAATTCGCTGTTGCTTTGTCGTAAAACGGCCTCATCTTCGTCATTCAGCCAATAACGTTCGTTCTTATAAAGTAAATGCATGGCTTGCGCATAGAGTTGGCGGTAGTCTATGGTGACATTGGTATCAATGGGATCGGTCACTTCGATACAGATAAAGCGACGGCTTCCCGTGGGGTCGGTGAGCAAATCCTTCTGATTGCTGGTGCCGATGAATGAGGCATAGCGGCGTAATTCGCGCACGCTGGTTCCGTAAGGCTTGCGCAGATTGGCTGTCGGTTTTTGTAGCAGATGTTTCAGAAAGCCTTGTTGATTTACGGTAATCTGGTCGAATTCGTCCAGGTTGATAAGGAAAAATCGTCCCAAGGCACGCTCCGCTTCCTGTTTGCTGCTGAAGTCCAGGCTGTCGGCATAGCCGAAACGGAGTTCGGGTGGCAGCAAGATACGGCAATAAGTGGATTTCCGGAATCCTTGCGAACCTACAAGTAAAGGTGAAGTGCTGTTTCCATGCTGGCGGTCCATCCCCCTCCAATGCGCCACCATGCCTAGAAACCAACGGTAAAAGAGCTCTTCCCAATGCGGATTGCCGCAAGGAACGAGCCGGGCAAGTGCGCGGATGCGGTCAGTACCGTCCCAGCGGGGAAGGTCACACAAGTATTCTTCTACAGGATTGTAAAGCGGAACGAAATCGGAGGTGAGAAAGCGGTCTATATCCCGGTCCCACACTTGCAGCCCTTCTTTTAAGGCGCAGAGGGCGATACTGTTGCGGGTACGTTTATCTAAAGGCTTGAAATAGAAATGAACAGAGTCCCGTTGACGGTATTCCACCTCGTCCAGCACGGTGTTGAAGCGGAATTCATACCGTCTTTTCAAGAATTCCTCCAGCCGGAAGGTGGCTTCCTGCTCTTTACTGAAACCGCTTTTTTTACCGAAACCTTTCATTTCCCGGTATCCGTTGCCAAAAGCTGTACGGATGGTTTCTGTGTCCGTTGCGTGAAAATAGTGCATCAGCGTGCGCTGTACGGCTTCCTCTTCGGGGATGCCTGTTTTGAAGCATTGTTCTACCAGATGGGGCAGTAAAGGTTCCAGCCCGTCATCACGTTTCCAGTTTTCCATCTCGGCCAATGCTCTTTTCCGTGCCGACTGGTACATCTGGGCAAAAATCTGCATACTTTCGCAGCCGGGTGTCATTCGTTCCGGTGCGCTTTCGCTGTTTTGTTTCCGTTGCCGGAAAGTTTCCTCATCGGGCAGGGCAAGCGGTTGCTCTATGCAGAAAGGAACGGACGAAGGGTTATAGTAAGGTTGTTCATCCACGGTCATGCGACAGCTTTGCATCAGGTTCGGTTCCTTCAGTGTGATGCCGAAAGGAAGCATGGGCTGGTAGCATGTCACCGCCAGCCGATAGGCGTGGGCATGAAACAGGAGGACTTCTTGTGTGGCAGTGGGCAAGCTGCCGTCAGTGCGTGCGAAGCGTATCCATATCTTTACGCTCCGTCCGCTTGAACCGCAGAAAGCGGCAAAGGTTTGTGGCAGTTGCTCTACTTGGCGTTTCACATATTCCACCTCATACAGGTCGGCGAGCCGGTTCACTTCCAGCTGCACCAGTCCGTTGTAATGTTTCATACGTTTCTCACCCTTTTGTTTGCGGGTATATTCTACGGCAGGATAGACACGCGGCAGTTTGTCGATGTGGACGTAGCGGGCGGACGATCCTGCCAGCCGGGGTAGTATTTCACGCAGTTCCGATATATGCCCTGCTTTGTTCTCTGTCTTTACTTTCTCGAAGAATGCGTCCGTATCGCATAGTGACAAGGCTTCTGTCCCCTGTTCTTCATCTTTCCTGATGAGTGTAATTTTCATATTTGTCTTTCGTTTGAATGTTTTTTTGGTTTTATGTACCTCCCATGGAAAAGATGATGTTCTGTCGTGTGGAGAAGACTGCGTATTGCGAGTGTCTATGTGTGCATATTTTTAGTAAAGATAAGGTTTCTTTCCGGATTCTGCAAATGCTTTCCGGATTAAATGCCGTCTTTTTCTTTTTCCTTTCTTTTCTGTGTTTTTATTCTTAGTCTCAGTGCATATTCCCCTGTCTCTTATTTGTTTTCTACCTTTTCTTTTCTTATTTTTGTATGTTTGTAATTAGTTATCTACCCTTGTGATTAAGTCTGATCATAAAGGTGATTAAAATTAATCACAAAGGTAGTTAAGCTTAATCACATCCGTGATTAATAGATATTGAACTTTCATCAGTAAGCATTCGGCCTCGTGCGTGTTTCT
>CAMFND010000091.1 GCA_945965395.1 uncultured Bacteroides sp.
TTCCTTTTATTGTAAAATAATTTATTATTGCTGTCCGGGGTAAAATCGATTACATATAAAAATACCGCTCAATTATTGTGTATTCAATGGTCGAGTCTTGTTTTGTCATTCTAAGCCCCGTCAAAAGATAGACAGCTGATAATCTTCTTTCCAATCTACGCTTAAGAGCATTTCCCAATCTTTTTCCGGGTGATTAAACAGACTGTAGAAATCCACATAATACATAAGCGTAATCCGTATCATGGTTGCAAGCCCGGAGAAACTCCATGAACGTATGAGTTTCTTTTTCATTATCATAAGCAGCAGATTAGCTATAAGAGTCACCCAAATCTGTATCTTGATGGCATTCGCACTTTCTCCATAGAAGTATTTCAAGGGGAAGCTCTGCTTTATCTGCTTGAACAACAGTTCTATCTCCCAGCATTGCGATAAATTTCTATGATCTCGTTCGAATCTGATTCCATGTCGTTTGTAAGCAATGAAACCAGTTTGTGCTTTTGGCTATCGGCATAGGTAATGATACGGGCATGATGAGTCTGGGTTTCACCACCCTTCAGTACTTTTGAGAATGCAACATGTTGTATCCGTACTTTCATAAATCCTTCTGTAGTCTGGTACATACAATCCTCCATAACAGAATGTTTCAGGTTTCTCTTTATTTTTGTCACATACAGAACCCCTCTCAGCGTGAGTGTTTCCAGCTTCTCATAGTTAATGTATGCGCGGTCTATGGCAATTATGTCTCCTTTGTTCAGTGCTGACGGCTCTAACATGAAGGAATCGTTGGTTGCAGCAGAAGTAAACTTTATATCTGAAGATTTCCTTCGTTGGCATGTATGACGGTGGGTACCTTTATATCTCCTTTCTTTTTGCCGGTCTTGGGATAACGCCCCACGGTCTGTTGGCATCGGAAAGAGTACTGCGCGAAGGCATTAACCTTATACCCAAATGACAAAGTTTGCGGGATTCTGCCTGCAGGGAGGCCATTATCTCCCGTAAGGAATCAAAACGCATGATGACCGTATAGAGCATAACGACGAGATGGGTCCATATGTCGAAACGTTTTACATAGTGCTCTTCACCATATTCACGACTTAACCGAAGGATTGTTGACTTGTCCAGAAATTTTATCACCTGACAATAGGGCGGCTGTCCGCTAAAATGTGTACTTTTGCCATGATTGGATTTTATTGTTTGGCGACTGAAATCTAACGAAAATGGGCTGACCTCGCAAATGAAGTCAGCTCTAATTTTATAGCTTCGCAAAATTTTTATCGGATGGTAAACTATAGGTATCAAACCTTTATATACAACAATAGCGACTGTCACTATGAATTTAATAGTTGCAGTCACTATTGTTTTGTTGAACCTATATGTTGCAGTCAGCATTGGCCGTTAGATTTCTCCTTTTATTTTGTCACTGCACTTTCCAGATATTGCAGCTTCCATTTATGTGGAAGCAGTTCCAGCAGTTCCTCACGAGTAGCCTTTTTGTGATAGGGCATTCGGACAATGACATCATTCAGGTAATCCCTTGGGTTTACATCATGTGCCTTACAGGTGGCCAGCAGGGAACAGATGACTGACATATTGATCGCAGCCTCATGGTTGCCGCAGAAGAGGTAATTTTTCCAGTAGTGATAGGTCTAACTTACACCTATCTGTTGCAGGTACGACTTCAACGGCAGGTCGCTTTGTGGCACTTGCAATTCTAGCTCTTCAAATTTCAGTCTATTCATAATAATTGAGGTTTGATTGTATTCGCTGCCGCAAAGCTACAACCAAACCTCAAGGTGTAAAAGATGTATTTGTCCGAATGTTTATGTTGATGGAAACTCCTTTGGGTTCACTCTCGGTCTTGTAGAGGAATCACAATCTTTCAAGTTTTAAGTTTAGTACGAAGGTAGAAGAAAGAGTCATACTAGTCAATATGCCATTTTGGGGATGCTTGGTTTGGGAATTTCCACCGTTTTGGAGGTTTCACTGAATTAAGTCACCATATAGAAAAATTTGTTTATTATTAATCATCATAAACGGCATCTCTTCTTTTCCAGAGGAAAGATTTTCTAACCAATATAACTTATTTTTTGGAACATTATGAAATATCACATATTCATAACTAGCCTTAACTTTTCCTGCTGACTTCCAGCCGTCTTTATCCCAAAAATGTAACTGATACCATTCATTACTATGAATGCCATTGTCAGCATTTTTAGGAGCAAATCTTACCTTTTTTACAATTTGGGGTTGTTTTAACCGAAGTGTTATATTAGGATATGCTCCTGGTGCAGTTTGCATGTTTCCGTCATACTCTGACTTTCTTTTCATATTATCCCACAAATCATCTAAAAGTTTAACATACTTTTTTTCATTCTTCAGTAGCATGGTATCTTTTGGTGATAATATATCACATCTTTGAGCCTTCATAACATTTGGATATTCAAAGGTTGAAGAAGTTATCCATTCCAATATAGAAATATTTGCATATGGAGATGATTCAGAAGCCTGAAAACGATAAAATTTAAATTTTCCCGTTCGGTCAAAACTATATTCTCTTAAAAAAGGAGCTGGTGATTCCTTTATTGTATATAGGACTATTGCATCGCTAAAATCGCTTTTGTTTGCGCCTAAAAATACACCACCGACTAAGTTTTCAGCTATATTTTTCATTTTTGATTTACGTGGATACTTTCTTGTCAGAATAAGTGTACCTTCATCCTCGCAAGATTGGCTTGAGCAATTTATTTTTGAAACGTAAAACTCTTTTCCTTCTTTTTTTACATAAAAAGGTTCACCAAAAAAAATGATTTCTTTTTTATGACTATAAAGCATTGGGAAATATAGGATATTCGGAATAACATTTTCAAATGTTACACTATTACAATCATGATTAATTCTACCCCATGTTACTGGTATTACCCCATTGTTTTCCTTTTGGAAAGTAGCTAAATATGCCAAATTGTTATCTACAGCAATATTAAACGGTAATGTGATTTTCGTTGTTTCTTTTAAATAAGCAGTTACATCCCTTATACATGGATTATTAAGTATTTCTGGTACAAACTCATTTTTGTTTCTTTGAAAATAAGGAGTGTCTTTCTGAGCACTATACATG
>CAMFND010000092.1 GCA_945965395.1 uncultured Bacteroides sp.
AGAATACATGCCTGTCACGCATGGGGTCACGGGTTCGAGTCCCGTACGCACCGCGAAAAAAATCCTGGTTCATTTTGAATCAGGATTTTTTATTTCATATAAGTGGAAAAATAAAAAAAGCGGGAACATGCCGACTTGGCATATTCCCGCTTGTAGAGTGTGAATGCTTATTCCAATACTTCACCCTTTTCACTGTATAATACAGCGGCTGTGTTGTCTTCTGCGTCAGTCAGAACTACTTTGTAGGTTTTTGTTCCTTCCACTTCTTCTACGTATGCTTCTTTGATGGTAAATTCGGCATAATCTTTTGCCACTGCATCCAGAACTGCTTGTGGAAGATCTTTTACTTCGATGGGTTTGAACTCATTTACAATGGTTACACTGTCTACACTTGCGTGGAAGTTTTCTGCAAACGCAACTGAAGTTCCTAATCCCATTACCAACGCTACTGCTACAAATAACTTTTTCATATTGCTTCAATTTTAATAGTTAGTTAAGTAAGTTTCTACGCTAACAGTAAATCAAATTGAATGCCAAAATGTAATGTAAGGCTTAATGTCCTGGTAATCAGATAAAAATGAAAACCAATTGAAATTCCACAATCAAATAAATGGGTAATTTATCCTCACCATAATGTGGAGATTTTGTACAATTCTACAAAATGAAAACAAACGTAAATAATTGATAAATAAATGTTTATGGTATTTATATAAGAAGAGGTATATATAAAATCAATCAGGTTGTTTTAGTTAAATAAAACATTACCTGAAAACCTTTTCTTTTTTTAGTTGTTATAAATATACAGAAAAAAATCACAATCTTTTTATTAATAATCTATGAACATAATCAAATTTGTGTCCGTAACTTTATGGGGCATGTGTATACTTTTTCTAAGCTGCAAGAAAGAGAATTCATCTTTACATGAAACTCCTGCAAGTGTAGAAATTTTTGTATGCAACTCAAAAGGGGAGCCTTTGGAAAATAAAGCAGTTGGTTTATATGATGAGAATCGTTATAAAGATTTTCAGAAGGATTATACTGTAAAGCCAATGGCCGAGGTTATTACCAATCAAAAAGGGATAGCTTATTTTGTGTTGGAAAGTCGTCCGTGGTTTGTAAAAGGAACATCTGCTGAACTAATGTTTGTGGTGCAAGAATTGCAGGATGCTTCAAATTATAAATGGTGGAGTAAAGGAGGAACGGTTACGCTTGGAAAAGCACATTCTTTTAAAATAGAACTCGTTTATCAAGATGGTGCAGGGGGAGATGAAACAACGGAAGAAAAACCCGGTGAAGATGCCGGTGAGAATGTAGAATCTCCTTTTGTAATAGAAAGCGGGGTATTAAAAGGACTGAAAGATCCTTCTTTAACCCAAGTCGTACTCCCGGCAGAAGTGAAACGCATAGCTTCTGGAGCTTTCTGGAACTCTCATATCGAATCTTTAGTGCTTAATGAGGGATTGGAGGCTATAGAGCTTCAAGCGTTCTCTGGAAGCCAGAAATTGGCCTCTGTTGTGTTTCCTGCTTCTTTAAAGGAGATAGGTGAGCATGCATTTGAAGATTGTGTGGCTTTGACAGAAGTTGACCTGTCTAAAACGGCTCTGCAGGAAATCAGTTCCAATGCATTTCGGGAAACGGGATTGAAAAAGGTTGCTTTCCCTGCTTCATTGAAAAAAATAGGTTCGCAGGCCTTTTTAGGTACACATCTGGAAGAGGTTGTATTTTCTGCAGAATTGCAGGAGATAGATGACGAAGCTTTCAGAGGAGTGGCGGAATTAACGTCTGTAACTCTTTCGAATAATATACAGCGAATAGGTTATCAGGCCTTCAGTGACTGTGAACAATTAACTAAAGTTGCCTATGTGGGTAAAATGAAAGAGGCTGATTGCATGGTAGAAATAGGAGCGTTTCAGAATTGTACGTCTTTGACTTCTTTTGCATTTCCTCAGAGTCTTTCTGAGGTTCAAGGATGGACTTTTGTAGGTTGCAGAAAGTTGAAAGAAATAACCCTTCCTAAATCGGTGAAGAAAGTGGGAGACCAGGCGTTAAGAACAAACTCTACTGTAGAAACAATTACTTTTGAGGGCGAGGAAGCTCCGGAACTTACAGGTAATCCATTTCCATTTAAGGAGAATATACTAAAAATAGTGGTCCCCTCAGGCAAATCAGAGGCCTATAAAGCGAAATGGGGCTCTTATGAAGGCTATCACTCCAGGATAGAAGAAAAGTTCTGAATAAGTCATATTAAAAAAACAACAGCGTGTACGAATTTCCTTGTGAGTTCGTACACGCTGTTGTTTTTTAATACGAAGCGCTGGCTTTGATACCTGCTTCTTCTACGAGTCTTGCTATGCGGTCTAATTCTTCCTTAGTTGCTTTTTTAAGCTTTTGGTCGGGAGTTTCCCGGTCGATGGTATAAATCATTACCTGGCGGGGATTTATTTGCTTGACTACTTCCAGCCAGGGAAGTACGTATTTATCGGAGGTGTTATCCACATCTTTTCCGTCTTCCGTGGTACCTTTCATGAAAATAGTCTGAATAATCAGGTTCCCTTTGAATGCTTTCAGGCCTTCAATGATGTTTTCCACCTCATAGTGTCCGGTAGGGCGGTCCACTGTCCGGATGTAGTCCATGTCCACGGTATCCAGTTTCAGAATATTGTTGTCCACTTTGTTGAGTGCGGCAAACACTTTTGGGTTGTGGATAAGGGTAGCGTTGCTCAATACGCTGACTTTGGCATTGGGGAAATATTTGTCGCGCAGGGCCAGTGTATCCTCAATAATCTCTGGAAAATAAGGGTTGGCGGTCGGCTCTCCGTTGCCGGCAAAAGTCAGTACGTCTGGAAAAGGACCGTTTTCTTTCATCTCAGCCAGACGCTTTTCGAGTACTTCACGTACGGCTTCACGTGTCTGTACCTTTTGTTTGGGGCGGAAATCCTTGTTGTATCCACACTCGCAATAGATGCAGTCGAATGTACAGAATTTACCGTCTCCTGGAAGCAGGTTGATTCCGAGAGATACGCCGAGTCGGCGGCTATGGACGGGGCCGAATATAGGGGCCGGATAAATAATGGTTGACATAAGCGTTACAAATTATCTTCCTCTTACAATTTTTTTGATGTCATTCAGTTTGTTCAGAGCTTCCAGCGGTGTCAGGTTGTTTACATCCAGGTTCAGAATTTCATCCCTGATCTGGCAGAGTACGGGGTCATCCAACTGGAAGAAACTAAGTTGTATTCCGTCGGATGCAGACTGTTTGCTGGGCTGTCCTTTGGCTGAAATACCTTCCTGACGGTTTTCCGCTTCCAGCTGGTGCAATATTTCGTCGGCACGTTTGACAATGGATTTCGGCATACCGGCCATCTTGGCTACGTGGATACCAAAGGAGTGTGCACTTCCGCCTCTTTCCAGCTTGCGAAGGAAAATGACTTTGTTGTCCACTTCTTTGACCGATACGTTGTAATTCTTTATGCGTTTGAACTGAGCTTCCATGTCGTTCAGTTCATGGTAGTGCGTCGCAAAAAGGGTACGTGCGCGGGCTTTCTTATGTTCATGAATATGTTCCACGATAGCCCATGCAATGGAAATACCGTCGTAGGTGGAAGTTCCTCTTCCCAATTCATCAAAAAGCACCAGGCTTCTCGGAGAAATGTTGTTGAGGATATTGGCTGCCTCGTTCATTTCGACCATGAACGTAGATTCTCCTACTGAAATGTTGTCGCTGGCACCTACACGGGTAAAGATTTTATCTACAAGGCCGATGTGCGCACTTTCGGCAGGGACAAAGCACCCAATCTGCGCCATCAGGGTGATGAGGGCAGTTTGTCGGAGCAAAGCCGACTTACCGGCCATGTTCGGTCCGGTGATAATAATGATTTGCTGCTCTTCCGTGTCGAGATACACATCGTTGGCAATGTACTTTTCTCCCGGAGGCAATTGTTTTTCAATAACCGGATGACGTCCCTGACGAATGTCAAGCACATCATCGTCCACTACATTCGGACGGATGTATTTATTGGCACGAGCCACGTTGGCAAACGACAGCAGGCAGTCCAGGCGTGCTATCTGTGTGGCATTGATCTGGATGGCAGGAATAAACTCGGCCAGTTCACAAACCAGTTCGTTATATAACTTGGTTTCCAGAATCAGAATCTTGTCTTCTGCTCCCAGAATCTTTTCCTCGTATTCTTTCAGCTCCTGGGTAATGTAACGTTCTGCATTGACCAGTGTCTGCTTACGAATCCATTCCGCGGGAACTTTATCCTTGTGGGTGTTACGTACTTCAATATAATATCCGAATACGTTGTTATAGGCAATCTTCAGGCTGGGAATGCCTGTCAGTTCGCTTTCTCTCTGCTGTATCTGCAACAGGTAATCTTTTCCGGAATACGCAATTTTACGAAGCTCATCCAGTTCGGCATTTACTCCGTCGGCAATCACGCCCCCTTTGTTGACCAGCAGGGGAGGGTCGTTCTGAATTTCTTTAGCTATTTTATCACGAATGGATGCGCATAGGTTGAGTTGCTCACCGATACGGCGCAAGCTCTCGTTATCTGCATTCAGGCAGGCATTTTTGATGGGCTCAATAGCTTGTAAGGCCGTTTTCAGCTGTACAACTTCTCGAGGAGAAATACGTCCCACGGCAGCCTTGGAACAAATACGCTCCAAATCGCCAATCAGATGAAGTTTCTCTTCGACGAATTCCTTGAATTCCGGCTCCCGGAAAAAGAATTCCACCACATCCAGACGCTCGTTGATAGGTTTGATTTCTTTCAACGGGAATACAATCCAGCGTTTCAGCATTCTGGCTCCCATTGGGCTGATGGTGTGGTCGATAATATCCAGCAGGCAGGTACCGCCTTCATTCATGCTGCCTACAAGTTCCAGACTGCGTACTGTAAATTTATCCAGACGTACGAAGCGGTCTTCTTCAATGCGTGACAAAGAAGTGATGTGTCCAATCTGGTAGTGCTGGGTCATGTCAAGATACTGCAGGATGGCTCCGGAAGCAATGATGCCGTTATGAAGATTTTCCACTCCGAAACCTTTGAGGTTTTTGGTTTCGAAATGCTTCAGTAACTTTTCCTTTGCAGACGTTTCGTTAAATACCCAGTCTTCCAGTTCGAACGTAAAGAATTTGCTGCCGAAGTTTCCTTCGAACATGGGTTTCTTTCCACGTTCAAAAAGCACTTCTTTAGGCGCAAAATTATTCAATAGTTTGTCGATATAGTCAGTAGGTCCTTCGGCGGTAAGAAATTCACCGGTAGAAATATCCAGGAAAGATATACCACAAGCTGTTTTTCCGAAATACACGGCAGCCAGGAAGTTGTTTTCCTTGTAAGAAAGTACATTATCGTTGATGGCTACTCCCGGTGTAACCAGTTCCGTAATTCCGCGTTTGACAAGCTTTTTAGTTGTCTTCGGATCTTCCAGCTGGTCGCAGATAGCGACTCTTCGTCCTGCACGAATCAGTTTAGGCAGGTAGGTATCGAGTGCATGATGGGGGAAGCCCGCCATCTCCACTGTTTTGCTTTGACCGTTGGCACGTTTTGTCAAGGTGATTCCTAAAATCTCAGCAGCTGCTACAGCATCTTCCGAGTAAGTTTCATAAAAGTCGCCACACCTGAATAGCATGATGGCATCCGGGTGTTTTGCTTTCAAGTCGAAATATTGCTTCATCATCGGGGTCAGTACAACCTCATTGTCTTTTGCCACGGTTCAGTCCTTTCTTTTTTAGTTAATGATATTCCTTGCAAAGATACTTTAAAAGGCCGAGATAGGAAAAGATATTTTGAGAGGATAGGATTTTAATTCGGTTTAAAAAATAAAAAAAGGGGAAAGGCGGAAAGAGGAAAAATATTTAGTTTTGCAGAAACTAAATATGGAATGGAATATGAAGGAAATTAGTGTGTCTGAATTGCAGGACAATATGTTTGATGCCATTGGCAAAGAGTGGATGCTGGTAACAGCCGGAACGCAGGATAAATTTAACATGATGACCGCCAGCTGGGGAGGAACTGGTATTTTATGGGGAAAACCAGTTGCTTTCATCTTTATTCGTCCGGAACGTTATACATACGAGTTTATTGAAGAAGGAGATAAGCTGACCTTATCTTTTTTAGGAGAAGAGCATAAAGATGTACATAAAATCTGTGGTTCCAAATCAGGTCGGGATATGGATAAAGTGGCTGCTTCAGGCTTGAAACCTTATGTAATGGAAGATGGAACTATTTCGTACGAACAGGTACGTCTGGTTTTGGTGTGCAAGAAATTATATGCAGACATGATTCAGGAGGATAAGTTTGTGGATAAGCTGTTAATAAACCATTGGTATGGTGAAGAACATGGTAATTTTCATAAGATGTATATTCTTGAAATACAACATGTTTATGTGAAATAATAGTTTATAAACAGGTTGTGAATAATAAAAACCGTTTTATGAGAAATTTACTCATAAAGCGGTTTTTATTATTAGAAAAATAAGACTTATTCTTCCGCATCTTCAGGTGTGTCCGAAGCATCTTTTTTACTTGGAAGAATGCCTAAAATCTTCTGTTTCTCTTCCAGGTGACTGGCGTATAGTCCGTCGATGATACCGTCGGCAAGTCCGATTACAGGTACATAAATATGCGTAGCATGAATAATGTCTGCAATGGTCAGGAATATATTACCAGCCGGAACGATTACGTCGGCCCGGTCGGGCTTGAGCTGGTATTTTTCCATTCGTTCTTCTACAGATAGTTTGTTCAGGCTTTCATGCAGTTTGTGCAGTACTTCCACCGTAATTCGCTGCTTTTTCTTGTCTTTCTTTTCAGCCAGGCGATATAGTTTGTTGATGTTTCCTCCTGAACCGATGATGTTCGTACCGGGATACGAAATAGCCAGTTCCTGCATGTCCTTTTTCAACCGTTCCCATTCAGTTTCCTTTACGGCATTGTTCAGAATACGTACCGTACCGATGTTGTACGAACGGCTGCATATAAGTTCTCCTTGCGAGAGCAGGTTGATTTCGGTACTACCTCCACCTACATCTACGTACATATAGTTTCCGTTACGGTCTTCCATGCATTCAATGTGGTTGTTGTATATCATCTTGGCTTCTTCCTGTCCGTCAATGATTTCAATACGGATTCCTGTTTTCTTTTTGATGCGTTTGATAATATCTTTTCCGTTCTTTGCATCCCGCATGGCAGAGGTAGCACATGCACGGTAGTCTTCCACATCGTAGATTTTCATCAGGTGATGGAATACCTTCATCAGACGGAGCATGTTCTTTTCCTTGGTTTCGGAAATTTTCCCCATCGCAAATACGTCAAATCCCAGACGCAGAGGGACACGCAATAGAAGCACTTTTGAAAAGAAAACCTTTCCCTGTTCGTCTTCTTCTACACATTTGATGAGCAATCTCACTGCATTCGAACCAATATCAATGGCTCCATAGTACGTCTTGCAGTCTCTTAGCATATTGTCCATAATATCACATTTAAGTTATTGTTCATTTTCGGCTAGGTAATAATTGTAGAGCGCTTCCTGTGAGCGGAAAGGAGCTTCTTCCGTTTCTTCACTCCAGAACAGATTGTCGCCTGCACCGTCTACTATACGTCCCTGCAGGGTATCCTTCAAGCCGTATTCTACAATGCGTTTCATTTCTCCCTTGATGGCCGGATCGTAGACCGGAGTAATCACTTCGATACGGTGATCCAGGTTGCGAGGCATCCAGTCGGCAGAACCTAAGTATATCTTTTCTTCTCCTCCATTGGCGAAGATGAAAATGCGTGAATGTTCCAGATAGCGGTCGATGATGCCATGAATCCGGATGTGTGTGCTGACATCGGGTACATTGGTAATTAGCGAGCAGTTACCACGTACTACCAGGTCAATATCTACGCCTGCTTCCGAAGCTTCATACAGTTTTTCTACCATAATTGGATCGGTGATGTGATTGATCTTTATTTTGATGTAAGCAGGTTTTCCGGCTTTCTTGTTCTTTATTTCGTTGTTGATTAATGTCACAAACTTGTTCTTCATTTCATTTGGCGAAACAAGCAGTTCCTTGAACCGTATCTGAGTGTAAGGACGCTCAATGAATTCGAACACCTGATTTACATCCTTCACGATTTTCGGATAAGCTGTCATCAACATGCAGTCTGTGTACATTCTGGCATTTCCTTCGTGGAAGTTTCCGGTACTGATACAAGCAATATCCGGTCCGCTTTTCATTTCAATGTGCGTAATCTTGGAGTGAACTTTCAAGCCTTCTACACCGAAAATCACCTTGATACCGGCATCCTGCATTTTCTTTGACCAGTTGATGTTGGATGCTTCATCGAAACGAGCCAGCAATTCAATGACTACGGTTACCTTCTTTCCGTTGCGGGCTGCTCCGATAAGGGCCTTTACTACCTTTGATTCCTTGGCCAGACGGTAGAGCGTAATTTTAATGCTGGTGACTTGTTTGCTGACAGCTGCTTCCTGAAGCACACGGATGAAGGAGTCGAAATTGTGATAAGGCACATGGATAAAACGGTCTTTTTCCTGAATTTTTTTCAACAGACTTTCCGGTCCGTCAAGTTCTTTTTTCAGGATAGGAGGCCATTTCGGATATTTCAAGTTGCTGTGTCCACAGTCCGGAAATTTCATTAAGTCCTTGTGGTTCTGATAGCGTCCGCTTTCAATTACCGTGTCCAGACTGTCAAGTTCAAGTTTTTTCAACACCCTTTTCAACAGGTCTTTCGGCATGTTGTTATCATAGATTACGCGAAGAGGTTCTCCTTTTTTACGGCTCTTTACCCCTTTTGAAATCTTTTGAAGTGTACCGGTGCGCAGGTCGTTGTCAATTTCCATTTCTGCGTCACGGGTAAACTTAAAGGCATAGGCTTCGTATTTGTCGTATCCCACTCCTTCGAATACCAGCGGAAGACAGCAGCGGATGACATCGTCCAGATACATCAGGTAACTTTTATTCTCATAATCAGGTAATTGCACAAAACGCCCGCAAATATTTACCGGGAGTTCCAGGAAAGCATAGTCCGCCATTGGCCTGTTACCGTTCTTACTTACCTTTACAGCCAGGTAGATATTTTCATCGTTTTCGTAATCCAATAACTTAACGGCTGAGAACCATACGGGCACAATAAGTCCATTCAGCTTTTCTTTATAGAAAGACTGGATGAACTGTAGCTGTTCGGGAGTAACCTCTGAATTGGATACCAGATAAATATTTTCTTTTTTCAGATCCTCTGTCACACTGCTTACAGCTTCTTCGTAATCCTTTACGTAACGTGCGTTCAGTTTTCCGATTTGCTTAAGCAGTTTTTTTGCTTTTTCTCTTTCCTTGGCAGCCGATTTGTCCATGCATTCCGCAATGCGGCTTTGAGAAGCTACTCTGACACGGAAAAACTCATCCAAGTTGTTGGAATAGATGCCAAGAAAGGCCATTCGTTCCAGCAATGGCACATGACTTCGGGTTGCTTCCTGCAGGATTCTGCGGTTAAAGTACATCCAACTGATGTCTCTTTCCAAATAAGGCTTTTCTTTTTTTCTATTTCTTGTTACCATAAAATCACTTTTTTTGCAAAGAAAATGATTTTATGTTACAATATGATTTCAGAACGATTATTTAGATTTTTTTACACAAACTCCTCTACCAGATACATTCCTTGCAGGGTATTTTGCGGAGCAAATCGCTCTATTTCATTCAATATGATGTATTCTGCCGATTTCACCCATTCTACAAACAGGCGGTTGGGCTTGTAGTTTTGAGAAAAACGCAGCAAGTTGCTCAAGTTAAAATTGTGGTCGATGATGCCTGCTCCGTTCTGCATAGCATCGAAAGCATTACACTCTTGTTCAATATGGGCTGGTACCATTAGGATGGGTTTTCCTAAATACATGGCTTCGCATACCGATTCGAATCCTGCCGTGCTGGCGTATGCTTTGCAACCTGCCATCTGGCGAAGAAACTCTATATCGTCAAGCTGATAGAAAGAAAGCGTGGAGTCTATTTTTTTCACAGGTTCTTCTTCCCAGTGGTCCCAGAAAAAGCGGAGAGGAGTATCCGGATGTTTTTTATGCCAGTTCAGAATATTTTCAGAGAATCCCGCATTCAGCATATACCCATGGATGTAATCGCCTGGTTTGCTTTCTTGAAGCAGTACATCTTGTCGCAATAAAGGAGGAACCACACTGATGTGCTGATGATTGTCTTCCGGCATGGAGCGGAAGGAGAGGGCCAGTTTTCGTGAGGAACCCAATGCAGTCAGTCGTGTAAAGAAATTCAGGAAAAACAGGCTGCATTTGTTCTTTTTGGGTAATTTGAATTGGTTGTGAAGGAACAGGTACTGATGACCGATACAGATTTGAGGAACTGCCGGACGGAAAAAGAAATAAGTCAATCCTGTTAATAATTCATAGAAATTGATGACCAGTTCGGCACCGGTTTCTTTGATATGCCGGTTAATGTAGCATATACTTTCTGCATATTCCGGCACTTTCAACAAATTATATAAGATGCTTCGTGTCAGGTTTACCCGTTTGTTGGCGTGGGTAGGCAGGAAATTGGGGCTGATAAACTGTTTGACAGGAGCCTGGATGTTCCGGATAAAAAATCCCGGAAGTCGTCTGGATTCACTTTTTCCGACGAGTACTTCTACCACTTCGTGTCCGTTGCTTCTAAGCAGTTTCTCCATCGAAATGGCTTGCGTGAGGTGTCCTCTTCCTTCTCCCTGAACAATAAATAAGATTTTCATGATGCGATAGGTATTAGCGGTATGACATTATTTTCTTCAGGTTTCGTAGCCTGCTGTTCCAATTCGGTGTAATAGATTACTTTCCATTCCCCGTTTTCATCTTCAGTAAGTGCCGACATGGTTTCTACCCAGTCGCCTGAGTTCAGGTAGTGTATCTGGTCAATCATGCGGTTTTCCGGGTGGTGGATATGGCCGCAGATAACCCCTTCACACTGACGGCTTTTCGCGAAGTCTACCAATACGTTTTCAAAATCAGAAATATAGGATACGGCAGATTTTACTTTCTGCTTGATGGCCTGTGAAAGTGAATAATAAGGTTTTCCTTTTCTTACGCGATAGCGGTTGTACTGGCTGTTGAGCCACAGCAGGAGCGTATAGCCTATATCTCCCAGTTTGGCCAGCCATTTCATGCTGGTAGTTACCTTATCGAACACGTCGCCGTGTGTTACGAAATAATGCTTTCCGTTGCTTTCTAGTATATAATCTTTTGTAATGGTCAGGTTGGCGAATTGCAGGGGAGCAAGATTGTCAAGAAAATCGTCATGATTGCCACGTACATAAATGATTTCCGTACCGTGTTTTTCCATCATTTTCATGATGATTTTAAAAAAGTGCGTGTGTTCCGCTTTCCATTTGCTGATGCCGGATTTCTGCAGATGCCATCCGTCGATGATGTCACCGTTCAGAATCAGTCGTCCGCAGTCCACTCTACTAAGAAAATCGCTGATTTGGTTTACTTTCGAATGGGTAGTTCCCAAATGAATGTCCGACACCACAATGGTCCGGTAATAAGGTCTTTCTTTCATGCTTCATGTTTTTCTTAACGCTGTACAAAAGAAGGGAATGTATATTACAAGGGTATGACTGTTAGATGAATAAGCTGTTTCAAGAGGTGGAGGGCAGAGGATGAAGAAAGCCACTTCTGTGTCTCGCAGAAATGGCTTTCGATAATGACTAAATATTGGCAATTTATTTACAATGTGTGTTTTTTGGAACACTATCAAGCTATGTCTTCCATGTAGAATATGGAACTGAATTCATTGTAGAACTCTTCTGCGGCAATCTCCAGATTTTCCAGGACCTCTTCTTCTGTTTCACCGTATGCAAAACATTGTTCATGATTGCACAGATAAGCATAATATCCCCCGTCGGGAGTACACTCCACTGTATATTTGTCAGCAATTGTTTCCATAATAATTTCCTTTTTTTAAGTCTGCCCAAAGGTCCGTGTTTTTTATTACAGAAAGATTGCTACGCAGTTACGTTTGCGTGAAATTATGTATCTGTAAAAATTTGGAATGAGAAGTGACAGGCATTCTACTTACTTTATATCAGTTGCTTTATGTCATGTTTAGGCGTAAAGAATTAAGAAACTTTATTTTGAATAGCTATAATGAAGAAAGTTTTACCCAATCAATCCACATTTCTCCTGGTAAGTCATCGTCATTGATTTTCCCTGGCCAAGTCGGATTCCCGTTTAAGTCTCCACCGAGTGAGAAATTTAAAATAATATCGTATTTGTATTGGCAAAATGGATATTGCATTTTTTCTTCTGGTAGATGCTGATTAGGATATCTCCATGTTTCTTTTCCATCTATGTAGAATATTATAGCTTCTTCCGTTCTGTCTGCTGCATAAACATGATATTGGGTTATATCAAAATTGGTAGGTCGATTTGGATTAGTGGCTCCTGCGGAACCATTATCTCCATTTATAAAATAAGTGTGTACAGTTTGGTATATATCATTTGGAGTACCTTGTACCCATTCCATTAGGTCGATTTCGCCACCACGTGGCCATTGTGGTGCATCCATTGGCATTTGCCAGATGGCAGGAAATCCCCCTTTTACTAATTTAGTTAATTTAGCTTTGACTTCCAACCGGGTATTACAGGGAAATCCTGACGTTGTGCGAATCCCTCCATTTTTATAAGAATTTTTATCCTTAGAAACTTTTAGCTTTAATACTCCATTTTCTACTTTCACATTTTCATAGCCTTCTACATTCTTGAAATGTTGTCCCCATGTGTGATTACCATAAGTACATAATTTCCATATTGAAGAATCTGGTATAATAGAATTTTCGTTGAACTCATCTATAAATAAGATATTTCCTTTTTGAGGCGAAACTGATAAACATGGTAATGGAATGAGTATTGAAATAATGGTATAATATAAAATATGCAATGTTTTTTTCATACTGTTATTATTAAGATTCTATACTTTGATAAAGATAAAAATAGAGTTGTCTATTGACAACCCTATTTTTTATTCAGCATGTTATTTCCATTCATCGTGTTGAACAAGTTGCTTGTTTGTATCTATTTCTCCTTGTGGAATAGGCCAGACTGTATCTTGTGCTCCACGATAATTAAAATCATATACACAGAATTTATCACCATAGAATTCTTTATCATTTTGCATACGTTTTACGGCATTTTCCCACTCTCCCCATCTGTATAAATCTGCCAGACGTAAATCTTCAAAAGCTAATTCTACACGGCGTTCATGGCGGACTATTTTTCTTAATTCATCCTGGGAAAGGCTGGTTCCTTCTACAGCTTCTACAGCAGGCATACCTACGCGTGCACGCACTTCGTTGATGTATGGTGTTACTTCTGTCTGTGGAGCATTTTTTTCAATCTTAGCTTCTGCCATGGAAAGCAATACTTCAGCGTAACGAATAATGTAATAATCCAGGCTGCCGTCATATTCATTAGCTGTATTTTCTGGGGTAAACCATTTAAGAATACAAGCTGTAGATTTGGCAGGTAAATTATTTGTATATTCTTTTCCGTTCCAAGTCATTCCGGGCAGCATTAATGTTGCTTTTAACCGTGGATCACGGTTTTTGTATCTCGCATAATCAGGATTCTCTTGTGTGTGCTTACCTTTTTCAAGGCTGCCTTGAAAGAGAGGTGATTTATCAATAGGTAACCCGTCTGTACAATAAAAATCATCACATAAATTCATTGAAGCTTCAATGGCATTCAAAGGAGCATTCCAACAGACTCCAAAAGTGCTGCCCTCTTTTAGTCCAGGGCCTGTGTAGTGTACACTTAAAAGAACCTCATCACAAGTCTCATTATCTTCTTTGAACAAATCTCTGAAATTGGCTTCATAATCAGTACCATCTCCAGATTTAAATAAAGAAACTTTACCAATTACATTGTTATATGCTTCGATAGCGTCATCCCATTTTTGATTGAATAGTGCCATACGTCCCATGATAGCATATCCTGCTTCTTGAGACATTCTTCCTTTCTGCTCAGTTCCTTTTGGTGGTAGATTAGGATTGTTGGCTTTTAAATCGGCTATTACTTTTTCTGCAATAGTCTTTTTAAGTTCTTTGGGAGCTTCTGGATTTTCAAGAGTTAAAGGAGTTGTAATATAAGGAACATCTCTGTATAAAGAAATCAAGTTACAGTATCCTAAAGCTCTCAATGCGATAGCTTCTGCTTTAATAGTAGCTTTGGCTTTTTCGTCCATTGTTATTCCTTCTATTTTCGATAATAGCAGGTTGCAACGTTTGATTAATTCATAATTTGCATTCCAATAATTAGAAAAACATCCGTCAGTAGTTGCAGAGGTTCCTTTAGAAACTGTACTTCCCTGCATCCAGTCTCCCCACGTATGTTGCCCGTTGTCAGTACTTGTTTCACGCATAAGGAAACCAAATCCTCCTCCGTCTACGTTGTCATCATATAAATGATCTGATTGTAAAGCATCATAGCATGCTGCAAGACCCATTAAAGCATCGTTTTCAGATTGCCAGAAAGTATTATCTGAGACCTGATTGGGGTTATTTAACTCTAAAAAGCTGTCAGAGCAGGAAATATTTGTCAATATTAATCCCGAGAATAATAATCCCCTGCATATATGATTAAATTTTAGTTTCATAATTGTAGTATTTATAAGTTAAAAGGTTACGTTTATACCGAATGAGAATGACTTGGCATTTGGATAGTTATCATTTCTTGTATCACCAGCTCCTTTTTCTGGATCCCAGTTGTCAAGTTTGGTGAATGTAAGCAGGTTTGTTCCTGCGAAGTAGATACGTAGTTTTGAAACACCAATTTTGGGGAGATTGCCGAATGTGTAGCCGAATTCGAAATTCTTCAATCTTAAATAGCTTGCATTTTCCAGCCAGAAAGATGAGAATTGTTCATTCATTGTGTTGCCTAATGCCGGCATTTTACCATTAGGATTATCAGTAGACCAGCGATCTAACCATCTATCTGTAAAATTACCGCGGATATCTGTTGTCGTTTCCCAATTGTAACGGTAAATACCTGCTACACCTTGCCAGAATGTAGAAAGGTCGAATCCTTTCCAGCTGGCTCCTAAATTGATACCATAGGAATATTTAGGGAATGGGTTACCGATAATAGTTCTGTCTTCAGGAGTGATATTTCCATCGTCATTTAAGTCTGCATACATGATGTCACCTAATTTAGGAGCAACACCATTTTGCTTGATTACTTCACCCTTTGAGTTAGTTCTGTTCAAATCTTCTTCTGTTCTGTATAAACCAAGAGCCTGGTATGCGTAATATGCTCCGATAGGCTCACCTACCCGGTTGATTGTTTGTCCGCTGATACGTTCATCCAAACCACCCATATAAAGAATCTTATTATTCACATGTGACAAGTTAAATCCGGCATACCAGCTCCAGTCTCCTTTACTGTCATTATAATTCACATTCCATTCCCAACCTCTATTTCTTACTGTACCTACATTCTGGTAGGGAGCACTCAATGAGCCTAAGAAGATATTAGGCATTGCTAATTGCATCAGGATGTCAGAGGTTTTCTTATCGAACCATTCAAAAGTTGTTTGAATTTTGTTGTTCAGAAAACCTAAATCAATAGCAACATTTAAAGTACGTGTAGTTTCCCATTTTATGTTTTCATTTGGAATTGAGGTGGATACCATTCCAGTTTGTGGGTCTTTACTTTGGTCAAAATAATAATTTCCCGATGCACCTAAACTTGCCAAATAAGCGTAGCTGCCAATTTCTTGGTTTCCTAACTTACCCCAAGAAAAACGGAGTTTACCGAATAGCCATTGATAATTCTCCATGAATGATTCATTGGTAAATACCCATCCTGCAGATACAGAAGGGAAGGTTGCATATCTGTTATTTTTAGGCATACGTGAAGAACCGTCATGTCGTACATTTACTTCAAGAAGGTATTTATCAGCGTAACTATAATTGATACGTCCGAAGAATGATTGCAATCTGTATTCATCACTATTACCTACTGCTGATGGATTTTTTGATCCTCCATCCATTTCATAAATATTCTCTGTTGGAAAGCCTTCTATGCCGGCTGTAGTTGTGTAGCGAGTGTAGCTGATAAGAGAATGCCCTAATAATACATTTAAATTGTGAAGCCCGAATTTTTTGTCGTATGTAAGAATGTTTTCATTTGTCCACGTAGCTTCTCTCCAATAATAATCTTCTAATCTGTTGTTTTGTCCGGCTGCTTTTAATATATTGCCTTCTGCATCATATCGTGCCAGTTCTTTGGGCGTATATTTTTTAGTGGCATTCATGTAGAATGCATATGCCAGGCTTGTTTTGAATTTTAGTCCGTCAATAATATCGATACCTGCATATGCTTTTCCATTAAAACGCCAGGCTTCGTCAAGACGATATCCTTGTTCCATGAATTGTAGCGGGTTTTTGACTAATTCTGCATTTTTTAAAGATCCGTCTACATAGCCATAGTAACCGTTGGAATATTTTACAGGAACTGTGGGACGTGAGAACCATGATAAATAACGCATGACACTTGTTTCACCGCTTGGAGCGATAGAGGCTGGCTGGTCAACATTGTTTTTGTTTCCTGAAACGTTTAAGCCAAAATTGAAACGGCCGATATTGCTATCTACATTAGAGCGGAATGAAAATTTCTCAGCTCCTGTTTTCTTCATTATACCTTCTTGGTTAGAATAAGAGATAGAAGTCATATATTGGGTATGTTCGTTACCTCCAGAAACAGAAAGATGGTGTTGGTGCATACTTGCATTTCTGAATACCTCGTCAAGCCAGTTTGTGTTAGCATAATGATCCGGATCTGATCCATCTTGGAGTTTCTGTAATGCTGTTGCATCATAAGTGTCTGGAGCTACATCGTTTTTCATTAAAGCCCATTGATAACTGTCAATATAAGTTGGCAACATTGGTTTTTGCAGGGTATAGCTACCTGAGTAGTTTACAGAGATTTTTCCGGCTTTTCCTTTTTTTGTGGTTATTAAAATGACACCATTTGCTGCACGTACACCATAGATTGCAGCAGAGGCGGCATCTTTTAAAACAGAAATATTCTCGATGTCGGCTGCTGGAATATCACTCATTTGTGACAGGGTTCCTTCAACTCCGTCAATTAAAACCATCGGGTTATTATTTCCAAATGTTCCTACACCGCGTACTCTAACTTCCATATCTTCTTTACCTGCCTGACCTCCATTTTGGCTTATTACCAAACCAGGCATACGGCCTTGTAACAAGGATGCTGTATTTGATGTTGGTACATCTTGTATATCTTTAGCTGAAACAGAAGAAACAGAACCTGTAAGGTTTACTTTTTTCTGTGTTCCATAACCAACAACTACTACTTCCTCTAATGTTTCTGAATCTTCCTTTAGAGTTATAGTAAAATCTTTTTTACCTTTTGCTGATATTTCTTGACTTACATAGCCGATATAAGAGAATACCAGTGTGGAATTAGATGATGATAAATTTAAAGTAAAATTTCCATTAAAATCAGTGATGGTACCATTGGTTGTTCCTTTTTCCAGCACGTTTACACCAATTAGAGCCTCTCCATTGCTGTCCAGAACTTTACCTGTAATCGTAGATGTTTGTTGTACGATTAGTTTCGAATCAATAGTTGTGATGGGGTCTGCATGACCGTTAGCGACAACGAATAACCCTGTTATGACAGGTATTGATTGCAATAATCTTTTTCTCCATACGGAGTCCTCTCTGAAAAAAATGCCTTTTTTCATACTACTATGATTTTGGGTTAATTTGGTTTGTAATATATCCGAAGTTTTTATTATTCTGCTTCAGATGTTTTTTCGATGCAAATATATTTATTATTTTATAAAAAAAATGATATGCCAATTAATAAAATCTATTGAGAGTAAATTTTTAATATTTTTTATATTTGTCAGGATAACAAAAAGAGGATGTGTCAAAATGATGCATCCTCTTTTTCGTTATAGAACCATCGGTTTCTCATTTTTCATAGAGTATGATTCATTTTTCCCTGTGTCCATGC
>CAMFND010000093.1 GCA_945965395.1 uncultured Bacteroides sp.
CCGGAAAGTACAGTTGGACGAAAACTTTCAGTTCAAAGCTGCCGACTTACTGGCCGCTGCCGACGAACACACCAAACTGATTTTCCTCTGTTCGCCCAATAACCCGACGGGAAACCGTCTGTGCCGGGAAGAGATTCTTACCCTGCTCCACTCATTTGAAGGACTGGTCATTTTAGACGAGGCATACACTGACTTTTCAAATGAAGCATCGTTTCTGCAGCAGCTCGACGAATTTCCGAACCTGATTATCCTGCAGACCTTCTCCAAGGCATGGGGGTGCGCCGGTATCCGTCTGGGCATGGCTTTTGCTTCTCAGGAAATCATCAACCTGCTGAATAAAATCAAATATCCGTACAATGTGAACCGGCTGACCCAGCAGGAAGCCATCCACATGATTGAAAAGCATTATCAGGTACAGCAGTGGGTGGAATCCCTGCTCCACGAACGTACCCGTCTCATGCAGGAATTCCAGAAGCTTGCTTGCTGCCGACGTATCTATCCTACCGATGCCAATTTCTTTCTGACACGAGTAAGTGATGCCAAGAAAATCTACAACTACCTGGTGGATAAAGGTATCATCGTCCGCAACCGTAGTAGTGTCACACTTTGTCAGGACTGTCTGCGCATCACCATCGGTACGCGTCCGGAGAACGATACCCTGCTGGAAGCCCTGAAAAACTACAAGGAGGAGGAAGTATGAAAAAGGTTTTGTTCATTGATCGCGACGGCACCCTCGTCATCGAGCCGCCCATAGATTACCAGTTAGATGCGTTCGAGAAACTGGAATTCTATCCGAAGGTGTTCCGCAACCTTTACTTTATCCGGCAAAAACTGGATTTTGAATTTGTTATGGTGACCAATCAGGACGGATTAGGTACTGATTCTTTTCCGGAAGACACATTCTGGCCCGTACACAACCTGATGCTTCAGTCGTTCAAAAACGAAGGTATTGAATTTGACAACATCCTTATCGACCGGAGTTTTCCGGAAGATAATGCCCCTACCCGCAAGCCACGCACCGGCATGCTTACGGCCTACCTGAACAATCCGGAATACGACTTAGCCGGAAGCTTTGTAATTGGCGACCGCGCTACCGACGTAGAGCTGGCCAAGAACTTAGGCTGCAAGGCTATCCTGCTGCAACCGGATAAAAGTCTGCTGACCGAAAAAGGCCTGGAAGACACGTGCGTATTAGCTACCACCGACTGGGACCGTGTGGCAGAGTTTCTCTTTGCCGGTGAACGTACTGCCGAGGTATGCCGTAAGACCAAGGAAACCGATATCCGTATCCGGGTGAACCTGGACGGAAACGGCACCTGCCATATCCATACCGGACTGGGATTCTTCGACCACATGCTGGAGCAAATAGGCAAGCACGGTGGCATCGACCTGGACATCCACGTAGACGGTGATCTGGAAGTGGACGAACACCACACCATTGAAGATACAGCCATCGCCTTAGGAGAATGTCTGTACAAAGCATTAGGAAACAAGAGAGGTATCGAACGCTACGGCTACTGTCTGCCCATGGACGACTGCCAGTGTATGGTTTCACTCGATTTCGGCGGACGGGCCTGGCTGGTATGGGACGCCACCTTTACCCGCGAAAAGATTGGTGACATGCCTACCGAGATGTTCCTCCATTTCTTCAAATCGCTGAGCGATTCGGCCCGTATGAACCTCCATATCAAGGCCGAGGGAACTAACGAACACCACAAGATAGAAGGTATCTTCAAGGGCCTCGCCCGCAGCATCAAGATGGCCATACGCCGTGACATTCATCACTTTGAGATTCCTTCCAGCAAGGGATGCATCTGACATAAAAAAAGAAGCATGGATTCCAGACATTCGCTAAAATCCATGCTTCTTCTTTATTCTTTACAATCTAAAATATGCTACTGCTTCTTCAGCTGCACTCCCAATTGTAATCCGTCATATTGGCTCAACAACGAACTGGCTGTACTTACTGCCGAATTGGATGACTTACTTGCCACAGCTCCTGTGATGGTCTGTGCCAGCGACATCAGTTTGTCTGCCTTGAACAGCAGGCTCATGGTATCTCCGGTAATCCCCTTCGAAACCGTCGCATTCACTTTCAACCCCAAACGAGTTTTCATTGTCAGTTCCTTGGTATCCACATTGTAACTGTATGTTCCGTTGACTGTTTTTCCACCCACCACCGAAGTATACGTACTATCGGCATTGAAAGTGTAAGTCGCCCCTTCCTTGAAACCCAGCTTCTCCAGCACACCGCTCATCTTCTCTTCCACCTGTTTGGCAGCTACTTCACCGCCAGCCTTGGCCAACAAATTGTCACTTTCAAACTTACAATCCGGCCCCACATAAGCCCACGTTCCTGTCAATGAGGCACTTTCACCCGTTACCTTATTCGCTACCGCATTGGCTACACCTGACAGAATTGACTTCAGGTCCTGAGCCATTCCATTGGCTGTACCGGCAATACACAATGCCAGCACCAGCACACTTCTCCATAAAATACTTTTTTTCATCACTCTTCTTATTTTATTTTGGTAGATACTTATTTAACAAGTGGGGCATGCCTTTCATTCGGTCAGCCTCAGCAAGCCTTGAAACTCATGTCAAGACCTTTCACAGAATGCGTCAGTGCACCTACAGAAATGTAATCCACTCCACATTCTGCATAGTCACGCAAGGTGTCGAAGGTAATACCGCCTGATGACTCCAGTTCCACACGACCTCCAACCATTTCTACGGCCTTGCGTGTATTTTCCGGAGTAAAGTTGTCCAGCATGATGCGGTCTACTCCACCCAGGTCGAGCACCTGCTGCAATTCGTCGAAGTTGCGCACTTCAATTTCAATCTTCAGGTCCTTTCCTTTTGCCTTGCAATATTCCTTAGCACGCGTGATTGCCTTGTCAATTCCTCCAGCAAAGTCCACGTGATTGTCTTTCAGCAAAATCATATCGAACAGACCGATACGATGGTTTACTCCTCCACCGATTTTCACCGCCATCTTTTCCAGAATACGCATACCTGGAGTTGTCTTACGCGTATCCAGCACGCGAGTCTTTGTACCTTTCAGGCGTTCTACGTATTTGCTGGTCATCGTAGCAATACCGCTCATACGCTGCATGATATTCAGCATCAGGCGTTCGGTCTGAAGCAAAGACTGAATCTTTCCTTCTACCACCATGGCCACATCACCCGGTTTCACGTGTGTACCGTCCTGAATGAACACTTCCACCTTCATTTCAGGGTCAAAGCGATGGAACACTTCTTTTGCAATTTCAATACCTGCCAGAATACCTTCTTCCTTAATCAGCAGTTTCGACTTGCCCATTGCATCCGCCGGAATGCAAGACAACGTAGTATGGTCACCGTCACCTATATCCTCTGCAAAAGAGAGGTCAATCAGGCGGTCAATCAAATCCTTTACAATTTTTTCGTCCATTTTGTTCAAAATATTAAGTGATATTTCAGGAAGCAAAGGTAATTATTATTCATATCTTTGCAAAGGTAACCCGTTTTAATCAAAGTAAAAAAGATATGAAATTTACCCTACTTGTGGTCGGCCGGACGGTCGAAAAGCATTATATCACAGCCATCAACGACTATGTGGAACGTACCAAACACTATGTTTCGTTCGATATGGAGGTGATACCTGAACTGAAGAATACCAAAAGCCTCAGCATGGAGCAGCAGAAAGAAAAGGAAGGCGAAGCCATCCTGAAAGCCTTGCAGCCCGGCGATGTAGTAGTGTTGCTCGACGAGCATGGAAAAGAATTCCGCTCCATCGAGTTTGCCAACTGGATAGAGCGGAAAATGCATACCGTAAACAAGCGGCTGGTGTTCATCATCGGCGGACCTTACGGATTCTCTCCTTCCGTCTATCAGGCTGCCCAGGAAAAGATTTCCCTTTCCAAAATGACATTTTCGCACCAGATGATACGGCTTATCTTCGTGGAACAGCTTTACCGGGCCATGACCATTCTGAATAATGGCCCTTATCACCACGAATAAACCGGTTATCTCAACCGCAGAATATCGCCTACTTTCGGAGCCGGTGAATCTGGCTCCATCTTATTCAACTTATACAGGTTCTTCAAACGGATACCGAATTTCTGAGAAATAGAATACATGGAATCTCCCTGACGCACCACGTACACAATGTATTCCTTCGTCGCCCGACGACGTTTCTTCTCCAGATACACAATTTCTCCTCCCATGAACTGATAGTCTTTCGGAAGTTCGTTGTAAGTACGCAGTTTCTTCTTGCTGATGCCCAGTTCATCCGACAATTTTTCAAACGTATCTCCCCGACGAGCGATGATGTACACCATATCATTGGCTAAATACGGCTGATGCGGATTTGGGAATTCTTCTATCCACTCCAAACCTTTCTTGGTATCGTAACGATCCAGGTCGTAGAGTTCAATGATGTTAATCAGGCGGTCGGCATAACGCGGGTCAGTGGCATAGCCCGCCTTCTTCAGGCCACGCGCCCATCCCTTGTAATCCGTAATCTTCAAACGAAACAAAAAGGCATAACGTGCTCCCGTACGCAAGAACTTGGAATGGTCACGATATGAATCCTTGGCATGACGATAAGCCCGGAAACACTCATTCGGTGCATCGTCATTGTGACGTACTGTCCGTCCGTCCCAGCTCCGTCCACACTTGATACCGAAATGGTTGTTCGACTTGCGGGCCAGTTCACTTCGTCCGGCTCCCGACTCCAGCAGTCCCTGTGCCAGTGTGATACTGGCCGGAATGTGATAACGCTTCATCTCCTCCACTGCAATTTTGTGATACTGCCGGATGTAATCTTCGTACGCCTTATTCTTGCGCTGAGCTGCCCCCAAAGAGAGTGCCATCCCTGCCAGACAGCACACCAAAATATATTTCAATGATTTCATGCAGTTCTTCTTTACCGTTTAACGTGCAAAGATAAACGATTCACCACAGAAGCTTACGGGCAAACACTTAAAAATACAGAAAAACAGGGAGAAAAGCATTTTTTTACTTATATTTGTTTACCAACTACAAAAACAAAAGCCATGAAAGAAATCAAACTTGAAATTCGTATCCACTCCTTGCAATACGATGAACTTACCCCACAAGACCGTGAACTGATAGATAAAGCCCAAGAAGCTACCTCACGCAGTTACGCGCCTTACTCCAAATTCTCAGTCGGTGCCGCTGCCCTGCTGAAGAACGGGGTGATTGTGACGGGTACGAATCAAGAAAATGCAGCCTATCCTTCCGGTTTATGCGCCGAGCGTACCACCTTATTTTACGCCAATTCACAGTATCCCGACCAACCAGTGCTGACACTGGCCATCGCCGCCCGAAGTGAATCCGGCTATCTCGATACACCGATTCCTCCTTGCGGAGCCTGCCGGCAGGTGTTACTGGAAACTGAACAACGCTACCAACAGCCTATGCGCATTTTGCTATATGGAGAAAAAGCGATTTACGAGATAGACGGAACCAAAGACTTGTTACCCTTATCTTTCGGCGGAGAGTTTTTGAAATAAAACACTTATCCTGCATTGTTGAATTTATCAAATAAAAATTCAGCAATGCAGGATAAATTAGCATATTAATCCTTCTTTATAATTTCTATAACTCTACTATTCAAATGCTTTCCTGTAAATACATTTAAACCAACTTTCATCAAATAATCTCCAGAATAAACCTGAGACTTAAATGACGAACTCTGACCGGTCACTAAATTAATTTCATTTACCATATACAATTTCTCTGAATCTAATCCCTCCAGCAATACATTATGCAATTTCTCTGCATACCGTGGATAAATATCAAAAGCAAACAACACCGCATTTGATTTATCTTTAGATACAAACATTGTAGAAGTATGATTTCCTTCATACGGAGAAACCAAACGATACATATCTCCATCCAAAATTGTCGGCTTTAAACGATTATAATTTTTAATTGCCGAATTACAATAAGCAAGTTCATCCTGAGTCAGATCAGAAAGTTTGATGTCAAACCCAAGCTTTCCCATCATTGCCACTTCTGTACGGAACTTAATACTTGCTTTTTTATTCCATGTAGTTACATGAGCACACAAAGTTTTTGCGGGGAAAAATTGTGAATATCCCCATTGTATAAATAAACGTTCTACAGGATCTGTGTTATCACTTGGCCAGAATTCAGTAAAATAACTCAAAGCCTTATAATCTGCACGTCCACTTCCACCAGAGCAAAGCATCATTGGAAGATTAGGATATTTAGCTTTAATACGATCTAATACATTATAAAGTCCTCGCACATAATCCACGTATAAATGAGTTTGGTTTTCCTTCAGATAAGGAGAATAAATATTCGTTATCGGACTATTGCAATCCCATTTAAAATAAGCAATACCCGGATACTTTGTCATCAGCCCATCTACAACTCCAAACACAAAGTCCTGTACTTCCGGATTACTTAAATCCAGTACCAATTGATTACGGAAATAATATTCATCACGGTTTGGTAAATGAATTACCCAATCTTTATGCTTTTCATACAATTCACTTTTAGGATTCACCATTTCCGGCTCAATCCAAATACCAAATTTAATATTCTTCTTTGCAGCCTCATCTACTAAACGAGTAATACCATTAGGCAGTTTATCACGAGTTTCCGTCCAGTCACCCAATCCCTGCGTGTCGCTATGACGAGGATATTTATTTGCAAACCAACCATCATCCAATAAAAACATATCCACACCTAGTTTCACGGCATCCCCCATCAAAGAAACCAACATTTCTTCATCAAAATCAAAATAAGTAGCTTCCCAATTGTTCAACAAGGTCATACGATTACCCATTCCATCTTTCAGCTGATATTGTCGTGCCCAGTCATGGAAGTTACGACTTGCTTGTCCCTTACCCGAGAAACTATAAGTAAAAAAGAAATCAGGTGTACGGAAAACTTCTTTTGCAGGAAGTGAATAAGTTGAGAAATAAGGATTAATGCCTGAGATGACACGCAATTTTTTCAAATTATCAACTTCAAAAGTAAAACGGAAATTTCCGGTCCACCCCAATGTACCCATCAAAACTTCGCCTGCATTTTCTTCAGCCACGTTATTTAACGACAGTTGAAAAAAAGGAGGGGTGAACATATTACTACGTGTTCCTAACTTTGTGTCCAGCATCTTTTTCCCAAATTGCAATTCCTGAGTGGATTCATGTACCTCAGTAGCCCAATCACCAGAAAATTCCGTCAAAAAGTACTTCTTTTTATCTAAATGTAACATAGAAGAAGCATACCGATGAAGCATAAGAGGCTTTTTCTCCTTATGACTTATCTCTGTATAAGTTTTGATAATATCCGTATTAAAATACGTTACATAATGTAATTTCACTGTAACAGGATATTTATCATCTTGCAAGGTAACGATGATTTCATCTACTCCATTCTGCAAGTTTTTTTTCTCATGAGAAATATATTTCAATTCCAACGACGAATTATGATCATTATGTTCTACTTGAATTGCAGGTTCAAAATAGTCCTCCATACCATGGGTTAAATAAGCCTCTTGTCCTTCTGTCAAATATTGCAAGTCCTGATCATTTAAGAGCTTACGCCCCAAATAAACTTGTTTCAACCTTTTATTGTTGCCAACTCTAAAAATCAAATCTATATTCTGAGTCCCAACCCGAATAACATCAGCTCCCCATGCAGAGATTGAACATAACACACACAATAATACAACTAATCTTCTTACTAACATATTCATATAATAATTATTTATACTAAAATAACCGTCACTAAAAATCATATAAATCCCTCACCCTACCACATAACGGGCATACTTTCCGGTCAGCCGACGAAGCAGAATCACTAGTCCCCATGATACAAGGAAGGCGATTACCGCAGCAAACGGTATCTGCAATCCGACAGGCACGTGACACATACGGGCCAGCACTACGCCCGGACCGGTGAAGAAATAATGAATCATATACACTCCGAAACCGCATACCGTCAGATTGGCAAGGGCTTTCTGTATTTGCTGATTATTTACACGGACTTTCTTGCAAAGCATGAACAACGGAAGGGTCATCAGCACCACGTTCGGTGAGCAATAGTAGAAGAAAAGTTCTAGCTGTTCTTCCGTGCAGTCGGGCGATGCAGTCATGTGACGGAAACCGAAGAACGTGACACAGAAACCTACGACAAACATAGGGATTCCCCATCCCAGTGTTTTTGCCAGACTCCATTCCGTGTGACGGAGATAATGTCCTAACAGCAGATAACCGTTGAATCCGGCAAACATATAGAGCATATAAAACTCGTTCCAGGAACAGGAACCCCAGATGTAAGGCTCTACAAATTCCCTGTAATAAGGAACAAAAAGCGTCACGCCCCAAGCCACAAGGAACCAGCGCTGTGCTTTCCGGCTGGCTTTTTCCACCCAGGCAGAAAATACCGGCATGTACAGATACAGCCCGATAAGCAGATAAATGTACCACATGTGCACGTCCAGCAAAGAGAAGTTGAACGGCATCTGTGCAATGTATCCCAACGATACATCGAGTGACTGGCGCATCACCTCCTCACCCGAATACGGGAAAAAATCGAGAATGACTTCCGGAGCTACTCCCAATAAGCCTGTAATCCACGGGAAAAGATTGTAAATGACCGACCAGATAAGGAAAGGCCAGAACACACGCCCGATGCGTTTACGGTAGAACGGAGCCACCTCCCCTTTTACCGGCAACAGTAAGGCTCCTGTAATCATTACAAACAAAGGCACACACGGACGAAGCAAGGAACCGTACACGGCACCCCACCACTTGATTTCCGCAATATTGGCCGGAGGTTCTCCCGGATAAAAGTTGAACGGGTCTGCCGAATGGCAGCATACTACAGTGAACATGGCTACCAGACGAACCACGTCGAGCCACACGATGTGTGTTTTTTGAGTAGGATTTAAAGTTGAGTCCATAATAACTAACTGATAATTTGAAGATTATACCTATATTTTCAAAATATTCCAAAGGAGTCCTGACGAACAGAAAAAAACGCAAGTGCGTTTCCACAAAAACGTACTTGCGCTTTAAGTAAAACGCCTAAGCGTTTTGATCAAAACGTCCTTGCGTTTCGGATAAAACGTACTTACGTTTTCTTCCAAACGCAAAGGCGTTTTTTGAGTCTTATTTATCGCCGTACATACGGGCACGCATTTCCTTGATATGGTCGGATGAAATATACTCGTCGTAGCTCATCATCTTGTCGATGATTCCGTTCGGAGTCAACTCGATGATACGGTTGGCCACGGTTTCGATGAACTCATGGTCGTGTGAGGCAAAGAGCACATTTCCCTTGTAAATCTTCAGGTTGTTGTTGAACGCCTGAATAGATTCCAAGTCCAGGTGGTTGGTCGGAGTATCCAGAATCAGACAGTTGGCATTACGCAACTGCATGCGGGCAATCATACAACGCATCTTCTCACCTCCCGACAGCACGCTGACTTTCTTCATCACCTCTTCACCGGAGAACAACATACGGCCGAGGAAGCCTTTCATCTCCACTTCATTGCCCTGACCATACTGGCTCAACCAGTCTACCAGGTTCAGATCGCAGTTGAAATAATCCGTATTGTCCAGCGGCAAGTAAGCCGTGGTAATGGTTACTCCCCAGTTATAGTGTCCGGCCTGTGCCTTACGGTGTCCGTTGATAATCTCAAACAAGGCCGTCATGGCACGCGGGTCGCGGCTCAGGAAGACAATCTTGTCGCCCTTCTCCACGTTGAAGTTCACGTCATTGAAAAGCACTGTTCCTTCTTCCGTTTCGGCACGCAGTCCGGAAACCTCCAGAATCTGGTTACCCGGTTCACGGTCCATCGTAAAGATGATACCCGGATATTTACGGGAAGACGGCTTGATTTCATCCACATTCAGTTTCTCCAGCATCTTCTTACGGCTGGTAGTCTGCTTGGATTTCGCTACATTGGCAGAGAAACGACGGATAAATTCTTCCAGTTCCTTACGTTTTTCTTCAGCCTTAGCCTTCTGGTTCTGCTGCTGACGGAGAGCCAGCTGGCTGGATTCATACCAGAAGCTATAGTTACCGGCAAAGAGGTTCACCTTGCCGAAGTCAATGTCCACTGTATGCGTACATACCGAATCAAGGAAGTGACGGTCGTGGCTTACCACCAGCACGGTATGTTCAAAGTTAGAAAGGTATTCTTCGAGCCAGGTCACCGTATCCATATCCAGGTCATTGGTCGGCTCGTCGAGCAACAGGTTGTCCGGATTTCCGAAAAGCGCCTGTGCCAGCATCACGCGCACCTTTTCCTTACCACTCAAATCACCCATCAGCGTGTAGTGCTTGTCTTCCTTTATGCCCAGTCCGCTCAGCAGGATAGCTGCATCGCTCTCGGCATTCCAGCCTTCCAGCTCGGCAAACTTTTCTTCCAGTTCGGCTGCCTTGATACCGTCTTCATCGGTAAAATCTTCCTTGGCATACAGAGCCTCGCGCTGCTTCATGATGTCCCAAAGGATGGTGTGTCCCATCAGTACGGTATCGAGCACCGTGTGGGCATCAAACTTAAAGTGGTCCTGGCTCAACACCGAAAGACGTTCGCCCGGTCCCAAGGTAATACTACCCTTAGTAGGGTCCAGCTCGCCTGAAATCACTTTCAGGAACGTAGACTTACCGGCACCGTTGGCTCCGATGATGCCATAGATATTACCATTCGTGAATTTCAGGTTCACGTCGTTATACAACACTCTTTTACCAAATTGAACGGCTACATTTGAAACTGTTATCATCTGTTTTTTCTACCTTTTTTGAATTATGCGGCAAAGATACAAAATAACTCGTTCAAACACGGACAGATTTAAGAAGAATAATAAAAACTATTGGGATTTTGAGAAGACACGTACAAAAGAAGTAGCACCATCATAGAAACTTCATTTCTATAAAAAAGTCTAAAACAAAAGGTCATATCAAATATATACCTATTTTTGTCAAAATCACAATTACACTGAAAAGAATCACTACAACCTCTCGATTTCATTTCACCCAAAAGACGAAAAAAAGAGGATGACCACAAACTAAACAAACGATATACTAACTAAAAGCACTATAAACAACCAGAGTTAACCAAAATCACATGAATCTTATCCCTTAAAAACGAATCTGAAACAACCAAGAAAGTTCGTTTCTTACATGAACCTTTATTTCAACACCTTAATAAAAAGAAAGATGAAAAAGACATTAATTCCATTTTGCTTTATTATGTTTTCTATTGGACTGTATGGACAAAATTCAGACGATCTATCACGATTAGAGAAAGCCCCTGAAATATCTTCGTTATACAAATCCGCACTGCACTATGTACTTCTTTATGAAAATGATGTAGATTCCCTGACAAAAGCTCTCAATTATATTGACAGAGCAATAGCCATTGATCCGAATATATCATACTCTTATTTATGGAAAGGTGAAATATTATTCCGTATAGGTAAAAAGAAAGAGTCGTTGAACTTGTTTTCTTCATTATGCGAAAAAGAAGACTGCATTTACCCTACATTATTTCTAACAGGTATGCTATACGAAAAGACAGGAGCTCCCCAGAAGGCTCTTGAATATTACAACCGGGCATTAGATAAAAACACAACAGTATTGAAATCCACTGTATGCAGTTTGAAAGATTTCATATATAATCTCGTTATACGTTACTTCATAGATGGTAAGACGATGAGCATGGATGAAGTGAAATCTTTATTACCCAACCATTTGAAAAATACAAATGATAAAACAATACAAACAGAAGTTGAAAATTTATATAAAAATCTTGACAAGGAGAATTATATAAATAACCTCTGGAATCATAATATGATGGAATATTAATGAAAGAGTATATTGTTGATTATTAGATAAAATCTTTCTTATAACATACAAGTTTCTGAAAATCAGAACCAGTCTTTCAATTCCGAAGCCTTGGCCTTGCTGATGATGATTTTCTCGGGCACCGGCACTTTCAGGTTGATGGCCAACCGTCCGTTGAACCACAGGTTGATGTCGGATACGGCCTTCCGCGACACAATAAACTGGCGGTTGGCCCGGAAGAAATCGTGCGGATTCAATTGCTCGGCCAGTTCATCGAGCGACTGGGAGAAAACAAATTCTTTCCCCTCACTATCTACCGCCTTAACCAGCCCGTTGGAGATATAGAAATACTGGATAACCTCCACCGACACAGGTAGAAGTTTATCCCCCTTCACCGGCACCAGAAAATGTGTCTTGTAATTCTCTTCCTTTTTCAAACTACGGATAATGGCCGACAAGTCAGGCTGTTTTTCTTCCTTCACCTGTCCGCCCAGCAATTCCAGTTTGTGCATGGCCTCCTGCAAATCAGTCCGGCTGATGGGCTTGAGCAGATAGGCCACACTGTTCACCTTAAAGGCCCGCAAGGCATATTCATCGTAAGCCGTAGTAAAGATAATGGGGCACGTGATGTCTACCTGCGCACAGATGTCGAAAGCTGAGCCGTCGGCCAGATGAATGTCCATAAACACCAGCTCCGGCATGGGATGCGTGCGAAACCACTCCACTCCGTCGAAAATACTGTCTACTTCGCCGACGATTTCAAAATCGGTATCCACTTCCTGCATTACGGCCTTCAGATTACGCAAGGCCGCTTTTTCATCTTCTATAATTAAAGTCTTCATATCAAAGGCAGAATAACGGTGAAACGATGATTTTCCTCTTTTACGATTATGTCTTTTTTATACAGCAACTGATAGCGCTTGGCCAGATTTGCCAGTCCGATGCCCATTCCGGCACTCCCTCCCCGCTTGGGTTGAAGCGGATTACTCACCTCCACCGTGCCACCTTCGGCTATCACAGACACTGTCAACGGACGGCGGTTACTGATTTCATTGTGCTTCACGGCATTCTCCACCAATAACTGCAGGGCCATGGGTGGCAGTTTCCGTGACATCAGTTCCGGATGAATACGGATGTCAAACTGAAGATTCTCTTCATAACGCACCTGCAAAAGATACATGTACGACTGTACAAACTCCATCTCCTCGCGCAAAGTCACAGAATGCGACTCGTTGTCCTGCAAGGTGTAGCGCATTACCCGCGACAGTTCTTCCAGATAGTGGCGGGCCTTATTGGGCGACTCCCGAATCAAAAGGTACAAGGTGTTCAGCGAGTTAAACAGCATGTGGGGGTTCAACTGGCTTTTCAAGGCTTCGTACTGATTGATGACATTCTCCATGCGCAACTGCTGGTTTTCGAGCAGCATCTTACGGCTCTTCCGGTTCTGATGGAAAAAGTAGCAGCTTCCCGTCACAATGCAGGTTATCAGGAAATCACGCAAGGGATGAAGATAATGATGAAGCATGGCATCAATGGCAGGCACATCGAAATGCTGATGCAGGTAAACAAAGCATTTGCCCAACAGGTTACTTACTACCCAGGTCAGCACAAATGAACAAACCACCTTTTTCCACCCGATAGAAACCATATCGCTATTGAAACGGAACACGGCTTCATTCAGGAAAAAGAGAAAAAGAAGGGAAAGGTACGTGAACAGTACCTCATTGCCCACATCGGCCCAGTGCATACCCGGAAACGAAAGCCCGTCAGCCGAATACGGATTCGACAAGGTAATCAGTTCCGGGAAATGCGTAAGGAATGCCACCATGATGGAAATGGCATTCACTATCAGCACATATTTATTGCTCCAGATTCGCTTCATGCTGCAAAGTTATTCATTTTTTGCCGACTTACGTGCCGACACATACATGCCGGGACGAAAATCTTTTTGCGGATGAGCCACACGGGCATACACTTTGATGGAACGGTTGGCATTGTCTACCATCTGGTCAATGGAAACCAGTACGGCTTCGAAGGTTTCATTTCCCATTCCGTTTACATGGAACTCCATACGGTCGCCCACATTCAACTTATCCAGATCTTTTTCGTAGGCTGTAAGCTGCAGCATCGGGGCCTGCTTGTCAATCACATCGCACACGGGCTCACCTACATTGAAATATTTTCCTACGTTCACGTTCATGTTCGTGACATAGCCGTTTAAAGGTGCTTTTATTTCCAGATAAGGCTGAATACCTTTTGTCTGCAAGCTGCGGGCATCCACTCCCAAAATCAGCAACTGGGCCGCAGCTGCGTCCAGACGACTCTTCATCGACAAATATTCCGCCTTGCTCTGCTGCATCCGTTTTTGTGAAGCAGCCTCATGAGAAGCCAGATTCTGCTGGCGAAGATATTCTTTTTCCAGGAACTCTGTCTGCGCAGCTGCATCGAGCCAGGTTTGCTGCAAAGCTATGAATTCCGGATTCTCCAGTGTCAGGATGACCTGGTTTTTACGCACATAATCGCCCGGAAGGAAAGACACGCTGTGTACAGCCCCGCCCATACTAAGAGTAATCGTTGCGTGTTGCTGTGGCGGTATCATCAAGATACCGTTAAAAGAAGGTGCATTGGCCACCTGAGTAGCTCCCGTAGTACCGTCCACTTTCAGGCTGTCAGCAGATGCCTGAAGACTGTCCTGCTGTACGGGCTGTACCGCTGTAGATTCATCGGATGTTTTTTCAGTGGCACCACCTCCGCAAGAGGCCATCATCAGCGAGTAGCATAAGGCTGAGAAAAAAAGAATTTGTTTCATCTTGCTATGTTTTTTTATTTTTATTCGGTATATAATTCGATTTCCAACACGGATACATTGTATGCATACACTGTCTCTATATAATTCCGGCGAATGTCACGGGAAGCATTCAGACTCTGCACAAACTCCGTAATGTTGATTTCACTTTCCTTGAACTTCATCAAGGCACTTTCCTGCAAGGCGTCCGCCTCTTTCAACGCAGCCTTGGCATAATAATCCAGGCTTTCCTGCTGCTGGCATACACGACGGTAAAGCTCCTCTACCTTGTTATTCAGTTGCACACGGTTCTGGTCGGCCTCCCACTGAGCAATCTGCAAGCTCACCTTTGCCTGCTTGCTGCGACTACGCTGCGGGAAGAACAGAATGGGGAAAGACACTCCCACCATCCACGAATTCAAGCCATTCAGCGGAGCAATTTTCTGACGGACATAACCCAACGAAAATTCCGGGAAGAACTTGCTCCGTTCTATCCGAAGCTGCGATTTCTTTTCCTGCACCTGACTGGCAAAATAGTTCAGATGAGGAGCCGAAAGCATCCGGTCTTGCAAGGACAGCGGAAGCACAGCCAATGAACTGTCATTGGGAACCACCTGCTCACCGGCATAACATGCCCAGGCGAAACGGCGGGAAGCCAGTTCCATCTCCTCCCGTGCCTGCAAGCTGCGAGTGTGGAGTTCGGCAGCAAGTGTCGCAATCATATTACGCTCCGTCTGGTCAATATCTCCCTGCTGGTAACGCAAGTCGCCGCTCTCACGTAACTTCAAAGCCATTTCTTCTTGCGCTCCATACAAATGATATAGGTGGAAAGCATACTGATAATATACCCAGGCACGTTTCACTTCGGCCACAATCTCTTTCTTCACCATGTCACGGTAATGAGTACCAGTGGTTACCTGGGCATTCACCAGCGCATTCTTATAAAAAGGAGTCAGCAAAGAGCCTAACGACTGTTCTACGGCCAGTTCATTATCTTTCTTGTATTCGCCGTTCAACTGTCCCCAAGAATAGCTGAACGAGGTATTTCCTCCATCCCACACCTCACCACGTGCTGCGCGGCTGCGTTCAATCTCCGCACTGGCCATCTTCAGACGGGGATGATTCTGCAAGGCTATCTCTACCGCCTCATCCAGGGTAATTGCTTTCTGCGGAGTGACTGCAGAAACAGATACGGCTGCGAGGAGCAACATACACGTCATACCTGCCTTGCGTCCCAACCGTGCACGGTGTTTTTTCCGGCCCCACAGATGGGCTATCACATTTACCAGACGATAGAATACCGGAATGACAATCAGGGTCAAAACAGTAGATACTATCAGACCACCAATCACTACCGTGGCCAGCGGACGCTGTACCTCGGATCCGGCAGAAGTAGCTACGGCCATCGGCACAAAGCCCAACGAAGCGACCAGTCCGGTCAGGAAAACAGGCCTCAACAGATGAGGACATCCTTTTGCAATAATTCGGTTCGTACACATGGTATATGTTTTTTCTTTTCGCAAATCATTAAAATGGTTAATCATCAGAATACCGTTCAACACGGCTACACCAAACAGGGCAATGAATCCTACGCCGGCTGAAATACTGAACGGAAGTCCGCGCAGCCACAGAGCTACCACACCGCCAATCAGTGACAAGGGCACCGTAGAAAAGACAACCAATGAATAGATGACACTGCGGAAAGCAAAGAACAGCAACAGCAGAATCAGCATCAGCGCAATTGGAATGACAATGCTCAGGGTACGCACGGCATTCTGCAAGTTCTCAAACTGTCCGCCGTATTCCCAGTAGTATCCCGGTTTCAACTTGATATTTTTTTCCAGAGAGGTACGTATCTGTTCTACTACCTGCTGAATATCGGCATCGCGCACATTGACCCCAATGACAATCCGTCGTTTGGTCGCATCGCGGTTAATCTGCAAAGGACCGTTTTCCAAATCAATGCTGGCTACCTCGCTGACCGGTATCTGAATACCTTCGCCCGTGCGGACAAACAGTTTGTCGATATTCAAGTCCTTCACCTTTTCGTTGTCCAGACGAAGTACCAGGTCGAAACGACGCTCGTTCTCAAAAACTACCCCGGCGGTTTCTCCAGCGTATGCCGTACGAATAATGGAATTCAATTCTTCTATATCAATGCCATAACGGGCTATTTTAGAACGGTCATACTTCACCAACAATTGTGGAAGTCCCATGGCCTGCTCCACCAGCACATCGGCAGCTCCAGGCACCTGTTCCACGTATTTCGCAGCTTCTTTGGCCTTAGCATACAGTTCAGTCATATCCTCTCCATACAGCTTGATGGCAATGTCGGCTTTGGCACCCGTCATCAACTCATTGAAGCGCAACTGGATAGGCTGGCTGAAGTTGAACTCTGCCCCTTCCACCGTTTCCAATGACTTCTTCATCTTCTCTACCATCTCTGCCCGACTACTAGCCGATGTCCATTCGCTGAAAGGCTTCATCACAATCATCACGTCGGCATCTTCCACCGCCATCGGGTCGGTTGGGACCTCTGCAGTACCAATCTTGGCAACCACATGCTTGATTTCCGGGAAATCCTGTTTCAGTTTCTTTTCAGCCTCAAGCGACACCTCGATGCTGCGGCTCAATGAACTACCTGCCGGAAGCGTCATCTGCATGGCAAAGTCACCTTCGTCAAGAGTTGGAATAAACTCGGCACCCAAGCGGGTAAACAGAAAGAACGAAAGTATTAATAAGGTAAAGGCTGACACCAGCGTACCCCATACATGCAACAGACAGAAGTCCAGTGTCCGGCGATATACACGGTTCAATTTCTCAAAGAAGCGATCGGCCAATGTCGGTTTTACCGATACCGTACGTTTCAGGAACAAGGAAGCCATCATCGGCACATAAGTCAGCGACAGCAGCAAGGCACCGATAATACAGAAGACCAGCGTCTTGGCCATCGGAGTAAAGTATTTTCCTTCGATTCCGGTCAAAGTCAATATAGGGAAGAACACTATCAGAATAATCAGAACGGCAAACGTGGCGCTTCGTACGACATTACCGGCTCCTTTCTCCACCTCTGCATCCATTTCTTCTTTGCTAAGAGTACGTCCCATCAACCGACGGCCATAGATATGTGCCAAAATTCCTTCCAATATCACAATGGAACCATCTACCACAATACCAAAGTCGATGGCTCCCAAACTCATCAGGTTGGCAGATACACCGAACACCCGCATCAGGATAAAGGCAAAAAGCATAGCTAACGGGATTACGGAAGCCACAATCAATCCTGCACGGACATTGCCGAGGAACAGAATCAATACCAAGAACACAATAATGGCTCCTTCCACCAGGTTGCGGATAACTGTCGAAATGTTACGGTTCACCAGTTCCGAGCGATTCAGATAAGGTTCTACACTGACTCCTTCGGGAAGCATCTTCTGTACCTTCGCCACGCGTTTCTCCAACTCCTGCGTGACCACATTGGCATTGGCGCCCTTTAGCATCATGGCAATACCTCCCACGCATTCGCCTTCTCCATCCTTGGTCATAGCACCAAAACGCTTGGGAGCCCCATAGCGTACTTTAGCAATGTCACTCACATGTACAGGGATTCCTCCACGATTGGTCACGACAATCTGTTCAATATCTTTCAAGTCGGCAATCATACCTTCCGAACGGATGTAATAGGCACGGTTCACCTTTTCTATATAACTACCTCCAGTATTCTGGTTGTTGCGGCTCAATGCATCGTACACATCGCTGATGGTGATATTGAGCGAATACAAAGCATCCGGATCGACAGCCACTTCATATTGCTTCAGGTATCCTCCGAAACTGTTGATTTCCACAATGCCCGGAATGCCCGAAAGCTGTCTTTTCACAATCCAGTCTTGAATGGTACGCAACTCCATGGCATCATACTTGTCCTCATACCCAGGAGCTACTTTCAGTACATACTGGTAGATTTCACCCAAACCGGTGGTAATGGGCATCATCTCCGGCACACCCAACTCCGAAGGTATTTCTCCGGCCACGGTTTGTATCTGCTCATTCACCAGCTGACGGGTATCCAGTGTGGGCACACTTTCCTTGAACACCACGGTCACCAGCGACAAGCCGAAACGGGATACGGAACGTATTTCCTCCACATTCATGATGTTGCTCATGGCCACTTCTATCGGAAAAGTAATCAACTGTTCCACCTCCTGAGGGGCCAAAGTGGGCGACACGGTAACAATCTGTACCTGATTATTGGTAATGTCGGGCACTGCATCGATGGGCAATGTCAGCATTGAATAAATGCCCCCAATCATTAAAAACAAGGTTGTCAGCACGACAAACAGTTTTTTTCGAATTGAAAAACGGACTATTTTCTTAAACATTTTCTTGTGTATTGATTGATGATGGAAACAAAATTACCTCACACCACACAATAAAAGCCCTACAAACGTGCGAAGCTGACAAATCAAGGGTTGAACTGACCTATCAGGATGATGAAATGCCAAAATCGGGAGTACACGTGTAATCTTCGTTTTTTCTATGTCAGTGTGGCAGTTTTTTATTATTTTTGCAGCCAATTTGAATAAAACTGCCATTAAGGCACGAAATTTGTTAGAGGGAAAAGAAAACTATTCAAACGAAAATAAAAACCATTAAGATATGAACAACGAAAATAAAAATCCAAACGTGGAAGAAGAATTGAAAAAGCAGTCACAAGAAGCTGCCGAGAATGAACAAACGACTTCCGAAGCATCAGAAGCACAGGAAAATGCCTCTTCAGAAGAAAAGGAACTGACTGCCGAAGAAAAGTTAGGAAAAGAACTGGAAGAAGCTCAGAAAGTCATCGAAGAGCAGAAAGACAAATACCTGCGTCTGTCTGCTGAATTCGACAACTTCCGCAAACGTACCTTAAAGGAAAAAGCTGAATTAATCAAAAACGGAGGAGAAAAAGCCATCAATGCTATCCTGCCGATTCTGGACGATTTGGAACGTGCGCTGCAGAACATGCAGAAGGCAGAAGACGTGAAAGCCATTTATGAGGGAGTGGAACTGATTTACCAGAAGTTCTTGAAAAACCTACATCAGGAAGGCTTGGAAAAGATGGAACCTGTGGGCGAAGCATTCGATACTGACTTCCATGAAGCTGTGGCTTTGGTGCCTGCTCCAAGCGAAGAACAGAAAGGAAAGGTACTGGATTGTGTACAGACCGGATATAAACTGAACGAAAAAGTCATCCGCCATGCAAAAGTGGTGGTTGCCCAATAATAAACAGGTATAGTCATGGCGAAAAGAGATTATTATGAAGTGCTGGGGGTTGCCAAAACAGCCACGGCAGACGAAATAAAGAAGGCCTACCGAAAGAAGGCCATCCAATATCATCCGGACCGCAATCCGGGTGATAAGGAAGCGGAAGAGAAGTTCAAGGAAGCTGCAGAGGCCTACGAAGTATTGAGCAATCCGGACAAGCGTTCACGCTATGACCAGTTTGGTTTTGCCGGAGTAGACGGTGCAGCCGGAGGTGGAAGTGGCTTTGGCGGATTTGGTGGCCAAGGCATGTCTATGGACGATATTTTCTCTATGTTCGGCGATATTTTCGGCGGACACGGAGGATTCGGCGGATTCAGCAGCGGATTTGGTGGCGGAGGCCAGTCACGTCAGCGGAAGTTCCGTGGTTCAGACTTGCGCGTAAAGGTGAAACTGAACCTGAAGGAGATTTCAACTGGAGTTGAAAAGAAATTCAAGCTGAAGAAATACGTAGAATGCAGCCACTGTCATGGTACAGGAGCAGAAGGTGACGGAGGTACAGAAACTTGTCCTACATGTCACGGAACGGGTAGCGTAACCCGCACACAGCAGAGCATTTTCGGCATGATGCAGACACAGTCTGTATGTCCGCAATGCGGCGGTGAAGGTAAAATCATCAAGAACAAATGTAAGGAATGTAACGGTGAAGGAGTGGTTTACGGTGAAGAAGTGGTAACCGTGAAGATTCCGGCCGGAGTAGCTGAAGGCATGCAGGTGACCATCAACGGAAAAGGTAATGCCGGAAAGCACAACGGGGTACCGGGCGACTTGCTGGTATTGATTGAGGAAGAAAAGCATCCGGAACTCATCCGCGACGAAAGTGACTTGATTTACAACCTTCTGTTAAGCGTACCGACCGCTGCATTAGGAGGTACGGTAGAAATCCCGACCATCGATGGAAAGGCAAAAATCAAGATTGAGCCGGGCACACAGCCGGGTAAAGTGCTTCGCTTGCGCGGCAAAGGTCTGCCAAACATCAACAGCTACGGATACAACACTGGTACAGGCGACTTGCTGGTAAATATCAGCGTCTACATTCCGGAAACGTTGACGAAAGAAGAACGTCAGGCACTGGAAAAATGGCAGGAAGCAGAGAACTTCAAGCCAAATACAAGCCTGAAAGAAAAAATCTTCAAGAAATTCAGAAGTTTATTCGATTAAGCAACAGCTTTTCAGATACAAGAAAGGACTGTCTCCCCTACAAGTGGAGTCAGTCCTTTCTGCATTTAAACACGACTCCTGCAAGTCTCCTATTTCGGCCGAAAGCCTTTTTCCCAGTACTTCCGAAGAAGTACTCCAGTACTGCATAGGGAGTACTCCAGTACTTTCGTGGAAGTACTACAGTACTCCTTAAGAAGTACTGAAAAGAGAACAGGACATTTCAAATTCTGCTCCGGTCCACATCGTCTTCTTTAAAATAAAATTTAAACCAGGACTAAAAAGAGATAACAGCCTAAATAGCAGTGACATTTTTTGTATTTTTGGGGTAACAAAAAAAATGAAAGTCATGAAAAAATATATCTTGCTGCTGACATTGTTCTGTCCGTTACTCGTTTTAGCACAGACAGAAAACCCGAAGTCGCTTCCTTCCGACTCCCTTTCCACGACATTGCATGCAGAACAGCTCATGGCTAAGGATACACTCAGTGTACCCCTGCCCGCTCCTGTTCCGCAGCATTACCTATACTCTCCCTTCGATATGTATGGCATTACCCCGTTCAATTACGGCTATACCACCTGGGAGTTGCATAAAGGATTCAATGCCTCCATCGGCATGAATGTCACGTTCAGTCCGAGCAAATACGCTCCTTCCGGAGTGGGTTTCGGTCAGGATGCCGCTTTCTTGTACGCCGTACCGCTGAACAAGCGCTTCAGCGTAGCAGGCGGATTGTATGCCAGCAACTTCAACTGGGGTGGCATCAACTACCGCAATGTAGGAATTACCGGCATTGCTGCGTTTAAAGTCAACGAACGTATCAGTCTGTATGCCTATGGCAACAAATCGCTCATGCCGAAACGTTCACCCTATTACTATCCCATGCCAAATTTCGCTCCCGACCGGATTGGGGGAATGATTAATTTCAAGTTTAATGAAAGCAGTTCCATCAGCATCGGAGTAGAAGGAATCAAGTACCCGCAAGGGGCTTACTGGTAAATGAAATCGTAAAAAGAATAGGTTATCCTGATAAAAATGATGATATTTGCAGCTGTTTTTAAAAAGCAGAAATCATGAATTATCAGGAAACACTTACCTACTTATATAATAGTGCCCCTCTGTTTCAGCAGGTGGGAAAAGATGCTTACAAAGAGGGATTGGACAACACGTATGCACTGGATGACTACTTCCATCACCCTCACCGCAAATTCCATACGATTCACGTGGCAGGAACCAACGGGAAAGGTTCTTGTTCGCATACATTGGCTGCCATTCTACAAGCTGCAGGCTATAAGACCGGACTTTACACTTCTCCTCATCTGGTGGATTTCCGTGAACGTATCCGCGTAAACGGCACTCCGGTAAGTCAGGAATTTGTCATCGATTTTGTAGAAAAGCACCGCGTATTCTTCGAACCGCTTCACCCTTCTTTCTTTGAACTTACCACTGCTATGGCATTCACCTATTTCGCTGAACAGCAGGTGGATGTAGCTGTCATAGAGGTCGGTCTTGGAGGAAGACTGGACTGCACCAACATCATTCAGCCCGACTTATGTGTCATTACCAACATTAGTTTTGACCATGTACAGTTTTTAGGTAATACCCTGGAAAAAATTGCTTCAGAAAAGGCGGGCATCATTAAAGAAGGTACTCCGGTTGTAATCGGTGAAACCACCCCCGAAACCCGACCAGTCTTCCAGGCTAAGGCTACTGCCGTAGGGGCTCCCATTGTATTTGCCGAAGACGAGCACCTGCTCATCCATGCGACCCGCAACGAAGCGATGCATTACGTTTACCAAACAGCTGACTATCCTCAACTGGAGGGCGAACTGGGAGGCTTATGCCAGCTAAAGAATACCAATACCCTACTCTCGGATATCCGCCAGCTTCGTCATGCAGGATACAACCTGTCTGAAGAGAATGTACGCAAAGGTTTCCTTCATGTCTGCGAGCTGACCGGTCTGATGGGACGCTGGCAGAAATTAGGTGAGAAACCGACCATCATCTGCGATACCGGACACAACACGGGTGGTATGCAATACATAACCGAGCAACTCAGACATCAGACTTATAAAACCTTACATATTGTCATCGGCATGGTGAACGATAAGGATGTGAGCGGTGTATTGTCTATGTTGCCTAAAGATGCCCGATATTATTTCACACAAGCCAGCGTGAAAAGAGCTCTTCCCTACCAGCAGATGAAAGCACTGGCCGAGACCTTCAATTTACACGGAGAAGCCTACCCCCATGTGAAAGAAGCCTTCGAAGCAGCCAAGGAACAGGCCCAGCCGGATGATTTTATTTTTGTGGGAGGAAGCAGTTTTATTGTCGCCGATTTACTTTCTTTAAACAATTAAAGAACGTTCTTTCTTCGAAAATGTTTGGGTATATTGAAGAAAATCTTTTTATTTGCACAACAAAATAATGTGTGAACTAAAAGATTTTAATAATATGAACAACACATTTTACAAAGAAAATAATTTAAGCGGCTTAAAAAGAGCAGATTTTCAAAAAATTGTAGACGGCAAAGAGACAGATTTGTTTATTCTTTCGAACCAGCAAGGTGCCGAAGTAGCAATTACAAACTATGGGGGAGCAATTTTAACTGTGATGGTACCGGACAAAAACGGTAAACTGGCCAATGTGGTGCAGGGACATGACAGTATCGACAACGTAATCAACAGTCACGAACCTTTCCTGAGTACATTAATCGGACGCTATGGCAACCGTATTGCGAAAGGCAGTTTCCTGATGGACGGACAAGAACATAATTTGACCATCAATAACGGTCCTAACTCCCTGCATGGAGGTCCGACTGGTTTCCATGCCCGCGTTTGGGATGCCAAACAGGAAGATGAACATAGTGTAACGCTGCACTATCTCTCTAAAGATGGGGAAGAAGGTTTCCCAGGCAATCTGGACATCACAGTTACTTACACACTGACAGGAGAGAACGAATTGGTCATCACTTACGTAGCCAACTGCGACAAAAAGACCATCACCAACCTGACCAACCACGCATTTTTCAGCCTGGCAGGTTTGAATAATCCGACTCCGACCGTAGACAATAACATTGTCACAATCAACGCAGATTTTTATATTCCAATAGACGAAGTATCTATCCCTACAGGAGAAGTATTGAAGGTAGAAGGTACTCCGATGGACTTCCGTACACCGCACACAGTGGGAAGCCGTATCAATGAACCGTTCCAGCAGCTCATCAACGGAGCCGGATACGACCATTGCTACGTGCTGAACAAACGCGAAACGGAAGCTCTGGTATTTGCGGCTAAATGTATAGAACCGGAAAGCGGACGTTCGCTGGAAGTTTATACTACAGAGCCGGGTGTACAAGTATACACAGCCAACTGGCACAATGGTTTCACTGGATACCACGGTGCTACATTCCCGGCAAGAAGTGCCATCTGCTTTGAAGCACAGCACTTCCCCGACTCACCCAACAAAGGACACTTCCCGTCAGTCGTGTTGAAGCCGGAAGATACCTACCATCAGGTAACTATCTATAAATTCGGAGTTGAAAAATAAAAATCTAGTTCTTTAATTAACCTATAACAAACTAACACCTTTAAACAACATGTCACAACAACAAAAAAGCTATTTGTTACCCATAGTAATGATGTTCGCATTGTTTGCTATGATTTCTTTCGTAACCGGATTGCCGGCTCCATTTGGAGTTATCGTACAGAGTGAATTTGGAGCTACCAACCTGGAAGCTACACTCGGATTCGCTGCGAACTTCATTGCATACGCTTTTATGGGTATTCCTTCGGGACTTCTTTTACAGAAAATCGGATACAAGAAAACAGCATTGATTGCTATTGCAGTAGGATTCATTGGTGTAGGTATTCAGGCATTGGCCTCTAAAGGCGGATTCTCTGTATATTTGGCTGGAGCCTTCATCTCTGGTTTCTCTATGTGTATGCTGAACACAGTAGTTAACCCGATGTTGAACACTCTGGGTGGTGGCGGCAAGAAAGGTAACCAGCTTATCCAGACTGGCGGTTCACTGAACTCTTTGTCAGCTACTATCGTTCCGGTATTGGTAGGTTACCTGATGGGTGCCAACGTAGAAGAACGTACTATCGCTAAGGCTTTGCCGGCACTTTACATTGCCATGGCTATCTTCGCCATCGCGTTTCTGGTACTTTTCTTCATGGCTATCCCTGAACCAAGTTTGTCTAAGGCAAACAAGAGCAAAGGCGAACACAGCCCGTTGTCTTTCCGTCACTTCAAGCTGGGAACCATCGCCATCTTCGTTTACGTAGGTATTGAAGTAGGTGTTCCTCACTTTGCAAACCTGTTTATGACTGCACAAGTAAATGAAGGCGGTCTGGGTATCGATCCGGCTATTGCAGGTTCTATCGTAGGTACTTACTGGTTCCTGATGCTTATCGGTCGTCTGATTGGTGCTTCACTCGGTGCTCAGTTCAGCAGTAAGGCCATGTTGACCGTAGCTTCTATTCTCGGATTGGTTTTGATCGGTATTGCCTTCGTAACTCCGTTGAGCAGCGTAGTCAACATGCCGGTATTCAAAAGCGGAGCTAGTCTGTCATTCGGATTGGAAGCAGTTCCTGTCAGCGTAATGTGTATGGCACTCTGCGGACTCTGTACTTCAATCATGTGGGGTGGTATCTTCAACCTGGCTGTAGAAGGACTGGGTAAATACACAGAAGCAGCTTCTGGAATCTTCATGGTAATGGTTTGCGGTGGTGGATTGCTTCCGCTGTTACAAGGTGGAGTAGCCGACTCAGCAGGTTACCTGAACAGCTTTATCGTAATTGCAGCCGCATTGGCATACTTGTTGTTCTATGCGTTGATCGGATGCAAGAATGTAAACAAAGACATTCCGACTGAATAATAAAACACAAGGATGAAGGATGGACTCATTCTTCATCCTTTCTTGTTTATATACCAGAATTTATTAACCTTTAATTTTTATCATTATGGACATAGAATTTGTAAGAAGCCGCTTTATCAAGCATTTCGACGGTACAACAGGCTCAGTATATACTTCTCCGGGACGAATCAACCTGATTGGTGAGCACACTGACTACAACGGAGGTTTTGTATTCCCGGGAGCTGTAGACAAAGGTATGGTGGCTGAAATCAAACCGAACGGAAAAGATAAAGTTTGCGCTTATTCTATCGACTTGAAAGACTACGTAGAATTCGGATTGAATGAAGAAGATGCTCCGAAAGCAAGCTGGGCACGTTATATCTTTGGTGTTTGCCGTGAAATGATCAAACGCGGAGTTGACGTAAAAGGCTTTAATACTGCATTTGCAGGTGATGTACCTCTGGGTGCAGGTATGTCTTCTTCTGCTGCATTGGAATCTACATACGCATACGCATTGAACGATTTGTTCGGCGACAACAAAATTGATAAATTCGAACTGGCTAAAGTAGGTCAGGCTACAGAACACAACTACTGCGGAGTTAATTGCGGTATCATGGACCAGTTTGCTTCTGTATTCGGTAAAGAAGGTCACCTGATTCGTCTGGACTGCCGTTCACTGGAATACCAGTACTTCCCGTTCAGACCGGACGGATACCGTTTGGTATTGGTTGACTCTGTAGTAAAACATGAACTGGCATCTTCTGCATACAACAAACGCCGTCAGAGCTGCGAAGCTGTTGTAGCTGCTATCAAGAAGAACCACCCGACTGTAGAATTCCTGAGAGACTGCACAATGGATATGCTGAACGAAGTAAAAGCTGAAGTTTCTGAAGAAGACTACATGCGTGCTGAATACGTAATCGAAGAAATCCAACGCGTGCTCGACGTATGCGACGCATTGGAAAAAGGCGACTACGAAACAGTGGGACAGAAAATGTATGAAACTCACCATGGTATGAGCAAACTGTATGAAGTAAGCTGCGAAGAGCTCGACTTCCTGAACGATATTGCTTTTGACTGTGGAGTTACTGGTTCACGCGTAATGGGTGGTGGATTCGGTGGATGTACCATCAACCTGGTTAAGAATGAATTGTACGAAACATTCATTTCTACTGCAAAAGAACGCTTCAAAGAAAAATTCGGTCGCAGCCCGAAAGTATACGATGTAGTTATCAGCGACGGTTCACACAAGGTTTGCTAATTCTATATCCATTATAACATAAAAAAAGCACGAATTTCGGTTCGTGCTTTTTTATGATATATACTCGACAAAATCAATCGCCGCGATAATAATACAGTAATGAATGCCGCGCAATAAAGTCCGCATTCAGTTTCACCAGCATCTTCTCTCCTACTTCAGGCAATTCTGCATCTGGCAGCAAGTTTTTCTCAATGCAATAATGCAACAAGTCCGGCGGGCAAAGCATCTCTTCCGTCAACATCCGGAATGCATTTTGCGATGCCTCTTCCTGATCATAATAAGGATTTTCCGTGTCGGCGATGTATTCACACACATCCTTCGCCAGCAAAAGCCCTTTCTGCTCATCCACCATCAATACAAAGTTCCGGCAACTCTTCATCTGCGGCAAGGTATGATTCTCATCATCCGGCCACTGCAGAATCTCTACCAGGAAGCGCTTCAGTGAATCATAACCGTTGAGATAAATAATCTTCCGTCCGCCAGTCCACAAGGTAAAGAGACGATAAATCTCCGCATTCTTCTGCAAAACAGTTTCCGGCATTTCCTTTTCCTCCTGATACAGACGAGGAACCGATTTCCAGCACTTTGCCTGCTTACCAGCCAACAACTCAATCCATTCGTGAAGGAACAACGCCAAAGGACCCGTAGGGATAATAAAACGGTCATCCGGTGCCACCCGTTCAATGTAAGGCAACATAGAAGGCTCCGTAAGGTAAGTGTGCCCGAAAAGCCATGATAATTTCCGGTCAGCCTCTTTTTCATCTGCATAGCCGGCAAAATAATCCTTCAGTAACTCATTCTCCGGAGCCACCTCATAAGCTTCCTCCAGTAAAGGCAGAAAATCCTGTGCCTGCTTTAAGATTGAGGTATCCAACGGATTCACATACCCGTGTGAGAAAGGAGCCTTCTGCCATGTATTCCAAATGATAAAGCGTATATCCTCCAAGTTTACCTCTCCCTTTATATAATCTTTTCCCGTGGGATAGAATGGAAGACACCTGCCATACAAACGGGTATGAGCAGTGGTAAATCCCTGCCACAATCCCAGGCCGGAAATGATGTCTTCCAGATAAGCTGCCACATACAAACTTAAATACTTGCGAAACGTCTCAGGCAATTCCTCCAAATGACATGCCGCATAAAGTTTGTTGGCCAACTCCACAAAAAACGTATCTGAAGAACAAACTGTCGTATACGGATGAATAGCCAGCCAGTCGTTCAAATAAATCACATTCTTTTTCATATATATTCGTTCATTTGAATAATCAGTTTCGAGTAAAAAGCGTCACAAGCAGTGAAATCAGTGTCAGACCGATTCCTACACAGACCACTCCGGTCCAGCCCCAAGCGTGCCAGAAAGTACCGGCTAGAAAAGTTCCCAGTGAACCACCCACAAAATAAGTCGTCATAAAGATGGTATTCACGCGGTTGGTCGCCTTGGGAGCCTGCGACAACGCACAGGTTTGATTACCTATCTGCACACATTGCATACCGATATCTATCACGATAATTCCCACGATAAAGCCTAAATAAGAATTCTGGAATATAAACATGATGATCCAGGCTGCAATGATGAGCGAACAACCAACAAAAGTGAAAAACCGCACTCCAAACTTATGTACTAGACTCCCGACAAAAGAAGCTGTCAGTGCACCAGCCACCCCACACAATCCCAGCATACCGATGATATTGTTTCCTGCATAAAACGGTTCCCCACTCAACTTAAAGGCCAAACATGCCCATAACGCCAGAAAGCTACCAAAACAGAGTCCGGCCCGTGCAGATACCAGACGAATGGTAGAATTGTCCCTGTATAGCGTAAAAAGCGATTTCATCAGTCCTTTATACGTACCTTTGAAATTTAGTGGCATATCCGGCAACACCCGAACTACCACAAAAATACAAAGCAGCATAATAACGGCTGCAATATAATACATCGTACGCCATCCCCAGTATTCGCCTACAAAACCACTGATTACCCGTGAACCCAAAATACCGGTCAGCAGACCGCTGACCATCATCCCCACATTACGTGCTTTATTCTGAGGCAGCGAAAACTGTGCAGCAATCGGAATAAAAATCTGCGGCATGACCGAACAAATCCCTGTCACCAACGAGGCCAACAAGATGTAAAACACATTCACCGACATGGCAATACTGCAAGTCGCCACCGACAACAAGAGAAAATTAATGACAATGATATTCTTCCGCTTGTACAAATCCCCCAAAGGGATAATAAATAACAATCCCAGCGCATACCCAATCTGTGTGGTCATAGGTATCAGGTTAGCTGTAAACTCCGAGATACCCAAATCCTCACTGATACGATTCAGCAACGGCTGATTATAATACAGATTCGCCACTGAAAGTCCTGATATAATGGCCAGCATCCATAGCAAAGAAGCCGGAATGCCTTTATTCTCTTCCAATTTTTGTTTCATATTGATAAGTTTCTATTTTCTTGTCCGCAAAAATACGCAAAAAAACAAAAGCCCATAAAAACTTTGCGACAAAGCAAAATGAAAACAAATTCAGGATTCATACAATAACCTTATCAAATTATGCTTTCATTACTCCATAAATTACAAACTTATTACACATTGCCCAGTTCTTACAACTCACACAAAATCAAGCAAAAAGGAATTTACTATTTCACAATTTCTTCCATATAGAGAAATAAAATAGTTAATTATTTATTGCCTAATTTGTTAAATCGCCTGCTATCCAATTATTCGGTAAAAAGATTTTTTAACTTTGCAACAGAAAAAACAAGTAATACAAAAAGATTCAACGAACTTAACTACAAAGTATTAAGCGAATTAAAACGCGAAAATAGATTTACAATTTAATTAAAATTTTATGGTACATCATTCCAAATTCCTGTTTTCCGCATTAGTCGTTTCAGCCATGGCTGTTGGCGCAAATGCTCAGGTAACAACTTCTGCTATCAGCGGAAAAGTTTTAGATGAAACCAAAGCTCCGGTTATCGGTGCTACAGTGGTAGCTATCCACGAACCGTCAGGTACTCTCTACGGTGCAGTAACAAACGTAGATGGACGTTACACCATCCAAGGTATGCGTACCGGTGGTCCCTACAAAATTGAAATCTCATACGTAGGTTACAACAAAACTGCATTTACAGGTATTTCACTTGAACTGGGTAACACACTCAGCCTGAATGCCGAAATGAAACCAAGTTCAGAACTGTTGGACGAAGTAGTAGTCGTAGCTGATGCAAAAGCGAATGCCGGAGCTGCACACAACTTCTCTACACAGAAAATCGAAAACACTCCGACTGTCGACCGTAACGTGTACGACATCGTGAAGAACATGCCGATGGCCATGACTTCAAAGAACGGAGGTATCACATTCGCCGGTTCAAACAACCGTTACAACAGCTTCCAGATTGACGGTACAGTAAGTAACGACGTGTTCGGTTTGTCAGCATCTGGAACTAACGGTGGCCAGACAGGTGCCAACCCGATTTCAATGGATGCCATCCAGGAAATTCAGGTAGTCGTTGCTCCTTTCGACGTACGTCAGAGCGGATTTACCGGAGGTGGTATCAATGCCATTACCAAGCAGGGTACTAACACCACTCACGGTTCGGCTTACACTTACTTCAACAACCACAACATGTATGGCAAATACAGTGCCGTACGCGGTTATGAAAAATCTCCGCTCACTCAACAGTACACTCGTACTTATGGTGGAACATTGGGCGGTGCCATCGTAAAAGACAAATTGTTCTACTTTGTAAGCGCAGAAGCGAAGAAAGAATCTTATCCTTCAAGCATTTACCCGGGATATACAACTTCCTACCTCACTTCGGACCAAGCTAAACAAATTGCTGATGCATATTACAATATGACAGGTTTCCAGGAGAATTACGCACAACGTAACATTGACAACAAATCATTTGGCTTGTTAGCACGTATTGACTGGAACATCAACCAAAACCACAAATTGGCCTTACGCTATCAGCACAATAACTCTTACGATGACAACTATGGAGTTGGTTCAACCAGCTATATGTTTGAAAACAGTGGTTACCGCATGAACAACAAAACCAATTCTATCGTAGCAGAGTTAACTTCTCATTTGGGACAGAATTTGTACAACGAGTTCCGTGCTTCTGCCAGCTTCATTCGTGACCACCGTGATGTAGCATACCAGGGACCAACTGTGCAAATCAGCAATATTCCTGCACCGGACGGAACAAACATCACTGCCAACATCGGTACGGAATATTCTTCTGGAGCTAATTACTTGGATCAGGACATCTACACATTCGAAGATAACCTTTCATGGTATTTGGGTAATCATACTCTGACATTCGGTACACACAATGAAATCTACAAGATGACAAACCTTTTCATCCAGGCTTCTAACGGTTCATGGTACTATAATTCATTGGAAGATTTCGTTGCAGACAGACCTTATAAATATACTTATAAGTACACTGATCCAGACCTTACAGGTGGTAACACCAAATGGGCTCCGGCCATGAAGTCTGGTCAGTTCGGATTCTATGCACAAGACAAATGGGATATCAATAACAACTTCAATCTGACATACGGTTTGCGTATCGACATTCCGGTTATCTTCAATAATCCGACTACAAACGATGCATTCAACCAGTTTGCTGAATCACAGAATCTGAACGCACGTGTAGGTCAGAATCCTAGTGCAAAAGTCTTGTTCTCACCGCGTGTAGGTTTCCGTTGGTACACTAATGATTCACATAACACATTGCTCCGCGGTGGTATCGGTATCTTCACAGGACGTGTACCGTTCGTATGGCTGTCTAATGCTTTCAATAACACTGGTATGGAAAGCAAAGGAACCACAATTACTCCAGAAGATGCAGACGGAAACTACACTTACGACGCACCGAAACTGGGAGAATATGCAGACAATCCGCTGGGAGCAGCTAATTCACAAAGCGGTGCTTCTGCAAAACCAGACATTGTAACTGTAGACAAGAACTTCAAATACCCGCAAGTATTTCGTATGAACCTTGCATTGGAGCAAAGACTGCCGGGTGATGTAAAGATGACATTGGAAGGTATCTACTCAAAGACCATGAACAATGTATTCTTTGAAAATCTGGCACTGACTCAAAGTGGTAACAAGGTATATGCTGTAGCTGGAAATGAAGCATCTGCAGCTCCTTACTATAAGTTCAATTCAGGCAACTACTACAGCATCATCAATCTGAAGAATACAAACAAAGGTTATACTTATGCGCTGTCTGCCCTGCTTGAAAAACATTTCAACTTTGGTTTGGACTTGTCTGCATCATACACTTTTGGACATGCAAAATCTGTAAACGATGGAACAAGCTCTGTAGCTTATTCTAACTGGAAGTACAACTACTCTGTAGACACCAACTCTGGAAATGAACTTGGTTTCTCTAAATTTGACATCCCCCACCGTGTAATGGTTCAGGCTTCTTACAACAGTCCGAAATACTGGAATGGATGGACAAGTACTACTGTATCTGTTATCTACAACGGATTCTCAGGAAGTCGCTATAGCCTAACAATGAACGAAAAATCTGACTACAACGGTGACAAATGGTCTGGCAACTCTTTGCTCTACATCCCGACTAACGAAGAATTGAGCAAAATGAACTTCGTAGACATTACCGACAAACAAGGAAATGTAACAATGACTGCTGAAGAAAGCCGTGAAGCATTCAAGCAGTGGATTGAAAACGATAGCTACGCCAAAAACCACAGAGGTCAGTATGCAGAACGTAACTCTAACCTGAGCAACTGGGAACATGAAATCGATTTACACTTAGCACAAACTATCTACAATGTGCAAGGAATTGGGAAACTAGAATTTACATTCGATATCATCAACTTCGCTAATATGTTGAACAAGAAATGGGGAGCAAGCTATAGCTCAGCTTATAACTTATCACCGCTGACTATGACAGGACTTTCTACAGATGCAGATGGAAATAAAATCGCATCTTTCTCTTACAACAAAGCTGAAATCCAGAAGAGCGACATCAGCTCACGCTGGCACTGCCAGGTGGGTGTAAGACTGACTTTCTAATGAAAGACTAACCCTTTACATAAAAGGTGTATTGCCCACAAAAGAACGGCAATACACCTTTCTTTTTTATCACCCTCTAACAATAACCAGACTTATGAAAAAACTTATCTCGCTGTGTATAATGTGGTGCATCTGCCTCTCTATCTGGGCCGGAAAGCACTACACCGTCATTGTATCCCTCGACGGGTTCCGCTGGGACTACCCGCAGATGTACGACACGCCGTTCTTCGACCGAATGGCTCGTGAAGGTGTAAAGGCCACCATGATTCCATCATTCCCTTCGAAGACCTTCCCCAACCATTACACCATTGCTACGGGACTGGTGCCCGACCACCATGGTATCGTAGCCAATACCTTCTGGGACCCACAGCGCCAGGAGCTTTACAAAATGAGCAACCTGAAAACCCGCAACGATGCGTCTTATTATGGCGGAGAACCTATCTGGATTACCGCACAGAAGCAGGGCATCAAGACGGGAAACATCTACTGGGTAGGCTCTGACATTGCCGTAAAAGGACAGCACCCCACCTACTATCACGTGTACGACCAGAAACCACGGCTCACCCAGACGGAGCGTGTGGCAGAGGCACTGAGAATGCTGAAGCTGCCGGAAGAAGAACGTCCCCAGTTGGTTATGATTTATTTCGAAGATTCTGATACCTACGGACACACTTATAGTCCGCACAGCAAGGAAACACGCCGCTGCGTGGAAGAGCTGGATGCCCTAATGAAATACTTATGGGAAGGACTTCAAAGCTTACCTTTCGGAAAGGACATCAACCTGATTGTGACGTCCGACCACGGAATGGCGACTGTCAGCGCAGACCGCTTTGTACCCATCAAGCACCTGTTGAACGAAAAATGGTATTCCTTGATTGACGGGAATCTTCCGGCACAGATTTATACGAAACCGGAATACCGCGACTCCGTGTATCAGGCACTACAGGGACTGAATCACGTACGGGTATGGAAAAAAGAAGATATTCCTGCTTATTTGAACTATGGAAGCAATCCGCGTGTGGGCGACATCATTGTGCTGCCTGATTTAGGCTGGCTGGTGGAGGAAGGCAACAAGACGCTGCCAGGTGCCCATGGATTCGACCCAACCTACGACGATATGCAGGTGATGTTCCGGGCATGCGGACCGGATTTCAAGAAAGGATACGAAGCCCCGAAGTTCCGAAATGTATCGATTTATTCCTTACTGGCCCGTCTGCTCCACATTACTCCAGAAAAGACAGACGGATGCCTGGAAGAGGTTGAAAATATGCTGATTCAGTGATATTTTCCACATCTTTTGGAAAGAAAAAAGAATTGATTGCATTCATTTTACTAAGCTAATTTACATTTTTCACAACTTTCATCAAAGGGTTTCACACTTCAAAAATTTAATCACCCTAAAATGTTAAAAAAGCATTTTACCAATAAACCACGAGAGGGATTCATTGTCTTAAAGCCGTAAGTGCACTGAAAATGATTATTCACTTTTAAATTTTGACCACAATGAAAACAACTCGTTTATTATCTACATTGATTCTTACCGTATGTTTAGGTTTTGGAAGCGTAATGGCACAAAATGCTGTACGTCAGGTTTGTCCGGAAAAAGTTGAAAGACCTTGCAAGGTAAAACTCACTCCGGAACAACGCATGGAGGCACAGGCTCAACGTATGGGAAAACAACTGATGCTGGACGATGCCAAATTAGCTCAGTTTACTTCTCTCTACAAAGAATACCTGACTGCCTTGAAAGAATGCCGTCCGGCCACAAAAGAAAATAAAGTAAAACCGTGCGAACGTACTGACGCGCAGATTCAGCAGGACATCGAACAGCGCTTTGAAGTTCGTCAGAAAGTGCTCGATACCCAGAAAAAGTACTATGCTTCATTCAAGAAAATACTGAATGCCCGCCAGCTGGAAAAGGTATTCAGCATGCCTCGCCCTGGAAAAGTGCACAAAGGAAACTTTCCGATGAGACATGGGAAAATGGGTAAGCCGGGAAAGATGCCCGCTCCGGGATGTCCGAATGCATGTCCGGCATGTCCTCAGGCTCCTAACAAATAACTTACTATAATTATCACTAACCGCAAAAGCGCGGAACTCTCACGGTGTCGGGAGACACTGAAGAGTTCCGCGCTTCTTTTATGTATGCTTTCCGTAAAGGAAAGTGATATTAGTTTTTCTGCTGCATCATGTGGCGGGCATAGAACCACACCACTACATAGCCGACGAAAGGTACGATGAATGCCCAGTGCATATCGGCATAATCGCCCACCAGTCCCATGAGTACCGGACCTACGGCACCGCCCACCGGCGACATCATCAGGAAAGAAGAGGCACGCTTCGTATGGCTGCCCAAACCTTTCAGGGAGAGAGCAAAAATAGTGGGGAACATAATGGCTTCGAAGGCATAGCCGCAAAGCAGGGCTACGAACGACACGAAGCCTAAATCCAAAATCACCAGCAGCGTAGTGATAACCGTTCCCGTGGCACACCAGAAGAGCATCTTCTCGGCACGGATGCGGCGCATAATCCAACTCCCCACGAAACGTCCCACCATGAACAGTCCCAATCCGCCGAACGAAAGTACCAGCGAGGCATCGCGGGCATTCATCCAACCGACCTCCGTCACGTAGTTGATAAAGAAACTATTGATGGAAATCTCAGATACCTCGTAGGCAAACAGCGCTACCAGTCCGAACACAAAAAGCTTATGCGCCCACAGACCTACACGATGACCTTCGCTATCCACTTCCTCCTCATGAGGAATTTCCGGCAGACGTACGCGCATAAAGGCCAATGCGACCAGCAGGACAATTACTCCCATCACCGCATACGGAAGAGCCACATTACCACTAGCTCCTTTCTCTTCATCCGAGAAAAGCAAGAGGCCGGCCAAAATCGGTGCAAAGATACATCCCAATCCGTTGAATGACTGGGCAAAGTTTAATCGGCTGGCAGCCGTTTCCCGTACTCCTAACTCGGTTACATATGGATTAGCGGCCGTTTCCAGGAAGGTCAGTCCGCACCCGATGACGAATAACGAGAACAGGAACATATTAAACGAAGCTATATATTGTCCGGGAATGAACAGCAACGAGCCTATTCCGTAGAGCAACAAACCAAGCACCACACCCTTACGGTATCCATGACGGTTGATAAACAATCCAGCCGGAATGGCCATGATGAAATATCCCATGTACATCGTGGCCTGAATCATGGCTGAATGGGTACGGGTAATGGTAAGCAGCTCCTGGAAATGCTTGTTCAGCACGTCCAGAATGGCATGAGCAAATCCCCACAGGAAAAAGAGGGACGTAATCAGTACAAAGGGGAACAGGTATTGGCGTTCCACCAGGGCAATTCCTTTTTTCTTCATCCGTGCCCCTCCTTTATACATACGACAAGAGTTCCGGCAAATCGGTGATGATTACATCCGGAAGTGCTTCATCTATTTCCTCGTTGCCCCAGCCTTCACCTTTCAGCCAGGCTACCTTGCAACCCACGGTTTTTGCAGGCACCACGTCCTTGGAGAAGGAATCGCCCACCACCAGCACATTCTCGGCAGGCAGTCCCATGGCTTCCACACCCAGGCGATAGATGGCAGGATCGGGCTTGCGCACTCCCACTACCGACGATTCGATGATGTCGGCAAAGAAATCAAACAAGCCGAAGTCTTTCAGAATGGTCTGGATATTTCCATAGAAATTGGATACCAGCACCAGCTTGTAACGTTCAGAAAGTGCCTTCACTACGGGACGGGTACGTTCCAGCACGTCCAGTACATAACGGTAACAGCTGTCGGCCACTTTTTCAGCATAGTTTTCCCGACGGGCTTCTTCTCCGTCCAACTTACCTTGTTCCACCAGGTACTTCACCTGAATATCGGTCTTGATGCGCAACACATCGTGGAAGTTATGCTCCGGCTTGACCAATGGCACACGGGCCAGCGTACGTTCTCCATGCACGTATGCCTCGCGGAAACTTGCCTTGTCAACCGGCACCTGAAACTCTTCATACTTGCTCCACAATACTTCCGCCCAATGACGGCTGTTCGTATCAATTGTGCCTCCGTAATCAAAGATTACGCCTTTTACATCTGTCAGTTTACTCATCTTTAGTCTTATTTGGGGTGCCGTTGCCGACCTTCATCAGCAACACGCCAATTACAATCCATATCAATTCACGCACACGGGTAATCAGTCCCGTATAGATGCCAAACGCACTCGGAATGGCCAATCCGCCTACCGCCAGCGCAAATCCTCCCTCGCGCGCCCCAAGCTGCATGGGCGAGAAGAAGAACAGGTTGGCAAACAAGGAAGTGAAGGCCATAATCAGGATACAAGCCAGGAAGCTCACATGGTCGGTCAGAATGTTCAGGATAAAGAACACTTCGGCACAACCTACTATACGTGCCATGAACTCCAGTCCCAGTGCTACATAAAACGTACTTTTCCGTTGCTTGTGCAATTCGGCAATCTGTGCGTCTACCCGCTCCAATGTTTCTCTCTTTTCGGTCAGGAAACGGCTGGCCCAGCGCTTCACATAAGGCACGTGACACAACAGCTTGAACGTGCGCACCGCCATCCCGTTGCGGTATCCTTTCATAAAGAAATAAATGGCCAGCAGGCAGACAAACACCACTACCGCCAGCATGATGCCCAGTCCCCAGTTCATCGGCTCAAAAATCACAAAGAGCACCGCCGATACCAGCCAGAACCAAAAATGAGAGAAAATATGCATCATCACATAAAGAATAACCGATGAGGTAGCCTTGCTGGCACCTACATAAGGCGTAAGCTCCATGATGCGGTATGGCTCACCGCCCATCAGCCCCACCGGAGTGGCATAGTTCAGGGCAAAACCGGATACGGTCAGCTTATAGACCTTCCAGAAGGGCACCTTGGCATGTTTCCCGTCGCGGATAATGACATACCATGACCAGGCATTCAGATAATAGATGAACACCCACAGAAGAATCACGGCCGGAAACCACACTCCTGCCTTGCGCAAGTTCTGCCACAGCTCCTGATAGTCCATATCGAACGTGCAGAGCATGACCACAATGGCAAAGATGCCGAAAAACCAGAATATATTCCGAAACTTTTCCTTCATCACTTGGCGTATTTATGGTAAAGGAAAGCGCACAAGGCTTCATGACGACGACGCATGTACACAAACAGGCTGGTCATCACCACTATCTCGAAAATGAAATACAACCACGGCTCTCTTATAAGCAGGCTGATGTAAAGAGCTATCGCGCGGGTATTGAATGTCAGGATGTTGGTGTACTTCATCAACGGCAAGCTCAAGGCACGGAACTCATCGCGCAACTCCTGAGGAATGTTGTCACCGTAACGTTCCTGCACAAAGGAGTAAAAACGCTGGAAATTGGGAGTCATCTGTTCCTGCTTGCGGGTATAGTTGCCATAGAAATACAGGAAGGCCTTCCACCAGAAGTTGCCTTTCCACGGCAGACCATGGAAAATCTCACGTTGCTGCTTGAAATTATCCAGCTCACTACCCGCCTTTCCCTTCAGAAAGAACAAGTGGATGTTACGGTAATAATCGGCCAGCGTGCATTGCTTACTATGGCACACTGTACCAGAGAAGCAGGCTATCAGCCAGATATAAATGCTCCAGGTCTGTCCGGAAGCCTCTCCCAGATGAAAAGGAAGCGGCTGGTTCATCAGGCGCAGACAGATGGCGACATAGATGGTGAAGAACCAAAGGTCGCCGGCAAATCCGTCGAGCATACGTCCCCAGCGGGTTTTCTTGCCGGTCATACGTGCCAGCTGCCCGTCGCAGCTATCATAATGGTTGGCCCACATCAGCAGGAAAATACCAATCAGCGTGTGCGTCATGTCGGGATAGTAAAACATCACTCCTGCCGCTACTCCTAAAATGATGGACAAGATGGTCACTACATTAGGATGTACCCCGAAACGCTGGAAAAACAACGCCCACACATAACCTATCGGGCGATTGAAATGGATGTCCAGAAACTCTTCTGTATCCATGGACTTGAAAGAAGCCTCTACTCCTTTTTTCTCCGTACTCATTATTTTTCTAATTTGTGGATAATACGATTATAGATACACTTGGCAATTTTCAATCCGGCTTCTTCACGGCAACGGGCAAAGCTGGGCCAGTCGTTGAAGTCGATGATGCGGATTTCACCGGTAGCCGATACCACACAGTCGCCTCCGTATACAGGTACATTCAGTACCTCGGCTGCCTTGTTGGCGTATGCCTGAAGCTGCTTGACATCGAACGGGAAACCTCTCGTGGCTCCGTTGATGGCTTCCAGTCCGAACTTGCTGTGTGACTGTTCCGTAGGATAGAAGGTATAAAAGAAATCCGTTCCCTGTACCCCGTAGAACTTCACCAGATCTCCCACCAGGTGTTCGTTGACTACTGCCACCGGAATGTTTCGTTTCCGAAAATCGGCCATCACCACTTCTGCTTCTTCCCGGCATTCCACGTACACCACGTCTTCTTTCACCATGGCATGCGAATTGCCCCGCTTAATCCAGCAAGGGAACACGGAAGGAGTAAACTTTTCATCAGTAGAAATAATAAAGCTCCGGGGATGTGGCACTTCATTTGCCACCAGCAACTCCGTCATCTGCTGACGGACACAGTTGTCAATGCCATACGCAGAGTTCACCACCAGGGCACCCCCGTCTTCCAGTTTTTTCAACCGCTCAATGGTGGCGCGGTCGCGAGCCATGTCGAAAATAAACTCACCCTCTATGTTCTGAGCAACAAATTCCTTTTCCGGATAAATTGTTACCTCACACCCCATTCTCTCCAATGCTTCTGCCGCAAGCCGAAGGATTGCCGCATCATTGTCTACGTGATTCGGGGAATATTCATTACCACGGCTCACACCAATCACCCGAATCTTCTCTCCTCTTTTACACATTCTATCTTGTTATTCTTATTTTCTAGATTTTACGCAAAAAATCAATGTTGCTTATTCTGTTTTTAATCTTGTCCGTTCAAAAAAGCCTCTGCTTTTACAATGTCCCCCGCATGGTCCACATCCAAAATTTTTGAGAAAGGATAAGCCTTGAGCCGAAGGCCGTCGGCTACCAGCTGACGCTGAAAATTACGCATGCGCGACATACCCTGCGCCATACATTTTTCCAATGTCACGATTGAGTTGGGCGACAGACAATAGATTCCCCCTGAGATGTAACGCGTATCAGACTGCAAAGTATCATAAAAACCGGTAATATTGCGGTCCTCGTCCGTACCGATATACAACGGTTTTTCGTCGTCGATGTAATCCGTAACGGCCATCATGCCATCCCCTTCAAAAGCCTTGAAAGCGTCAATAAAGCGTGAAAACTCCTCTTCCCGGAAAATCGTGTCGACCGTAGTCAGGCAGAAACGGTCGTCCTTCAGGTAACGGCTCAGTTCGTAAAAACTGTGCATGGAGCTGGGTGTAGTCTTGACAATAACCCGCAAAGGCACTTCCAATGTTTTTTCCAGCTTGCTCAGGTGTTCCTTTGTCAAAGCCACCTCATTGTTGATAATGACCACCACTTCTTCTGCTCCGTTCTTCGCAAAGATGTGAATCAAACGGTCAATCATGGCCATACCGTTCAGTTGCACCAGCGGTTTGGGCAACTGAACTCCTTCTTGTGCCAGCCGGGAACCTTCCCCGGCTGATATGATTGCAAACTTCATGTTATTCCTCTTCTATACTGTCTAATTTCAGTTTATCACTGTCATCTCGTTTCTCATAATACTGCTTGCGCAACGGACGGGCACTGATTTCTTTTTCCCAGGCACGGTTGCGGAACACATCCATGGCCACATACACTGCCTGACGGAAAGAATCTTCCGAAGCAATGCCTTTTCCGGCAATATCGTATGCCGTACCGTGAGCAGGCGAAGTACGTACGATAGGCAGACCGGCAGTGAAATTCACTCCTTCATCCATGGCCAGTGCCTTGAACGGAGCCAGTCCCTGGTCATGATACATGGCCAGAATACCGTCGAAATGCGTATAATTGCCTGAGCCCATGAAACCATCGGCAGGATACGGTCCGAAGCACTGCACACCGCGAGCTATCATCTCTTTCATGGCCGGAATAATCACTTCCTGCTCTTCCGTTCCCAGCAGTCCGTTGTCTCCCGCATGAGGATTCAGTGAGAACACGGCAATACGCGGATTGTCGATGCCGAAATCTTTCTTCAGCGAACGATGGAAAATCTCCATCTTTTCCATAATCAGTTCTTTGGTCAGTTCACCGGCAATGTCACGCACGGGTACATGGCCAGTCACCAGTGCCACACGGAAATCACCTTTCAGCAGAATCATCAAGGCCTTCTGTCCTTCACCTGCACGTTCTTCAATGTATTCCGTATGTCCCGGAAAATGGAACGCATCCGACTGAATGGTATGCTTGTTGATAGGAGCTGTCACCAGCACATCAAACAAGCCTTCCCGGTAATCGGCCAAAGCTCTTTCCAGTGCAGCCAGTGCCGCCTTTCCGGCTTCGGGAGTCGGCTTGGTCAGTTCCACCTTCAATTCCTCTTCCATGCAGTTCACCACGTTCACTCTTCCGTCCTGCACCTCTTCAGCAGAATTTACAATGCTGAAACTGGTCTGTATTTCCATAGCCTTGCGATGATACGCAGCAACCTTGGGAGAACCGTACACCACCGGTGTACAAAGTTCCAGCATAGTGGGGTCAGAGAAAGTCTTCAATATCACTTCATAGCCTACCCCGTTTATATCTCCATGAGTGATTCCCACTCTAATTTTACGATTTTCCATATTTATTGCTTATTCTGTTCAGCTTCTTGTTTGACTTGTTCTTCCGAAATGGAATTATCTACCGGAATCTCCGACACTTCTTTTTCTGAAGGAAGCTTCAGCGTATACAACGCCGCGTTCAGCTTGCGAATCTGGTCACGTTTCAGCTTGCCCGGATTATAGACAAAACCTTCCACCACGATAACCCGTGCATTGTCACGGTCTACCCGCACATGCGATACAAACGGGCCACCCATGGCATCGTTCTTCATTTCCCACAATCCACGGGCCTCGAATGCATAATCTCCCTTCACGGCAATGTTGCGCGTCTCTACAAAGATAGAATCGGCTGTTTCCATGTACATGCCTTCACGCGCACCCGGCAGGTTGACTTTCATCACGGAGTCACGTTTATGAATGAAATACTCTTTGGTAAACGTATCGTGGTCACGGAACGGATAGGCATACATCACAAAGTTCAGGTCATTCAAGTTGCTCGAAGCCCACAGGAAATCCTTACCCTGCTTGTAAGACTCCATTTCCACCGGCATCCAGATGTCGCAATCAAACATGCTCTGTACCTTGGCCGACAGTGTTTCATTGTGTTTTTTCTCCAGCAACTTCACCTGACGGTTCATTTCGGCACGGGTAAAGAAGTCAATAATCACCTGACCGTTTTTCGAAACATAGTCTGCAAACTCCTTCTGGTTAGGCGCCTGAATGGTCATAATCATCTGCGGAGACGAATAGGCATCACGCGTATACTTGAATTTAGGCTGCGTATAGATGTCCTGAATATCTACAATAATGATGTTACGGAACAGACGTACCGAACGGTCAAAAAAGTCAGGCCGCACACGCGAAATACGGAAAGAGCGTTCAGCCTGAGGCAATCCCGGCACATCCGTGTCCAGCACATGAAACAGTGCACTGTCCGGACTCATCCAGCATTTGTCATCGGCCACCACCATCACTTCATACGGGCGTCCGCTTGACACCGGAGTAATGATACTCTTCCCTCCGTTACGGCAGGAAGCAAGCGACAGCACCGCCAGGGCCATCCCAAGGTAAAATGTCATTCGTTTCATTATGTTTCTTGTATTAAAAGGTTTCACTTTCTTTCTCTTTTTTCTCTGCCTGCTGCTGGGCGGTAGAAAGCATGCCGCAAGCTGCAAAAATATCTTCTCCGCGTGAAGCGCGAATGGTAGCGAACAAGCCGTGCTGTGTCAGATAATCACGGAAAGCAATCATCGACTCCATATCCGTTCCTTCCAGCTCCACGTTCGGGATGGCATGGAAGCGAATCAGGTTCATACGGCAGTCCAGTCCACGGAGCAGTTTCACCAATTCCTTGGCATAAATCAGGCTGTCATTCACCCCCTTGAACACAATGTATTCAAAAGACAGGCGGCGCTGCTTGCTGAAATCATACCGGCGAAGTATCTCCACCATCTCGGTAATGGAGAAAGCTTTTTCTGCCGGCATCAATTCCCTGCGCTGGGAAGGGAAGGGAGAATGCAGGCTGATGGCCAGATGGCAGTCACTTTCTTCCAGGAAACGCTCCAGTCCTTTCCGAAGTCCTACGGTAGAAACCGTGATACGCTTCGGGCTCCATTTGTAGCCATAGTCGGCAGTCAGGATTTCCAAGGCACGCAACACTTCGTCCAGGTTGTCAAACGGTTCACCCATGCCCATAAATACCACGTTGGTCAGCGTATCCCGTTCCGGCACAGAATAAATCTGATTCAGAATCTGTGCAGCTGTCAGGCTGGTCGTGTATCCCTGCTTTCCGGTCATACAGAATTTGCAGTTCATCTTGCATCCCACCTGCGACGACACACACAAAGTAGCCCGGTCGTCATCGGGAATATATACGGATTCTATGTAATCACCTTCGGGCGTACAAAACAAGTATTTCACCGTTCCGTCTATCGAACGCATCTCATGCACCGGCACACTGGCTCCCACCTCGTAGTTCTCCATCAGCCGCTCACGGTTTTTGAGCGAAAGGTTTGTCATCTCTTCAATAGAGCCTACTTTCTTGTCGTACAGCCACGATGCAATCTGTCCGGCAGTAAATTTAGGCATTCCCAAATCCTGCACAATGTTCTTCAGCTCGCCCAATGTTTTACCTAATAAAGGAGTTTTTTTCGTCATAACGCTCTTTACTTCTTTCTGCCACAGGTTTTTACCCATTCCCAGTCCTCCCTTGTCAGGACTGGAGTACTCCCCCGGAAGTACTGGAGTACTGCCAAGGAAGTACTAGAGTACTTTCGAGGAAGTACTGAGACATTCCCGGTTCCTTAAACGAAAGCACTGCGCATATTCCACATATTTAGCGTACAAAGTTAGGGAAAAAATAAGATATATTGCCTATCTTTGTACGTATAAATGCATAAAAATATGAATAACCAAGTAACTTGCTTCCTTTTATACGGAAGTGATAACCAGCAGAATAAAACTATCAAAGGACTGACGGAGAGTTCCCGAACAGACCAGATATTCCTACTAACTGACCATCCGGAGAACAAAGACATTCCCACGGAGAAATGCCATTTTCTTCCCTCTTTCTCCTTCCAGCATACCGAAGGCATCCGGCAGATGCTTGCCCTCACCCGCACCCCCTATCTCCTTATTTATACCAAGCCCCACACATTAGACATGGGCTACATGGCACTGGAACGCATGTGCGACTATTTAGCCGCACCAGAGTCGGGCATGGTCTATGCCGACCATTATCAGGTGACAGAGGGAGTACGAAAGCCTCATCCGGTCATCGACTACCAGCCGGGAAGCGTGCGCGATGACTTTGACTTCGGTTCGGTGCTGCTCTTTAAGACGGCTGCCCTGCAGAAAGCGTTCGACACCATCACCCACCAGCCCGAATACCAGTATTCTGCCTTGTATGCCGTGCGGCTGGCACTTTCACAGAAATACGAACTGACGCACATACGTGAGTTCCTTTATACCGAAATTGAAGAAGACACCCGCCTGTCGGGCGAAAAACAGTTTGACTACGTGGACCCGCGCAACCGGAGCGTACAACTGGAACGGGAAACAGCATTTACTTATTACCTGAAGAACATTCATGCCTTCCTGCCTCCGGTGGAGCGCGAAATCGATTTGTCGGAAGGCGAATTTGCATACGAAGCTTCGGTCATCATCCCCGTGCGTAACCGCATCCGTACCATTGCCGACGCCATTGAATCGGTACTGAAGCAGAAAACAGACTTCCTGTTCAACCTGATTGTCATCGACAACCATTCTACCGACGGCACCACGGAGTGCATTGACCAATACGCCGGAAACGAGAAAGTGATTCATCTCATTCCCGAACGTGACGATTTGGGCATCGGCGGATGCTGGAGCCTGGGTGTGCATCACCCTCTCTGCGGACGCTTTGCCGTACAGCTCGACAGCGACGACCTGTACAGCAGTCCGTCTACCCTCCAGACCATTGTCGAGAAGTTCCGCCGGGAGCGCTGCGCCATGGTCATCGGCTCTTACCGCATGACCAACTTCCAACTGGAAACATTACCGCCGGGCGTCATCGACCACAAGGAATGGACCGATACCAACGGACACAACAACGCCCTCCGCATCAACGGACTGGGTGCCCCGCGGGCCTTCTTCACGCCGCTGCTGCGGAAAATCCGTGTGCCGAACACCAGTTACGGCGAAGATTACGCGTTAGGATTGGCTTTCTCCCGAGAATACCGCATCGGACGTATCTACGACGTACTTTATTTGTGCCGTCGCTGGGAAGGCAATTCCGACGCGGCACTGAGCATCGAGAAACAGAACCAGAACAACAGCTACAAGGACAGCCTGCGTACCCTGGAAATACGGAAACGCCAGGCCCTGCTCCGTCACCCTCTTTCATGGGAAGATGCAGCCCCTGCGGCTTCTGCCGAAACCTTTATCCGTCACCAGCTCGACACGTGGCCACTGGCCCGCAAAAACCACGAAGCACTGGCGCACGTACAGACCCGCACACTTTCACTCGGGACGAACGACATCACTGTGCAGTTCAATCCGGCACGCGCCGTTTCCACCTGTGCCAAAGTAGATAAGGCTTCCATTGCTGCCCGCCCCTGCTTCCTCTGTCTGAGCCACAAGCCGGAAGAGCAAGAGTCTGTCCGCATCCAGCTGGACGAACCTTTCAGCCTGCGACTGAATCCTTACCCCATTCTGCCGGGACACCTCACCATCTCCACGGAAAGTCACCAGTGGCAGACATTAGCCGACAAGACTTCGCGCCGGTTGCCCGAACGCTTGGTCGACTGGCTGGAGAAGCACTTTGCCAGCGGCTACACCGTGTTCTACAACGGAGCCAAATGCGGTGCTTCTGCCCCCGACCACTTCCATTTCCAAGCCGTACGCCAGGAAGATGTGCCCCTCATCCGCCAATGGGAAAAACTGATGAGCACTGCGGTAGAAAAAGGGTTCGAACCCCTCTCCGACGCCAAGTCCTGCATTGCCTACGACATCGAAGGATACTTCTGTCCGATACGGGCCTTCATCACCCAGGGAGGACTGGCCACTGGTGTACGGCTGATTGACAGCTACTTGCACAGCCTGCCCCTGCACGAAGGAGAAACCGAGCCACGCTATAACCTCTTTGCCTGGAACGACCCGCGCTACGGATTTGTCACCGTCTACATCCCGCGCACAGCCCATCGTCCACAGTGCTACACTGCCGAAGGCGACGCACAGCTGATAGTCAGTCCCGGTGCCCTCGATATGGCCGGCATCCTTGTGACGGCCCGCAAAGAAGATTTTCAAAAACTGGACGCTGACACGCTCCGCCAAATCTACCACGAAGTAACACATTAAGCATCATGAAAGAACCTGAAATTAACGTGGGCATCGTCAATGCCCTTGAAATAGCCTTTACACTCAATGCCAAGTTTCTGGCCAAAGGAGAAACCGTATCGGGCAAGCAACGCGTATCCTTCGACGAAGGAGGAATTTCCTGGAACGGCAACGTGTACCGGGAACTGACCTTCACCCCGTTGGAAGACGATGCCTCCTTCTCGCTCGAAGACGTAACCATTGGTATCAATTTCCACTGGGAACGTCAGGAAACACAGACCTTCCTCGGCACCCTGCGTCTGGTGGTCGACGAAGGAAAGATTACCGCCATCAACCAGGTGCCGGCAGAAGACTACCTGACCAGCGTCATCTCGTCCGAGATGAACGCCACCTCTTCCCTGGAGTTCCTGAAAGCCCATGCCGTCATCTCACGAAGCTGGCTTTTAGCACAGATTGAAAAGCGGAAAGCCCTCAGCAAACAAGGCAGCAACTTCTTTCCCTTCCTCAAGACCGAAACAGAATACATCCGCTGGTACGACCGCGAAGACCATACCATCTTCGACGTATGTGCCGACGACCATTGCCAGCGCTATCAGGGCATTACCCGTACCTCCAACCAGAGTGTAGTGGAGGCCGTGAAGGAAACACGCGGCCAGGTGCTCATGCACAAGCATGCCATCTGCGACGCCCGTTTCTCGAAGTGCTGCGGCGGAGTGACCGAAGAGTTCAACTACTGCTGGGAGGACAAGCATTATCCTTACCTCAGTGCCGTGCGCGACTTGGACACGGATGCCCCCCTGCCCGACCTCACCCAAGAGGAAGAAGCCGAACGATGGATACGCCAGCGTCCGGAATCTTTCTGCCACACCACCGACCCGAAAATCCTTTCACAGATACTCAACAACTACGACCAAGAGACACACGATTTCTACCGCTGGAAGGTGAGATATACACAAGCCGAACTGGCCGAACTGATTGCCACGCATACCAAGAGCGACTACGGAGAGATACTCGACCTTATCCCCGTAGAGCGTGGAAAATCGGGACGTATCAGCCGCCTGAAAATTGTAGGAACCCTGAAAACAATGACCATCGGAAAGGAACTGGAAATACGCCGCACCCTCTCTCTCACCCACCTGTTCAGCTCGGCATTCGTGGTCGACAAGGGACCGCAAATGAACGGAGTGCCCGAATGGTTCGAACTGACCGGTGCCGGATGGGGGCACGGTGTGGGACTCTGTCAAATCGGGGCTGCCGTGATGGGCGAAAAAGGATATTCCTACGACCAGATTCTGCTGCATTACTACCGGGGAGCTGAAATCCGTAAGTTATACTAAAAACGAACGACTATGCGCACACGCTCTCCCTGGTACTGGGTACCCTCACTCTACTTTGCCGAAGGACTTCCCTACGTGGCTGTCATGATTTTATCCCTGATGATGTACAAACGGATGGGCATCTCGAATACAGAGGTGGCCCTCTACACCAGCTGGCTGAACCTGCCCTGGGTCATCAAGCCCCTGTGGAGCCCGTTTATTGACCTGCTCCGCACCAAGCGGTGGTGGATTGTCACGACCCAGTTGCTACTGGGTGCCGGACTGGCCGGCATTGCCTTCACCATCCCCACCAGCCATTTCTTCCAGACCACATTGGCGGTGTTCTGGCTCGTAGCCTTCAGTTCCGCCACCCACGACATCGCCGCCGACGGCTTCTACATGTTAGGCCTTACCCCGCATCAGCAAGCCTTCTTCGTGGGCATCCGCAGCACGTTCTACCGCTTTGCCACCATCGCCGGACAAGGACTGCTCATTATGCTGGCCGGCTGGATGGAAGAAATGACCGGACGCACATCGTACGCCTGGAGCATCACCTTCTTCACGTTAGCAGGCTGCCTGCTGGCTCTGTGGCTCTACCATTCCTTCGTACTGCCCCGTCCTGACCAGGACTGCCCGTCGGTTGCCCGACAAGGAGAAGCCCGGAGCATACTGACCGACTTCCTGCTCACCTTCCGTTCCTTCTTCCAGAAAGAACAGGTGCTCACCGCCATCCTGTTCATGCTGCTTTATCGCCTGCCCGAAGCACAGTTAGCCAAGATGGGCATTCCCTTTCTGCTCGACCCGGTGGAACAAGGAGGACTCGGCATGACTACAGCACAGATAGGCTTTGCCCAAGGTACGCTCGGCATTGTCGGACTCACTTTGGGAGGTATCCTGGGAGGCATTGCCGTAGCACGCCACGGACTGCGCCGCTGGCTCTGGCCGATGGTATGGGCCATCTCCCTGCCCGATATTGTCTACGTGTACCTGAGTTACGCCCAGCCCGACAACTTAATCATCGTGAACAGCTGCATCTTTGTGGAACAGTTCGGCTACGGATTCGGATTCACAGCCTACATGCTCTACCTTATTTATTTTGCCAACGGCACACACAAGACCTCGCACTATGCCATCTGTACCGCCTTCATGGCCTTGGGCATGATGCTGCCGGGCATGATAGCCGGCTGGATGCAAGAGACTTTAGGCTACCAGCTGTTCTTCATCTGGATTATGGTTTGCACACTGGCCACCTTCGGCGTTACCGCCCTGCTGAAAATCGATCCTGAATTCGGGAAGAAATAAAAAGACTCGTTTTGTCCGGCCTTTACTTTCCGGAAAGGAAGTGCCGGACAAAACGCATAAAATTCAATACTGTATCCGCCTCCTGTCCCTGAGCCGATACAAAACAGAAATGCCGCTTGAATTGCAGGCCCTCAATGTCAATCACCTGAAAGTCTCCTTCCTTCAGTTCCCTCTCCAGGGCACAGATTGACACAATACCCATACTGTTGCTGCACCGCAAGAACGACTTGATACCTTCCGTACTGCCTAAGTGCATCCGCACGTTCAGCGAAGAAAGCTTCAGTCCCTGCTCTGCCAATACCATCTCAATGGCATCCAGCGTGCCGGAACCCCGTTCACGAAGTACCAGCGGCACACTGACAAACTCCTCCAGCGTCAGTTCCTCCTTTCCGGCCCAGCGACCGCGCGGACAAACTACCGGTACCAGTTCATCGCACCAAAACGGGTCGTAGCGCAGGCTGGGCAGGCGGAACACTCCCTCCACCATACCTACGTCAATGGTATGCTCCTGCAAAGCCTTCTCCACATTGCGCGAATTGGTGTCCATCAATGACACACTCATCTTGGGATAACGCTCCGTAAAAGCAGCCAGCACAGGCGGAAGCACATACTGTGAGATTGTCGTACTGGCCCCTAACCGTAACTCTCCCGCATACTCATTGTTCAACTGGTGCATGTCGTACTCCAGCTTGCGGTAATCGTCCAAAATCCGTTCGCAGTGCTCCATCAGCAGCTTTCCGGCCTCAGTGAGCGAAATGGAATTTCCCTTCCGGTTGAACAGACGCACACCATAGAGACTCTCCAGTTCCCTAACATGCTTGGTCACTGCCGGCTGACTCACAAACAACTCCTGCGAAGCCTTGGTAAAACTAAGGTTTCGTGCCACACTATAGAAAGCTTTCAAACGGAAATCGGACATATTTCCACAAAATTAAAGTTCCTCTGCCCGGATGCCCAACGACTGAAGAATGGCAAATCCTAACATTTCAAAGGAATATTCATAATCGTGTGCCGGAGGATTCATGCCGAACACCGTCACACCATCTTTTCCCTTTATCTTTGCCGCCAGCCGCTCCACAGCTTCTCCATATTCCCCTTCATCGGGCACCAGCATGATTCGGCGTGCATCTTTCGATTCGGTCAGCAGTTGCAATGATTCCGTAAACAAGTCCTCCCGACGGGCCATATCCGAAGGCTGGAAAGCATAAAGCGCAAACTCGCCCAGGCGGCTCTGGAATGCCATGCCGTGAACCTCTTTTTCCAAATCGGAAGGAAGGCAGAAATTCATCCGGCTATGCTCCGCATCATACACAAAAATTACCTGTATCTCATTCTTGCCCGGCTCAATTCCCGCATCCAAAGCCAGACACTCCAGCAACACGGCCAAATCAGCCTTAGGCAGTTCACGCCCCACCAGCGGTGCAAAATGTGCAGCCATATCCTTCCCCACACGGTCAAGGAAAACTGCATCAATCAAAATTACATCAGAAGCAAAGGGTATTTTCTTTTCCATATTAGTTAATGTGTTTCTATTTATACTTGTTTCCAGTCGCTGATAGTTCCCGTTTCGGAAGAGAACACGGCACCTACCTTATACAACTTACGGTTGTCGGCCGCATACTCACGGGCATAACCTTTTTCCTCTATCTGCTGCAAGGCATCAGCGGCTGTACCGTCCAGCTTGAACTCAAAGATATAGACATGCTGCGGAGTCTCCACCACACAATCCACACGGCCCTGGCTCTGCACCTTCTCCGTGTAGACCGTATAAACACTCAGCAGGCGAAGAAGGAGGTAGAAAGTATAGTGGAAGTAGCGTTCACGCTCCCGCTCGTTCTCCTTGCGACGCATCGTGTAAGGTATGCTTGCCAGGAACGAGGTCAGGCCCGTGCGGAAGTTTTCTAACTCCCCTTTCCGAAGAAATATAGCTGCCTCACGCACCCACGGATAGATTTTATCCCCGTTATCGAAATATTTCGAAGCCACCATTGACAGAAAACCTTTTTTCACCTCATCATTAGGATAATCCAGAAGAAACAAATCAAAATCCCTGTCAAAATTCTTGATGGTGAGATAACCACTCTGGTAAATCATCGGCAAGGGCTGCTCTACATCCGCCTTGTAGTCAATGAACTCCTTCGGCGCATAATATTTGCCCGTTATTTCATCCATGTTCTCATTCGTATGCGAAAGCAGACGGATAAGGTAAGTAGGCGTACCGCTCTTAAACCAGTAGTCGGAAATATCAAGTGTTGCAAAAGCATTCAGCAGACTGAACGGATTATAGATGTCCGTCATGTTTTTACTGAAATGATAACCGTCATACTGGGCTTTCAGCCGGTTCCTCATCTCTTCGTAAGAACACTGGTAAACTTCCGCCATGCTTTCCATCGGTTCACGGAAAGTGACGTCAAGCTCCTCCTGCGTGATGCCGCAAAGCGTCTCATACCTGCCGTGCATGCTGATGTCGAAAGGCTGGTTGAAACCGCTGAACACGCTCACCTGAGAGAATTTCGTCACACCCGTAAGGAAAACGAACTGAAGATGCTCGTCCGCACCCTTGAACAAGGAATAGAAACTTTTCAGGATATTCCGGTGCTCCTCCTCCAGACTCTTGTCCACATCCAGCACGTCCAGTATCGGCTTGTCATATTCATCCACCAGTACCACCGCCCGAAGACCAGTCTGTTCGTGAGCTTTTGCAAGAATCTTCTTGAAGCGGAATCCGAGATTTACATCCATGGAACCGTCTTCCATTCCATAGTCCTTCTCCCAGACGGACATATAACTTGCAATGGCATCCCTCAATGAGCCGGGACAGGTATATTCGCCCCCATTGAAATCCATGTGAAATACCGGATACACCTTCCAGTCCTTCTCCAGGCTGTCAATTTTCAAGCCCCTGAACAGCTCCTTACGCCCTAAAAAATAGTTCTTCAGCGTGGAAACCAACAGACTCTTCCCGAAACGTCGCGGACGGCTCAGAAAGTAAATAGAACCTTCCTTGGCAAGAGAATAGACCATATCCGTCTTGTCCACATACACATAACCGTCTTCGATAATCCGGTCAAAACTCTGTATTCCAATTGGGTATTTCATAAATGAACTATTAATAATGAATCATGGATTTGTTACATATCTTTCCTTTGCAGGTTCTTTTCCATCTTCTTGTCGTATGCCTGTCCTCTGGGCACCAGATAGAGAAACATTACACAGTCATCCACTATCTGTACATGATAGCTGAAGAAGGCACGGTAACTACCTTTTCAAACTCCTTTGAAAATTCAACCCTCATTTCTCAACCGCTCCAAGCCAGTCCATAAATTCCTTGCGCTCGTTCTTATCCAGCTTGACCTTTCCGTCCGGGTAATTCTCGGTCATATAGCGGTAAGCTTCGCTGTCATCGTATTCTTCGGCTGTCTTGTCGAGCAGGTTTTCTATCAACTTCTTCAGATTCGTGCCCTGGCGTGCTGCCATGACCGAAAGAACCTTGAAAGTGTCCTCTTTCAGGTCGATAATCTTTTTCTTATATGTTACTGTTGTTTCCATTATTCCTCCTTTTCTACAAATATATAAAATATATATGATATATACTGTATAGATATTATTTTTTATTTTAAGCTTTACCCTGCAATACCTAACGCTATATATGTAAACACACGAAGCCTCCGGCAACTGCCGAAGGCTCCTGTTCTTTTGATTATTTTATCTCACTTTTCAATAACCGCTGATGTAACTTCTTTCAGCTGCAAATTGTCCGTATGTCCCTTCATTTTTTAGATACAAAATCTATCAAAAAACATATGTAAATTTTAATCAAAACATACCTACATTCTTTCAGACTTTTAAGCATTTCTTATATTCTTGTCTGTAAGCAACACGGTATAGTGATGTGATACACGATATACCATATAGTAGTACCTGCCACCTTACCCGTGTTACCTCAAATGTGAAGTAACTACGAAGTGCTTAGTAACAGTGTCACAGTTAGGGAATAGCTACAATTTTGTCCGCATATTCGCTCCATGCTGCCTTGTAAGCATCTACCGAAGCGGACGGTACGTAGATGTTGGTAAGGGCGGAGCAACCGTAGAAAACAGTCTCACCCAGAGTAGGCGGTGTCTCAGCCAGACATGTAACGGTACCTAAGGAAGTACAACCGGAAAATGCTCTTTTCCCGATGCTTGTCACCCCGACCGGGAAAGTGATATTGCCGAGCATTGCGCAGCCCTCAAATACACTCTCTCCAAGCGTGGTTACCAAGGGCGGAATTTCGATGGCTGCCAAGGCTTTATTGCCTGCGAAGCAAAAGTAGGGTATTTCTGTCAGCTGCGAACCTTCTACAAAGGTTACGCTTTTGAGAGATTGGCATATATTGAAGGCCATTTTGTCTATTGTCTTGACCGTTGCCGGAATAAAAATGGATTCCAGCTTGTAGCAGCACGCAAAAGCTTCATTTCCTATTGTTGTCAGTTTCGAATCCGCAGGAATGGTGAAGGAGGCCATTTCTTCGCAATATTTGAACGAGTCTGATTGGATTTTTTCCACTGATGCGGGAATGGTTGCGCTGGTCAGTTTCTTGTATTTACAAAAGGCCTGGCTGGAAATCGTTGTCACGCCGTCGGGCACCGTCAGGAGTTGAAGTATGTAATTGCCCGCAGGATTGTTCTGATAACTGAATGTATAGCTGTTGTAGGTCGATTCCCCCAGGTCAATAGTAACAAGAGATTCATTTTTTCTGATGGCAGACCAGTCTGAAGAGCTAAGTGTGCAGTTTTTCAGGACGACGGAGGTCAGGTCGGTGCGGCCTCCTATCAGATTGGCTATTTGGCCATATGTAAGACCGTCCGCTTTCAATTCAGTGCCCACAATGCCTCCTGCGGTCTTGACGGAGATGTGTCCGATAGTGGTGCTGCCCTTTTTATTGTCCAGCATCACGAGGATTTCTCCCTCTGAGTCCTCATTGGGAGCGGTTACAGTGAGAGTGAACCCTGTACTTGCGGAACGGGTCAAGGCTATTTCGGCCTTCCAGCCCGCTGGAGCCAAAACGAAGAGATTGTCCGTGGTGAAGTCGGCACTACCCCCGGCAGTGCATTGTATTGTAGTTGTTCCGCCGTAAAGCAGGGATACGCTCTCAGGATTGAACGTCAGGCTGATACCCGTGTAGCGAGGCACTTGGAAGGTACTGCCATCGGCCAGGGTGAAGATAATGTAGTCATCGTTTGTAGTGTCAACGTTTTCAAAAAAGCGGTCACCATCCTCGCCGTTGACGCGCGTCCACGTTTTACCACCGTCCACGCTCAGATAGATAGCATCCGCCACAATAGCATTATTCTGTGAGTCGGTAGTAATACCTTTATCGGTTAGATTCGTACCAGTGGCCAGTTGAGGCAAAGGAGCACTGTCACCATCGATACCGTTAGCCTTGATGGGGTTGTCCTGGGCGTCGGTCAGGAGTTCACCGTTCAACGTCCAGTACCAGTTGTCGTCTTCACCTTGTGTGACGCTGATTTGCGGAGTATCTCCATTCGTGCCGTGATAAATGGTGATGGAGGGTGTGTTCAGGAAACTGATAGTGAAACCCACTTCCACACCATTCTTCATGACCGGTGTCACTTCAGTGATGTAGTCCGTTGTACTCAGCAGAGTCTGCAGTGCCTGAATATTGGTGTTCGTCTCGGTTTGCCAGGCTTCGAGGAGGGTAAGACGCTTTTCATGCTCCTGTAATTCCTTGCGGATATCGTCAATGTCGCTTTTCATACAACTATTCATACTTAAAGACAGACACGCCAACGACAAAACGGTCATAATAGTTTTCATTTTTCCCATATTTCTATATATTAATGATTAAATTATTTTATATTCCAGATTATACCAATTTGCGGAAGCCACATGGCATTGTGTTTAGTCTTACCAAACGGTGTACGTATCCCGTCAAAATTATTGTCAGTCATCCATATTCCGGAGTTCTTCAACTGCAAATCGAGGCTGTTATTAATCCTGTAACGCATTGTCAAAGCACCTCCCAGCCCGAATGATATTTTGGAAGGAGATGTAGAGCCATCGGAATACAGGCTATTATCAGCCTTTGCATGAATATCTGATGAGAAAAACTGTCCATATACAGTTGGAGAAATCCAAACAGTAAAACGATGCTTCAAAGCAGTCTTACTGAACAATCGGTTCACATTGACATCAAGACTTAAGCCTAAGTTAAACAGAGATACATCCGAATATAAATCAGCATATCGGGACATTGTCTGTTGTTGCGGAACATACCATGTCATACCGTCCGGCGCAAGAAGATAATCCTGAGCATAACTTCGCGCTCCAAGTTTACCCTTTGCATAATCTAACGAAAGAGATACGGCAAAAAATTCAGAAATACGGTAACCTCCCTGTATTCCTGCCGCAAAACCGACATAGGTCTTATCGGCAGACATGGAAAGCATGTCACCCCAGAAGAAAGGAATTCCAACATTGATACCGGCCATCCATCGTGTCATTTCAGGTTTCAAAGGTATTTTTGCCGATTCAAGATTCTGAACCGGTTCTGTATCTTTCTGTTCAGTTTTTTTTGATTCGGAGGTTTTCTCTTCTGTTTCAACCAAAACCTGTTCTTCTATATTTTGATTATTCTCCAAATCTGAATGTCCTTCCTTATCAACAGCTTCTTGTTGTACAACCGGAACTTCCATACGCACCGTAACAAAATCACCGTTTGTAACATAGTTATGAGTAACAAAACATTCTTCCGTCAAATCTTTTTTAATTATAAGTTCAGATTTCACACGGTTAGAACGGATGGCAGCCATAGTAAGATTTTCTTTGCTACTTCCCATGGAATTACAATAGCCACATACATAAATATGCATTTTGCCTTCGAGTATTTCGGGCTTGCGACTGTCCACGAATTCAAAAAGACGGACAAGTTCGCTATCATTTCCGCTCCACGGGACATAGAACATATCCTCCTGCGGTACAAAGCGGAAGGTGTAGATAGTGTCAGACTTCTGCTGCGCAATGACAGGAAAAGTTATCGTCATCAGCCACAGAAACAGGGTAAGAAAAGTGATTTTTCTGCTCATGTTTTTATCTATTTTACTAATTCTAATACAATTTTAAATTACCTAGAATGTAAAATAAATAAAAAGAGTTTATACAACCTCACTTTTCCTAATAAAAACATTGATTTACATACAAAATAGGAAAAAATTGTTGTTTAGGATATTTTATTTTGTTGTTTAGGATATTTTTTGTTCTATAGGCAATTCTACTCCGACTCATTTTTTCGCCAACGGGCTGGCGAGCAGTTTTCATTTTCCTTGAACAAACGAATGAAATGGCTGGCCGACTGGAAGCCTGACTTCTCTGCTATGTCGGCAATCGTCAGTTCCGGATTTTGCAGCAGCATACGCTTGGCATATTCCAGCCGAAGACTGGAAATCCATTCGCGGAAAGACAACTGATAAGTCTGCTTGATATAAGCAGAAAGATAAGTACGGTTAGTCTTCGATATTTCCGCAAGGTCTTTAAGGGTTACCCCCAAGGTCAGATAACCGTCGGCCTCTATCCATGCAGAAAGCTTTTCTCCGATTTCTACATAGCAAGAGGGCAATTCATGTTCCTCCTCCGGTAAAGCTTCGCACATATTCTTATCCTCCAATGGCATTTCCGACTCGAAAACTTGTTCCACCTGCTCATAGAACAGCAAATAGTTCATATAGGAATAATAAAGAAAAATGTAGAAAGGAACGGACGACAAAATCCAGATGTAAATGTATTCATCGGGAAGGAAGGTCAGCAGTCCGCACCCTACCCCAAAGATGACCGCCCAATAGGTGAAGACAGACATCCACCGTATATAGGCACCCACATCGTCTGAACGGGTATCATCAAACAGCCGCACTGCCCGACGATAAGCCAGGATGAGCCGGCGTGCCAGCACAAGTCCATAGGCTACCAGCCATACGCCCATGACCAGCAAACCTGCTTTCTGAATCAGGCCATCCGGCAAGCCAAGCAATACCACCCCCGATAAGGCGGTAAACAACAACCACTGGCACGCATGCACCACAAAGCGCCGCCGCGTAATATAAAAACGGTCGAGCAGCGTAGTAAGTGCCGAACTGAAAAGCCAATAACATAGAAAGTAAGTGGACAGGTTCATCAGAATGGCTGCATTGACATTGCGAAAACGGATTTCAGCAAAGAAATGTACGGCATAGTTAGCAGCCAGCAGCAACAGAGCGGCTCCCATTATCCTTCGTGAACGGAGATAATTGCCGAATATGGCTTTATCCGGCACCGGAGCAAAAATAAAATAAAAACCGAAAAACAGCATCAACGGTAAGGCGACGCAAAGCGAATAACTATATATAGGATGTGTTATCATTTTTCAATGCCTCCAGCAAGTTTCCTTGCCAGAGGCTTCTTTTTATTTATTGATAAGAGAAAATCAATCTTCCATCAACTTACGATAGCGTACGCGTTTCGGTTCTACATTGCCCATACGCTTCATCTTGTTTTCTTCGTATTCTGTGTAAGAGCCCTCGAAGTAGAACACCTGACTGTCTCCTTCAAAAGCTAAGATGTGGGTACAGATACGATCGAGGAACCAACGGTCGTGGCTGATGACTACGGCACATCCGGCAAAGTCTTCCAATCCTTCTTCCAGCGCACGGAGGGTGTTTACGTCAATGTCGTTGGTCGGTTCGTCGAGCAACAGCACGTTACCTTCTTCCTTCAGTGCCATGGCCAAGTGCAGACGGTTACGTTCACCACCAGAAAGCATACCACAGAGTTTTTCCTGGTCAGAACCGGAGAAATTAAAGCGGCTCAGGTATGCACGGGCATTCACATCGCGGTTACCCATACGAATCAGGTCGTTACCGCCACTGATTACCTGGTATACGGTCTTGTTCGGGTCAATGTCCTTGTGCTGCTGGTCTACATAGGCCACTTTCACAGTCTCTCCTACTTCAAACTCGCCTTTATCCACACTTTCCAGTCCCATAATCAGGCGGAACAACGTCGTCTTTCCGGCACCGTTCGGACCGATAACTCCCACAATACCGTTAGGCGGCAGCATGAAGTTCAAGTCGTCGAAAAGCAGTTTGTCGCCATACGCCTTGGCCACATGCTTGGCTTCGATAACCTTGTTTCCCAGACGCGGACCGTTCGGGATAAAGATTTCCAGCTTTTCTTCCTTCTCCTTCACATCTTCATTCAAGAGCTTGTCGTACGAATTCAGACGAGCCTTACCCTTGGCCTGACGAGCCTTAGGAGCCATGCGCACCCATTCCAACTCGCGTTCCAGCGTCTTACGACGCTTGCTGGCCGTCTTCTCTTCCATTTCCATACGCTTGGTCTTCTGCTCCAGCCAGCTTGAATAATTTCCCTTCCAAGGAATACCTTCGCCACGGTCAAGCTCCAGAATCCATCCAGCCACATGATCCAGGAAGTAACGGTCGTGTGTTACGGCAATTACCGTTCCTTCGTACTGCTGCAAGTGCTGTTCCAGCCAGTCAATGCTTTCTGCATCCAGGTGGTTGGTCGGCTCGTCGAGCAACAGGATGTCCGGTTTCTGCAACAACAGACGGCACAAAGCCACACGGCGGCGTTCACCTCCCGAAAGGTTCTTCACCAGCTGGTCTTCGGGCGGACAGCGCAATGCATCCATCGCACGTTCCAGTTTGCTGTCAAGATTCCACGCATCAGTAGCGTCAATAATATCCTGCAGTTCGGCCTGACGCGCAAAGAGTGCGTCCATCTTTTCCGGATCTTCATAATACTCCGGCAAACCGAACTTCTGATTGATTTCTTCGTATTCGGCCAGCGTGTCTACCACCTGCTGCACTCCCTCCATCACGACTTCCTTCACGGTCTTCGTATCGTCAAGCTGAGGTTCCTGTGCCAGATAACCTACAGAATAGCCCGGCGAAAATACCACTTCACCCTGGTAGTTCTTTTCGATTCCGGCTATGATTTTCATCAAAGTAGACTTACCGGAACCATTCAAACCGATGATTCCGATTTTCGCGCCATAAAAAAAGGATAGGTAGATGTCTTTCAATACCTGTTTGTTGTTCTGGAATGATTTGCTCACTCCCACCATTGAAAAGATAATTTTCTTGTCGTCTGCCATATTCTTTATATTAGTTAAGTTATCTATTCTTCATTCGTTTCATGAAATAGCCGTGCACCACTGCCTGATAAATCAACAGGCCAACCAGCAGAATGAGCGATGCAGCCCGGAACTGTTGTCCGGAGATGTCTTCTGTATATTTTCCGAAGAACACGCCCAACATTACGCCCGATTCCCAAAGCAACTGATAGGTGTGATAGCCCGTTCCGCGCTCACAGTGCAAAGGAAGACGTATCATCATCCGCAAGAACTGAAGCAGGGAGAAACCCATGCCCAATCCGGTCAGAAAACCGGCTCCCATCAGCATTTCTTTTTCTGCAGAACAGTCCAGCATCCATACTGCCATACACATCAGCACCAGTCCGACACCGTTCAACAGGCGACCGTTCACCTGCTTGCGAACCAAACGGCCAAGCAGCAGGAAGACGATAAATCCGGCTATGATACAAATGTAGAAAAAAGTATCGAAAATCGAGCTGAACAGCACCCCTAAAATGAAGGGAACCACCATCATGTTCAGCCCCGGAATCAAGGTACGGAAAAGCAGAAAACGGTCGAGCGACAGCAACGGAAGGTCCAACGGAGCACGAAAACAGACTTCCACCATGGAAACCAGTACGACCGGAAGGGCACAAAGTCCCACAAAAAGATAAATCTGCTGCTGGAACGAAAGATACCAGCCTGCATTATATCCCAACAGGATGCCGCACAGCATACCGAGCACCCCCGACCAGGTGAAAACTACACTGGCCTTGTTTCTGTACTGGCTGGGAGTTACATCGATGACCAGAGTACTTCCCATTGCCATCAGTACCACCCCAAACAAGGCTCCCTGAAGCACACGCAAAAGGAAAATCATTCCCCACTCTCCGGCGTATGGATACAACAATCCCAAAAGCGCCAGCAGCAGAAGGCTGCGCGTACACACATTCTTACGCTTAAACGTATCGACCAGGTAATTATTGAAAGCTCCCAAAAGAAAAAGAGAAGCTCCAAAGATAGCTATGGCCCCTCCGGCCTGAAATCCCGTATACCCTCCTTCTGACACCATCCAGTGATGAAGTGCGGGAAACAGCATATACACTGCCGTATACAGGAAAAAATTAGCGATGAGCAAAAGATTAAAATTCTTGTTCCACATTTTTTCTACATCTGATAGAAAACACAGATGCACAGACTGCGACTTTTAAATTGTCCGGAAGAACCGGACTTTGCAGTCCATGCATCTGCGGCTTATAAGTGATAATCTTAGTATTGTTCTGACTCGTTAGGGAAGTCACAAGCTTTCACGTCGGCTACATAATGTCCGATGGCGTCGGTCATCACGGTGTTCAAGTCGGCATAGCGACGAAGGAAACGCGGACTGAATCCTTTAGTCATACCCAGCATGTCAGTCACTACCAATACCTGTCCGTCTACTCCTCCACCGGCTCCGATTCCGATAACCGGAATAGTCAGTTCCTGAGCCACACGGGTTGCCAGTGCAGCCGGAATTTTCTCCAGCACCAGAGCGAAGCATCCGGCTTCTTCCAACAAACGCGCATCCTTGACCAGCTTTTCAGCTTCTGCGTCTTCTTTGGCGCGTACACCGTAAGTTCCATATTTATTGATAGACTGAGGCATCAGTCCCAGATGTCCCATCACGGGCATTCCGGCACCGATAATACGGCGAATCACGTCGATGACTTCTTCACCACCTTCCAGCTTCAGGGCATCGGCATGTGTTTCTTTCATGATGCGGATAGCATTGCGTACCCCGTCAAACGGATCTGCCTGATAAGAACCGAATGGCATATCCACCACTACCAATGCACGCTTCACACCGCGCATCACTGACTTTCCGTGATAAATCATCTGCTCCACGGTAATAGGCAAGGTCGTCACGTTACCCGCCATCACATTCGAAGCTGAATCACCTACCAGAATCACATCCACACCTGCGCCGTCTACAATCTGCGCCATTGTATAATCATAAGAGGTCAACATGGAAATCTTTTCACCTCTCTGTTTCATCTCAATCAAACGGTGAGTCGTTACCTTACGAGTATCACCAGAAAGATATCCTGCCATAGTTTTCTTCTGAATTAATAAAATTTCCGCAAAAATAGCCGATTTTTCCGAATCAGACAAGCCTTACAGCAAGTTCATCATTTCTTCACAGGTAAAACAGGTGAAATCTGGAATCACCTGGGCGCACTGATTTTGAATGGCTTCCGCCGGATTGGTGGTGCTCAGTCCCACTACAGGCATGCCTGCTGCATTTCCCGCCTGAATGCCATGGAACGAATCTTCAAACACGACGCAATTGGCCGGAAGCGTTTCGAAAACTTTGGCTCCAAGCAAAAAGCAATCGGGGTCCGGCTTGGATTTCTGAAACATCTCGGCCGTGAGTATCCGGTCCACCATGTCCTTCAATTCAGGATGTGCCGCATACACATTGGCCATTTTCTTCTCGTTCGAGCTGGTCACTATGGCTATTTTTACTCCATGGGCACGAAGACTCTGCATGAACTCTGCCACTCCCGGCACATATTCATAGTGCATCTCCGTCTCGAAACGGTTCAGACCTTCTGTAATTTCAGCCTGTTCATGCTCCATTCCCTGAAAATAACGGTCGTAAATCTGCCGCAGCGTCTGTCCCTTGATGATTTTTCCGAATTCCTCGTATTCCGGATGGTATTTCTTTCCCACCTCATTCCAGAAGATGCTGTACTGTGACTCAGTGTCCATCACTACTCCGTCAAAATCAAAAAGTGCCGCTACGCATTTAGTTTTGTCCATTGGTATGTTTAGTTTGATTTAACGGTACAAAGTTCTAAAATATTACCTCATATTCCTAACTTTGGAAATTAAAATAAACAAACGTACATGAAAGAAAACAATCCGCATATATTGGGAGAGGCCCCTATCGGGAAACTGCTGGTGGAATATTCCATTCCTGCCATTATCGGAATGACTCTGACTTCCCTGTATAACATCATCGACAGTATTTTCATCGGTCATGGTGTGGGAGCTCTGGCCATCTCCGGTCTGGCCATTACCTTTCCGCTGATGAACCTGCTGGTAGCCTTCTGTACACTGGTGGGCGTAGGAGGTGCCACACTTTCTTCCATCCGACTGGGACAGAAGGATAAAAAGGGGGCAGAAGATATTCTCGGCAACGTAGCAATTCTATGTGTCATTAATGCCATCTTCTACGGCGGACTGGCATTTATCTTTCTGGAACCGATTCTCTTTTTCTTCGGAGCCAGCGAAGCTACCCTGCCGTATGCCCGCGATTTTATGCAGGTAATTTTGTTGGGCAGTCCGATTTCTTATGTCATGATCGGGCTTAACAACATCATGCGTGCCACCGGTTACCCCAAAAAAGCCATGCTTTCTTCCATGCTGACCGTAGGCTGCAACATTATTCTGGCTCCGATTTTCATTTTTGTACTGAACTGGGGAATCCGGGGAGCCGCACTTGCAACCATCTGTTCGCAATTTATCGGTATGCTGTGGGTATTATGCCACTTCTGCAATCCGAAGAGTTATATCCGGTTTCAGCGTCACAGCATGCAGTTAAAACGACACATCATGTCCCACATTTTTGCCATCGGCATGTCGCCCTTCGTTATGAATGTGTGTGCCTGCTGCATCGTGATTTTCATCAACAACCGTCTGCTCAACTATGGAGGTGATATGGCCATCGGTGCATTCGGCATCCTCAACCGTATCCAGATGCTCTTTGTCATGATTGTAATGGGTATCACTATGGGAATGCAGCCCATTACGGGATACAACTACGGCGCACAGAATTTCGACCGCGTAAAAAGAACCTTGAAACTGGGAATCACGGCAGGATGTATCATTACCACCTTAGGATTTATAATCGGTGAGCTGTTTCCCGGTGTATTTGTCGGCATGTTCACCGACAACCACGAACTGACTGATGAAGCGACACTGGCCCTGAGAATTGGTATTCTGTCCTTCCCGGTGGTAGGTGCACAGATTGTCATCACCCAGTTCTTTCAGTCCATCGGAAAGGCCCGGATTTCCATCTTCCTGTCTCTTTCCCGTCAGCTGCTCTTCCTTCTTCCAGGACTGGCTTTCCTTCCCCCCTTCTATGGCGTGGAAGGTGTATGGTTCAGCATGCCGTTGTCCGATGCATTAGCCTTCGCCGTGGCAGCTTTGATGCTGGCATACCACTACAAGAAAAAGATGTCAGGCACCGAGTTACGGACAGCTTAAAAACTTTCTGAGAAAAGAAGAGCCAGATTCAGCACAGATACAATCACTGCCATGGTGTAAAGCACAAAACTGCTCCACCGGGAGTTGGCATATTGCCCCATGACCCGTTTAGAGGAGGTCAACCCTACCTGCAAGAAAATGGTAAAAGGAAGCTGAATGCTCAGTATCATTTGTGAGATAATCAATCCCTGGAAAGGATTCTCGATGAACAGAATAACAACCAGTGCTATTCCTAATGAAAGTAGAATCCCGACACGAGAATGAATATCCTTTACATGGTAGGACTCACCAAACATGCCGGCAAAAATCGAACCGGCCGCCATCCCGCTTGTCACAGTGGAAGAGATACCTGCCATCAGCAAAGCAAGGGCAAAGATGGTAGCAGCCTGATTGCCCAGCAAAGGCTCCAACAAGCTCTTGGCCTGCTGCAACTCTTCTACTCCGATATGATTGGCAAAGAAGGTAGCCGCAGCCAGCAGAATCATCGCACTGTTGATGGCCCAGCCTACTCCCATAGAGAACAGGGTGTCATAGAATTCATATTTTAATAGCTTACGGATAGAAGCATCGTCCTTCTTGTTGTATTCCCGGCTCTGTACCACTTCCGAGTGCAAGAACAAGTTATGAGGCATCACTACAGCTCCCAGCACACTCATTATCACCAACAGACTTCCCTCCGGAATGGAAGGCGTCACCCACGAACGGGCAGCCAAAGGCCAGTCAATGTCAACCAGGAAAAGTTCATAAAGGAATGACAGTCCTATCACCGACACAAATGCAATAATAGAGCGTTCAATCCGCTTGTAGGAATTGGTAAACAGCATGATTATGACAAAGAAAGCGGTAAGAAGGGAACCCCAGATAATAGGAATATCGAATAACATTTCCAAGGCAATGGCTCCTCCCAAAATCTCAGCCAGAGAAGTGGAGATAGACGCCAGCACGGCCGTTCCCAAAATAGGACGTGACACCCATTTCGGCGTATATTTCGTGGCAGCTTCACTCAAGCAAAGTCCGGTAACAATTCCCAAGTGAGCCACATTATGCTGCAACACAATGAGCATAATAGTAGACAAGGTAATCACCCACAACAAGGAGTACCCGAAGTCCGCTCCTGCCGCAAAATTAGAAGCCCAGTTGCCCGGATCTATAAAACCAACGGTCACAAGCAAACCGGGACCAATATATTTAAAGAAATCCAGTCCACCAAGATAACGCTGGTGGTCCTTACGTCGTAATTCTTTAATGAAATTCCACATACCTATAAAGCTGTTTTAATAAATAAAAACACACTTAGCCAATAGAATGTTCACACAAAGAGTAAAGAAATTTGTAATTAGTTCAAATTTAAATCAGCCCAACCTGCGGCACGATACCAAGAGATGGATTGCTCGTAGTAACTATTCCAAGCTGTTTTATCAGCAACATAAGAATTATATTTTCCTGGAATATACATACCAATTCCACAGAAGCGGGTACCATCTATTACCAACTCCTCAAAATCATAATCTACACCAGATAAACAATCTTTAGCTATCACCGCCTGGTTCAATGCACTTTGTACAGAAGCAACAGCCTCATTCAAATCAGCTTCTGCCACTCCACTTTTTCTTCCTAGCTCACGGAAGAAATCAAGTACATCGTATGAAAAATATTTATAACCGCTCACTCCATACTGCTGTACATTCTGCATGGACACAGAAGAAAGTGCACCCTGCCACTCAGAAAGTTTTGTTTTTACGGCACTGGCCAGATTCTCCATTTGGCTACAGTCCATCACGGCACATGTGCCCCACAAGTTATTCATCTTATTAAAAGAAATAAACTCATGACAAACAGCAGGGTAGTCTATATTTTCGGAATACAAATAAGGAAGAATCTGATTGTACGGGAATCCATATACCGGAGTTTCCATTACGGAAGCAATACAATGTGAAGTTACCTCTTTCAATTCATAGCCCACTTCTGCATTGCCCATCATACAGGCATCAAACAGCACGAAATCAAGCTTTTCCGAGAAACTATTCTTCAAGACATCTGCCAAGTCCGGAATATCTATATTGTAACCATCGTCATCGCCAAAAGCCTTTGTCGGAACGGAAGTCCCCTTCATCCAGCCCGAAGCATGCGAACCTAAAATAAGACCATAACTATCAGAAGGCGCAACGGTCTGCATATCGGTAAACACCTCCTCCATCACGGCCGGATCGGTTGCAATCTGACTGTTCATAGTATACTCCTTTTTCTGAGCTATACGGCAGACCGCATCAAAAGTCAGCTCCGTACCTGTCAAAGCTGCCAAATTATTGATATTGCCGCGTCCGTCGGCATAGAAACTCATCAAGGTAGGTTTGCGCAAGGGAGTATCCCCCGCATAAGGCCGATAAAACACTAGCAAAGTACATGATTCTTTCATGTTGCCCAATGCGGTGTACATATCGATTACATTATCACGCAAATAAGTATCCAAAGAACCGGCCTTGTTATTTGAAATCAAATAAGCCAATACCGTACGCCCGGAGCGTTTCGCAGGCTGTTGTTCCGGAATTTCATTGGAACAGGCGGCCAGTACGATTACCAACAGGGTGTAAAGCCATTTCTTCATCTGCATTATTCAAAATCAGGCTTTTCAAACTTAAATTCCGCATTCACATCCTGAAGGAACAATGAACCACCCTTGGTATATTTTTCCTTCAATCTCTTCAATTCCTTCTGCACATTTTTCTTTTTGCGGCTGAAAAACATAAAGCAAGTGCGGTTCTTTCCATTCTGTTTCTGCTCCAGATAGTCCTTCAACTGGATGCTGTACAATGCACGGCCAATAAGCATTCCTTTATCATTCACAGCCGCACTGTCCAGATACTGCACGTCTGTGAAATACACTAAAGAATCAGTAAATGAAGCAGACACACCAGCCAGATATACTCCATACTTGTTCTTATCTTTTGGCTGCTTGCTGAATGCAGAAGCAGCAAATACCATCATTAACAGAAAACAGAAAAACTTTGTATAACGCATAATTTATCGATTTATGAGGGCAAAAGTACACAATTATGCGTAAAAACCGAAAGAAGACATATAAATTAACAAAGAAAAAGCCTTTCTACATACAAAAAGAGATGTATCAAGGTCTGAGCTAACCTTCATACATCTCTTCTGTTTTTTTGGAAATCAATCTCTACCTTATCCCAAATAAGATTTGAGCAGCTTGCTACGAGAATTTTGTCTTAATCTTCTAATTGCCTTTTCCTTAATCTGACGAACACGCTCACGTGTGAGCCCAAACTTGTCGCCGATTTCTTCCAACGTCATTTCCTGCGTGTTAATACCGAAAAACATCTGGATAATATCCTTTTCTCTTTCGGTTAGCGTAGAAAGTGCTCTGTCAATTTCCCTCGAAAGTGATTCATTTACCAAGGAGCGATCGGCCATAGGAGAATCATCGTTCACCAGCACGTCCAGCAGACTGTTGTCCTCTCCTTCCACAAAAGGAGCATCCACTGAAATGTGACGACCGGAAACCTTCAGCGTATCCGAAATCTTGTCTACCGGGATTTCCAGCTCATCGGCCAGCTCTTCCGGTGAAGGACGACGCTCGTTTTCCTGCTCAAACTTGGAAAACGCCTTGCTGATTTTATTCAGTGAACCTACCTGATTCAACGGCAAACGCACAATACGCGACTGTTCAGCCAGTGCCTGAAGAATAGACTGACGAATCCACCAAACGGCGTAACTGATAAACTTGAATCCACGAGTTTCATCAAATTTCTCAGCAGCTTTAATCAAGCCCAGGTTACCTTCGTTAATCAAGTCAGGCAAGCTCAATCCCTGGTTCTGATACTGTTTGGCCACAGACACCACAAATCGCAAATTAGCACGCGTAAGTTTCTCCAAAGCAATACGGTCACCCTTACGGATACGTTGAGCGAGTTCTACCTCCTCTTCTACAGTAATCAAATCTTCACGACCGATTTCCTGCAAATACTTATCCAAAGAAGCACTCTCTCGGTTAGTGATACTTTTAGTAATCTTTAACTGTCTCATTCTATATAAAATGATTTGGGTACAAAAGTACAAAATTAATTTTATTTAGGTGGCAGATTTGCAAAGAAAGAATCTATAATTTTCTTAAACAGACGGGTCTGCTCTCTTTTTGTCAATTGCCGTTCTTAAATGACAACAGACAAAACAAGCCAATTGTTCATCTCCCACCCATATTATCGGAGAAAGAAAAAACATCAAAAAGGCGTTTCCGAAAAATCGGAACGCCTTTTCTTTCCAAATCTTTTTACCTTACAGCAATATCTTTTATTCAGCTTGCGACAAGTCTACCGCATAGTTGGCACGTCTTCCAGAAGGATAAATTCCCGTCATGAACAGTACCTGATCGGGTGACTGAGAAGCTGCTTTCATTACATTTTCCAAATCTTGTACGGTGCGCAACTGCTTCCCGTTGGCTTTCAGAATAATGAAACCTTTGCGGATACCGCTGTCCTTCATTCTTCCGTTATCAATACCGGTCACTTCTACTCCATAACCCAAGTTCAACTGTTTCTTCAGTTCATTAGGTACAGCGCGGAAGGCTGCTCCCAGAAGTTCCATATCTGCCTGTTTTACCACTTTGGTTGTTCCCTGAGAGTTCTTCAACGTAATGGTGAAGATCTTTTCTTTCTTGTCGCGCAATACGGTAACTTTCACCTTGTCACCCGGACGATACTTAGCCAATGTTCCCTGAAGGTCGGCCATGGTCTTCACAGTCTTGTCATTCAACTTCAGGATGACATCGTTCTTCTGCAAGAATCCATCTGCAGAACCACCTTCGGTTACTTCTACCACCTGTACACCTTCGGTAGCTCCCAGTTCCTTCTGTTCTTTTCTGATTTCATCCGGATACCTTTCATCACCCATGTCACGACCGCCGATACCCAGCAAAGCACGCTGTACGGTACCATATTGTTTCAAGTCAGTTACCACCTTCGTCATGATACTTACCGGAATAGCGAAACCATATCCTGAATAAGCACCTGTTGGAGAATACAGCATGGCATTAATACCTACCAGTTCACCTTTCGCATTAACCAATGCACCACCACTGTTACCCTGATTGATAGCCGCATCGGTCTGGATGAAAGATTCTACCTGATTAGCTCCCAGTCCACGAGACTTCGCACTTACCACACCGGCAGTCACTGTAGAACCCAAGTTGAACGGGTTACCTACTGCCAATACCCACTCACCTACTTTCAGATTGTCAGAGTTACCTACCACGATAGCCGGGAAATCATCTCCTTCAATTTTTACAAGTGCCAGGTCAGTAGTCGGGTCAGTACCGATGACACGACCTTTCATTTCGCGTCCGTCGTGCAACTTCACATTGATTTCATCCGCTCCGTCAATCACGTGGTTGTTCGTTACAATGTAACCATCCTTTGAGATGATGACACCCGAACCGAAACCTCTCTGTTCCGGAGTCTGTACTTGCTGCTGACGTCCTCTACCGTCACCGAAGAAGAAGTCAAAAATATCCGGTTGTCCCTGGATAGTCTGTATCTTGCTGCGCTGGATAGACATGATATGTACGACGGAATTCAACGTACTCTCTGCCGCTTTAGTCAAGTCTACTGGCTGCATGCTGGAAGCATCGAACGCTGCGGTACGTAAAGGAGATGCCGTTTCAAAACTTTCATAAAAAGAAGTATTATCCTGATTTTTCTCCATCATGGCATACGCTGTAACCCCTGCCACTCCGGCACTCAAAGCAACGACTGCCACAGAACCAATCGCAAACTTAGTTGTTGTTTTCATACCTTCTATTGTTTTAAATGTTAATTTCAACGTTGTTTTAACTTTTCATTTGCTAAAGTAGAACAAAATCCATACGATTGTACTCTTACCCTATTCTTTTTTCCGTCTTTTAACAATGAAAACAAAGGCATTAACCGCAGTTAACTGGCATATCTGACAAATTTACATTCATTACCAGTGGAATAGTGACAACGCTGACAATTCGTCCGATCCGTTCTGACAGTTCCCCGAAACATCCGAATCAAAAGAATCCTGACAATTATAGCACAAATTCCGTTTATTTGCGTACCTTTGCACGAAGAAAGCAGTCGGTCGGTCTGTCGCTGGTACATTATTATAATAGTAAAAGAGGAAAGTCCGGGCAACGCAGAGCATCCTACTTCCTAACAGAAAGCT
>CAMFND010000094.1 GCA_945965395.1 uncultured Bacteroides sp.
ATCCAATACAACCCCATTTTTTTTCTGAATCCATAATTCTTACTTATAAATATATAAAGCGTGAACTGCACAGCCACGTCTTTATTTGGAGGTCGTAGGAAACCTTGCATACAGATGTAGTAATAGCAGCCCACGCTATAGCGTGAGAACCACTATGCCATCTGAGTATGCAATTTGAAAATTTCCTACGTTTCCAAATACTTGATGCGCATAACGCTTCTTTCTTATCTAATATGTTTTGGAAAGAGTTACCTCAATCCGATACAAAGGTAAGAAAAATCCGTGATCTGCCATTCAAACATCACGGATTTTTTTGATTTACAGTTTCATACTCCTATTCTGTCTTGGTTTCGGTATTCCGATAGCTTCTCTAAACTCATTCATTTTCTTTCTGAACCAGTTCACGTGTGAAACCCCGTCTATCTTGAAATCGAATCTACCGTTTTCGTCCTGTCTGATGGAACAGACGGAGTGTCGGGTATCAAAACTTCGGTTAAATTCGGAAGAATAGAGTTCGCCTTTTATCCCGACCTCCTTGAACTCGCACAGTCTTCTGATTATTCCGTCATTGAACCCCAATCGGTCACGCAGGAAGTTTATTACAGGCATCAGCTTCTCCACATACGGGAAATAGCGTCTGACAAAATCCGTAAACTCCGACAGCTTGCGGTGCTGTTGCTCGTAAGCGTTTCTTATCTCCTGTATCTGTTCGGCTTGTTGCCGTTCCCGTTGTCGGGCTTCGTCTTCAAGTTCAAGGATGCGGTCTTGCAAGTCCTCGTTCCTGCGTTCCAACGATTTCATTCTTCCACTTCCGAAAAGAGAACCCACACTGCTTGCAAGGGCGGTTGCCGTATCGGTGGCTGCGCTTTTGAGCTTGTCGGTGCGGATTTCCGCTTTTACCTGTTTCAGTTCCTCCTGCGCCTCGGCTTTCTTCTCCTGTAACAGTCTGGTTTCGGTTTCAAGGGTTTCATTTTTCTTTTTCAAGTCCCGATAATACTGCATGGTGGTAGTGTGCCGTGCTTCCGAGCCCCGTACCCCACGTTGCAATCCGTATTTCGTCATCACCCTTGCGTAATTGTCGTGGTAGGCAATCAGGGTCTGGCGGTTGAACAGGTCATCGGCACACAAACGGACGGAATTTGTTTTCTTGCGGTACTTGCGCTTACCGTCCGTCTGTTCTTTCTTGGCTTTGCGCCTTTCACCCGTCACGATAGGAACAACGGCTGCGTGGATGTGCGGAGTCTTCTCGTCCATGTGCAGATGGGCGGCAACCACATTGTCTTTGCCGAATGTGGCTTGCAGCCATTGGATGCTGTCGTTGCACCATTCGTCGAGCTTTCCTTTTTCCTGTATGTTCATCATGTCCTCGTGCGTACCCGACAAAACCACCCGGACAACGCGGACTTGGTCGTGCGTGATTTTCCGTCTGATGCCTGCCGTGTTCAGCCTGTGGGCAATCGCTTCATCCCTGCCGTGAACGCCATCAGGGTATTCGACAAGCACCCTGTTCAGATGTGTTCTTGTCGGGTCTGCGTTTTTAGGTATTATCTTTCTCTCTATATGATCGGACTGCGTGGTGTCCGATGTACCCTTTGCCTTCTTAATGTCCAATGAAAAATATCCCATATCATTACTGTTTTTGCGGTTATCGTTATGTTTCTTCTCTCTGCCTGCGGCATCGGCTCACAGGGTTTATTATGCAAATGAACCATTGCAGCACTCGGCATAATCCAAACGAGTTTGGCTTCTGCTCTCGTTTGCACAGGGTTTCCAAAGGGATTTCCCTTTGGCTCGATAGGGTGTTTTTAGCGTTACGGAGTAATGCGTGAAGAAAACGCCCTATTGAGCTATGGTATTTCTGTCTAAATACCTTGGGAGAGCGGACGTGCATATTACAGATGAAATCCCCCTTTCTTTTTCGGTGGCTGCATCATCCGCCTTGCGGATTGGACTTGTTTCTTCTCCTTTATCGGCTCTGCCGATTGGGACAAGGGCTTACCGCACAGATAGTCGTTCAAGTCCTTATAATCACGATAGTACATTGACTTGTCAAGCATCCGTTCCCCGAACTTCTCTTTCAGCTTCTTGCAGGTGCTCCGTCCAGCCGTGTCGTTGTCAAGGAAACAGCCGATTCGGGTGTAGGTTTCCAATAAGCTTTCCGCTTTCGCAAGATTGGAAACGGAGTTCAGTATGACATAGTCCTGTGTGTCCAATCGCGGGTGTTGCGGATTGTTTCTTACTCGGATGGTAAGGAATGAGAGGTAATCCATGAACCCCTCGAACAGGTAACACATACATCGTTGTCCGTCCTGCTGTCGGATATGGGTGATGTCTTTCGGGGCGACACATCCCTTGAAGTATCTGTTGCGCACTTCATATCCTCCTGCCATGTTCGGAAAGCCGATGGCAAAATAGGGTTTGTCGGCATTCATAAACCGAAGCTCCCTGCATTCCCTTTTGGCAAGTCCGATGTTTATTCCCCTTTCTTGCAGATAGGCTATAAGAGCAGGAGAGGACAACTCACCAACCCTTAATCCCTGATAAGGCTGATTGTCGGAATGCTGTCTGCCAAAAGAGAACGATGCAGGGCGGATGTATGCTGTCCGCTCCTCTATGCGTTTCAGCAGATAGGCTACATCTTCCGAATGGTAGAGTTCCGCTGCCAATGCAATGATATTACCGCCTTTGCCGATGCCGAAGTCGTACCATTTTTCAAGCTCGGTGTTTACCTTGAACGATGCGTCCGTTTCTTCCCGTAACGGTGATTTGTACCACAGGTTCTTGCCTTGTTGCTTTACAGGCGTATAGCCCAGACTTTGCAGATAGTCTGCCAGTTTGATTTGCTTTACATCTTGGATTGTCATATTACATACGGTTTTGAAGTTGATGAAAATTTGTTGATTTGATGAATTGTCAATGTAATATGTTTATATACAGCCTCGTAACCTCTCAACATCTTCTCAACAAACCGCTCACCAAAAGAGAAATCCACAAACGGCTGTCGGCGGTTTCTCAACTTCTCTTTTGGCTTGTTGAGATTTTGTTGAAAATGTATATCGTTTATTATCAGTGTATTTATACCTATATTCAACAATTCAACAGAAAAAATGATAGTGTTACAAGGATTCGAGTTGTTCCCTTGTGACGGTGTAGAAGCGTCCCACTCTCTTTATCGGCTCATACCGACACTCCCGATTGCAGTTGAATTGGTAAGTGGTATAAGTCAGTCCGTTGGATGCAGGTGTAAGTTTCCAACATTCCTGCAACACTTTTCGGACTTGGTGTTTCTCCACCTTCACCTGTGAGTGTACCAGCAAAAGAAGAATGTCGCTGTAACAGAAAGAGAATGTATCCGTGCCGACACTGTCCATGATGTCAAGGACAAGTTCGTGCATCTCTATCTCCAACCGGTTGCGGTTGCTGCGGATAATCTTCTGCAAGGCTTCTGTATGCAGCAATGTGGGGTTGAACCACATCCGGCTTTCCTTTTCGGTGGACAGTTTTCTGTGTTGCAGGAAATGGAGAAAGGCGGGTATCTCCGCTTTCAGCTTTTGCAGGAAGTCGGTATCATCGGACTGCAAGCGGTCTATCTTGCGCACCCAATAGCGTGTTTCCCCTGCGTCTATGATTACGGGCAGATGCTCGTTGTTGGAACACAGCACGAATTTGGCGAAGAACGCAATCTCGTCACGGTCTTTGCCTTTGGCTTCCACCTTGTAGGATAAGGTAGTGCTAAGATTCTTCAACCGCTCGCTATCCTCCCTGCGGTTGAGCAGCACCTCATCCACCACGATAAGCAACTTGCCAGCCCAGTCGGAATTGAACTGGCTGCGGAAATCCTCGTTGGTGTTGAAAGTCACATTGTTCTGAAAAAGGGCTTTCAGAAAGTTCAGGAAGGTGCTTTTGCCCGTGTTGCGTTCTTCCGACACCAACAGCAGGATAGGCAACTTCTGAATCGGTTGCAGGTAGAGCAGTTGCAGATAGTCCATCCCCAACTCGTACTGTTCCCCGAAGATGTGCCGTACCAAAGATTGGATATGCGATAAATCGCCCTCCTGCGGTCGGTGGTCTATCGGTTCGTAGAGGTTAAGGAACTTGCCGACCACGGAACGGTAGCCGATGTGTTCGGGTACGGTGCAGAAGCCGTCATACTTGGGAACGCTGCCGATGTAATCCTTGCCGTAATCCTGTCGCAGGGTCTCGTTGTTCCATGCGATGCGTTTCTTCACATACCCTCCGTTCAGTCTCGGTTGCTCCACAATCTTGTAGAGCGTTGTCCCGACACGGATAAATTCTTCCTTTGCCATGCCGCCATCCGATGGCGGTCTGTGGCTGTCCTGTTGTTCGATAGCTGACATAATCAAATGGTTTTAAGTTTGAAAATTACCAGCTACAAAAATATAATCAATTATCGGATAGGTTGTTATGCAAAACACAGCAGAATGGTGACAAATAGCCCCCGAAACAAAAACTTTCGATGGCTTGGGGCAGGAAACAGGTTCTGCAAACGGAAAAACTCCCGAAAAGCGAATGTCGGATTACGCTTTTCGGGAGAAAAAATCAGAGCGTCTGTCGTTCTGTCGTACTGACTTAATGAATTACTGACTTACCGAGTGAATAATGTCAGGCATTCAGCTACGAGAAGTATTCGGATTTGGATATACCATTGGTATTCAGCGAGAAAAAGATGCTTGTTTTCTCTTTTCGCAGGTACAGTCTTTCAAGAACGGCATTGCGTACCCGTTCCGCTCCGAATGTGCCGATATGGAAAGCAAGGGCTACTATCGCTTCAAGGTTGTAAACCTCCATACAGCAATTATCGGATACCCGTATGCTTCGCCTTATCCCGTATTCCCTTAAAATTCCGCTCTTGCAAAGAGCTTTCAGCCCTGCACGGAATGTCGGGGCGGTTACTCCGAACAGGTCGCAAAGTTCCCATTCGCTCATGGCGGTTGCGCTAATGTCGGTCGGCAAGGTGATGTTGCCGTTGCCGTCCGTTGTGATGATGCTTCGTTTCATGGCTATGCTTGGTTATGGGGTTACACTTCCGAACGATGCGTTCAGCTTGTTGCCGAACATCGTCAGGTCATTGTCAAGTTTCTGTGTGGTTATCTTCGCATAGATTTGAGTCGTGACAATGTTCGTATGTCCCAAAACACGGCTCACGCTTTCAATGGGCATCCCCTTGCTAAGAGCCAGTGTTCCAAACGTATGACGTGCACAGTGGTAGGAGATTTGCTTCTCTATTCCGCATTCCGCCATTACCTTTTTCAGTTGTTTGCACATCGTCCAATAGTTGATTTTCCCGAAAACCAGCTTGTCTTCCGACAGATACTTGTACCGTTCGATTATCTGCAAGGGAATATCCAGCAGCTTCACTTGGAACGGGACATTTGTCTTGTGCCGTTTCGACAATATCCATTTCTCACCGTTCACCTCCACTATTTCGTCTGTTGTGAGTTCTTTCATATCTACAAAAGACAAGGCGGTGAAGCAGGCGAAAATGAACAGATCCCGCACCAATGTGAGGGTGGGGTTGTCAAACTCGTGCGCCATGATTCTTTTGATTTCGTCCTCTGTCAGATATTCCCGTTCCTTAACATTCGGGCTGATATGGAACTGCGCAAACGGATTTCTCGGTATCAGTCCGTTATAGTGCGCACGCATCACCACTCCTTTTAGCCACATGCAGTTCAGCCAGATGGTGGCGTTTTTCAGTCCCCGTTCAGCCGTAAGATAAGCCGCAAATTCCTTGATGAAGTCGGGTGTAAGTTCCAGCATGGACATATCCGTCCGTCTGTAGAATGACTTGATAAAGGCTGCGACATAGTTCCTTGCCCTTACCATGACCTTGTATGTGCCGATGCTGCGGTCTTTGCCGACACGTTTCAGGAAGTTGGCGCAATCCTTGTCAAAAGCCTTTATCAGTGTCTCATACTCGCTTCCTACCCCTTGGTAGGCATTGCGCACCATTTCAGCCGTTACGTATGCCTCTCGGTCGGATATGCGCTGATAGTGCTTGATGATTTGCGCCTTGATGTTGTCCAATGCCAGATTGATGTTCCGTGCTTCGGCGCTCTTGCCTTTGGCTCGGTTGCCTTTCGCATCCCAAAGGGTTTTCGGGATGGTCTGCTTGCAACTGAACTGCGCCACAGTACCGTTGATTGTCACTCGTCCCATGATGGGGACAATACCGTCTTTCTCCTTGCTGCCGTTCACGTAGAACAGCACTTTGAATGTACTTCTTGCCATACTCGTTTTTTTTGTTTGCAAAGTTAAATATCAACGAGTTAGACCTTGATACGCAAATCGGTGACAAACGGTGCAATAGCATCTCTCATATGTTAAATCTTACTCTTTCACGGGTAATGATTTGCAAACCATTCTTCTTCTTAAATCCGCTTTTCTTTGCGTTTTCCGATTTTTCGGCTTGTCATCATTTGACACCGTAACAGCTCTGATATTAAGTCGTTTAGCGTCATTTCTCCCGTTTTTCGAGGTTATTCCAGAGATTTTTTGTATTCTTGTGGTACAAGATTTTCCAAGTTATACTTGGAGTTATTGCAGGCACTCAATAACATAAGACATCCTGCCAAACAAATTATATTCTTTCTCATCAGATTCATTTCTTAAAACATTAATAACCTGGAGCCTGTACTAACTGAGGATTACTATACAGTTCATCCATTCCTTGTCTAGACCAAATCGGCATCAAATAGAGACGATTATCCCATTTAAAAGGCTGATCAATCAAGGTTGGCTGATTAAATTCTTCAAAACTAAGATTTTCTGCCAATCCATTCAAACCGTATCTCACCCCAGCCTTCAACATAGTCGGAGCAATCATCCAGCGGCGCACATCATAATAACGGAAACCTTCTTCATACAACTCTACAAACCGTTCATTACGAACCCAGTCCATCAATGTCATATCACCTGTCAAATCTGCATCCGTCAATTCTTTCAATCCTGCTCTTTCTCTAATCTCATTCAAGTTGGCAAGCGCTTCCGTAGTATTATCTAATGCCGCATAGCATTCTGCCAGATTCAAATATAATTCAGCCATACGGATATAAGGACGTCGAGCCGCACGATGAGTTCTTGTTCCATTTGCCCCAAAACGAATGTTAGGATCAATAAATTTCTTAGACAGATATCCGGTTCCTGCACAGTTACGAGTATTACTCTGACTCCATCCATTCGTATTGGTATTCTTTAAATTCAACCAAAGAGAGTTTCCGTCATTAATTTTCTTCGCATATTCACATCCATCAAATGCAATCCAAGCATAAAAACGAGCTTCACGTTTTGCATTCAATTTTATGATATCATTCTTCACATCCTCTCCATCCAAGCGGTCAGTAACTAATTCCGGACTTTGAACGGCATCATTAAAGCGTTTATACCAATCAGATTCCGGATAGAAATTCACATCCTGACTAGGTAGTTTTCCATTCTCTGTATAGAAATGCTGCACAGCATACAAGGTAGGAGCCATTCCCGACCATCCACCGGCATATTGTCCATCGCTTTTCTTCACCACTCTACTCGGCAAACGAGAATCTGTAGCTTCTCCTCCGTTATTCACATCAGAATCAATACGGTTTGCCCAAATCAATTCTTTGTTGCCCTGCCCTTCATTAGCAGTTACCAGATACTGGAACATCCGTACTCTTCTTTTGAAAAGGTCATTTTCCTCTGTCTCTGTTTCTTTTCCAGGAATATAAGGTAAACCTAATCCGTCATTCTCCGCAATCTGGTCAGCGGCTTCTATACTGAACAATTCATAACCAGCTGCTTTTGCAGCAGCCAATGCCTCCTGCGCAGCAGTCAATGCCCGTTCCCACTTACTACGGTCATAAGTAGTACTTACCAGTTCCATTCCATATCCAGGAGTCTCAAAGTTTACATTCTTCCAGTTTGGATAAGGGAATGAACCGTTCCACAAAGGAGATGCCGCACACAACAATACTCTTGCTTTTAAAGCCTTACAAATGGTAGAAGTAGCACGTCCCAAATCATCCGTTTCTCTGACAGCAGGCAAAATCGTAGCAGCCGTATCCAACTTCTGTACAATATAATCTACACAATAGTCAAAGTGAGAACGACCAGGAATCTGGCTGTTTGTTATATTCGGGTCCACTTTTTCTGTGATAATCGGACAGGGGCCCATAGCCTGAAGAATCCGGAAATGATAATACGCCTCCAGGAACCAGCATTCAGCCTTGTATTCATCCTTATCCTCTTCTGTAACTCCTACAGGTTGAAGTTCATCTATCAAACTTAGAAAATGGTGTACATATCCTAGCCAGTTATACCCCGGTACCCAAAATCCAAAATCATCAAAGTTCTTACCGTTTCCCCAAGTCATATAAGTAGAAGCCGAAACTGTTCCCCAAGCAATTTGCTGTTGGAAGTCATTCCAAGCCTTCGGTGCTACAATCTCATCTGCAGATTGTTCAAAAGCATTGAAATCATAAGGTTGACAACGAGGCACATAACCATAACAAGTAAACAAAAAGTTTTCTACTGCATTTTGATCTTTCATGGTATCCTCAAAATCGGCTTGTGCGGGAGGAATCACATCCAGATAATTACAGGCAGTCAACATACAGCAAGGTATTACTATCATCCGTGCTGTCTTATATATATTTTTTATCAATTTCATAGTTTCATGTATTATTTATTAAAATGTAAGTTGTACTCCCAAGTTAAAAGTACGCTGTAAAGGATAAGCATTCCAACTTAATTCTGGATCCCACAATTTAAACGGACTGAACACAGCTAAGTTGTCTCCACTCAGGTATACACGGCAATAGGGGAAACGATAACCAATTTCCAGTGTCTTAAAGCGCAAGAAGTTTCCATTTCTTAACCAATATGAACTAGGCTGAGTATTATTAGAAACATCCGCTTCAGTAATACCTAAACGAGGATACGTTGCATTAGGATTCGGATTATCTACTGACCAGTGATCATCTGCAATCCACTGCATCAAGTTTCTTTCCAGCGTTTCTACCGTGATACCATCACCACCACCGGCAAGGAATGGAGTGTATCCACTATTAATCATAATCTTACGTTTGGCAGAACCATTAAAGAATACTCCAAAATCAAATTTCTTATACGATATATTCAAACCGAAACCATATTGGATGCGAGGAACCCCGTTATAAGGAGAAAGCATCACCTGGTCTTCTGTTGTAATCTGTCCATCTCCATTTATATCCCGATACTTGATATCTCCCGGCATGATGTTAGAACCTAACTGAGACTGGTCAGCCCACTGATCGATTTCTTCCTGACTAGTGAACAATCCTTCTGCTACATATCCAGTAAGTGTATTCAGCGGCTTACCTGTTTTAGTCTGCCAAGTATATGGATAGTTAGGTTCGTCTACATATTTATATTCGTTCTGGTTATAGGTAAAGTTTCCACGTAAATCAATAGACCAGTCCATTCCAAACTGTTTAGACCAGTTCACACTCAATTCATAACCTTGATTCACTACTTCTCCAATATTACTCCAAGGCAATGATCCCCAATAACCCAACATATAAGGCCAGGAAGCACGCGCCATCAAGATTCTGTCGCGCTTATCGTGGAAATAATCAAAAGTAATATTCAACTGGTTAAACAGTGACATATCAAAACCAATATCAAACTTCTTGACATGTTCCCATCCAGCATTCTGCACAGCCAATACATAAAAGGCAGGACCTTTTCTATTTATCTCACTAGTAGGTAACCCTGTCCAAAAATCATTAGCACTTCCTATACTAATATTATTTTGATACAAGAAATGAGGAGCCCCTCCGTTAAACTCATCACTACCTACCAAACCATAAGAAGCTCTCACCTTCAAATGGTTAACATAGTTACTAATTGGTTCCCAGAACTTTTCTGAACTGATTACCCACCCCAAAGAAGCAGCCGGGAAGAATTCGAAACGCTCTCCTTTTGCCAAACGTTCAGAGCCATTGTAACCAAAGTTAAATTCCAGCAAGTACTTATTAGCAAAATCGTACGTCAAGCGTCCTGAATACCCCTGGTTTCTATTAGGTAACACATCATTTCTGTATTCACGCATCATGTACATCAACATGGCTGACAAGTTATGGTCGCCAAAACTACGCTTCCAGTCCAAACGTGCGTCAAAATAGAAGGTCTGATCCGAATTACGGCTAATTCCCGACTGGCTAAGATATTGATCACCTGTTTGTAATAATTGAAGTTCGTACTCATCGGTATCCGGTAAATAACTACCATCTTTTACCTTATAATAATAAGGTTTGATAGAACGATTATAAGAAGACTCTGACCAGTTCTTGAAGTTCACCAAAGCTTTTAAACTCAATCCTTCCGTGATAAAGTCCAGTTTCTGATTTAAACTGATAGAAGTATTCAGTGTATTGTAGTTCGTTTCTTTAAACGAACCTAACATTTCTGCATAAGGGTTCTTTCCGAGTACATTTGGTTTTATTTCTGCATTACCAAAACGAATAAAACCATCATCCCCTTCCTGACTTGGGAAATAAGCAGGAAAAGCCACTGGATTCGCTCTCATTACAGTCTGGTACATATCCGACACACTGTAGTTAGGCCCCTGACGATTTCCAATCTGTGCCATCATACGAAGGTCAATCGTAGTTGTATTGGTTACCTTATAAGATATATTATTCTGGAAGTTATACTCCCAGTTATTGATGTTGGTATCATAATAATAATTCTTCGGTGCATCCAGCAAACCAGTATCATGATTGGCTTGCAAACTCATATAATATGTCACACGAGAACCACCACCTTGAAGATTAATATTGGCACGCTGATTATAGTTTCCTTCCTTAAAAATCAAGTCATACCAGTCCACATTCGGGTATACATACGGATTCAATCCTTTTTCAGTATTCAGAATCTGTTCTTCCGTATATTTCGGATTTGTGATAGGAGTAAGACTTCTAGCCTGAGCCGCTTCATTGTAAGTACGCATAAAAGTCGGTCCGTCTGCAAATTCCACTACATTCATCGGCCGGAAATAAGATGCCTCCAAAGAAACATTTATCTTCGCTTTTGAGTTTTCCGTACCACTTTTTGTAGTAACCAGCATCACACCATTTGCACCTCGGTTACCGTAAATAGCCGTTGCCGAAGCATCTTTCAACAAAGAAAAACTTTCGATAGATTCTGCCGGAATACGGTTCAAGTCAGAGGATGAAATTTCCACTCCATCCAACAGAATCAATGGTGTAGAACGTCCTCCGAATGTATTGATACCACGGATATAAAATTCAGAAGAAGATCCAGGTTCTCCACTGCTTGTCATAGACATAATACCAGCTAACTTACCAGCTAAAGAACTAGTCAGCGAAGAAGAAGGAACCTTTAGAGTAGAACCTTTTACAGTAGCAATAGATCCAGTTACAGAAACTTTCTTCTGTGTTCCCTGTCCTACAACCACTACCTCAGCCAGCATTTCATTATCCGGTACAAGCTTCACATTTACAAGTCCCTGATCAGTAATGTAAACTTCCTGTTTTTTATAACCTACATAACTAACCTCCAGGATGCAACTTTCCCCAGAAAAAGTAAGTGAGAAATTACCATCCAAGTCAGTAATAACACCATTAGTAGTGCCTTTTACAACTACATTGGCACCTATCACTGTCGAACCATCGGTAGCATCAGTTACTACACCAGAAATAGTACGCTGCTGTTTCACCGATTTAGCAGAAGCCTTACTTAAGATAATTTCTTTCCCATTTACTTTATATACAATTCCACTACCTTCAAATACTTCTGAAAGCACTTCTTCGATATCCCCGTTGAGATTATAGCTTTTCTTAGCACTTCCTTCCAAATCACTGGACTTATAAAAGAAAGAATAATCAGTGGTTTCTTCTATTTCTCTTACCACTTCCAACAAAGACATAGAATTTCCCCGTAAAGGAATCTGCCCGGTAAAAGGTACAGACCAAGCATCCGACGAAGGATACAACAAGAGCGAAAGAATCAAACTCCTACAAAACAAACTTCTCTTTTTCATTTTTCATGTGTTTAATTTATAGTTAACCATCATTCAAGAATTAGGTTTTGTAATAAATACACTTATCAAAGAAAAAAGACTACACATACAATAAGATTTTTCTGAAAATATTTTTATCTGTAGAAATAAAAAAATCCCTGAAAAATTTACAAAATGAATTTTTCAGGGAATAAACCTTTGTATATCAACAATAAGCACTATTTCATCAACAAATAATACAAACCATCTTTTTTATAAGTCAGTTGCAAAGAAAAACATATTTTTTCTATTACAGCCTCTACACTCTCATCATTACGTATAGTACCGGTCAACAATAATTCATGATTTACATCTTGATCTAATTCCATCTCTACCCGATATTTTTTCCTAATGAAATCCATCAAATTATCAATTTGGATATCTGTAAAACGATAATTCCCATCTACCCATTGTATATTTTCCGAGAAGTTCTCTACATAGGTAGAACCAGTATTCACATCATATACCAAACGCTGAGAAGGTGTCATACTAATTAACGACTGATTTTTTCCAATAAAATCTATGGCTCCCTCATACAAAGCTATAATTGAAGTATCCGGTGTCGGCTGGTTTATCGAAAAAACCGTACCTTTAACCTCTATACAAGCAGTATTGATATGAACCTTAAAGGCTGAACCTGCTCTCTTTTTGACCTCAAAAACTGAACTTCCAGTCAACCAAACTTCACGGTTATTCAAAAACTCTGAAGAAATCCGTATTTTACTATCCGGTTCTAACCAAACTGTAGAACTATCAGGCAACACACACATTCGGCCTTCCACATAAGAATACTCCATATAGGTCAAGTTATCAACGACATGTTTTTCAGAGACTTTATATCCCAAATAGAACATGACGCCTACCAATACCGCTGCAACGGCCCATCCTGTCCGTAAAATATAACGACGAGGAGAGAATATTTTTCTATCTACTTCTTTCCAAATCTTTTCCTTAAGCTCATAATTCTCAATTACATGTTCATTTCCTACCTCTTCCCATTCTTTGTGAAGTTGTTCCACAAAAGGTTTCCAATTTCCTAAATTTTCTGTTTTATGATTTTTCTGACTCATGCACCTAACTTATTTTATTTATTATAAACACGTCATAAAAAGAATTGACTACAAAGCTATATCACTTTATTGTTATTTTTTACATTCATATTCATTTTATTCAAAAGATTTCCAATAATTAGATTATTTATCTACATTTGCATGCATAGAATATTTAAAGAACGCTAATAAAATTTTCCACCTCGCAGTATGATTGATATTATTCGTCAAATTAAACAAGGAAATTCCAAGGCCTTTAAAACGATTTTTGACCGATACTGGAACATCGTGTATCGCTTTGCAGGCTTATACCTTATGGATAACTACGAAAAAGAAGAAATCACACAGCTGGTATTTATCAAACTTTGGGAAAAACGTGAGCTACTGGACGAAGAAAAAGATTTAGATGGGCTCCTCTTTATCATTACAAGAAATCTGATATTCAATCATATTCGTAAATCAATCAATGAAGAAAAACTGACTGAAACATTGCAGCTGGCATCAGAAGCATCAAGCGAAATTGAACAAGGAATAGAAGCAGAAGATTTAAGAAAATATATTGAAAAGCTTGTTCAAATGTTACCAGAAAGGCAACGTACGGCTTTTATCTTAAGTAAGAAAAAGGGATTAAAGGTAAAAGAAATAGCAGAAGAAATGCATATTTCAGAAAAAGGGGCTGCCAGAAATCTGTATCTGGCAACTAAATTTCTGAAAAAACATATCTTATTCTTTTGGCTTGCATACTCTGTTTTCTCACATTCCTGCTACTCTTTTCAATTCTTGGAAGAAATCTCTCTAAATCCTTGGGGTGCTTTTCCCGAATGCCGTTTAAAGAATTTACTGAATGAGTCTTGATTAGCAAGTTCAGTATTACCATAATTATCTTTCAGTAATAAGTTACGTATCTTACTAAGAATCAGGCTACAATAAATTTCACCCGATATTCGTATTGTCAGTGTTTCTGGCCTTGATTCTCTTCGAGAAGTTCTTAAACAAAAATGTAGTGGGGCGTTTGCCTCGCATCCGACGCATCAAGCAGATCATGAAACGTGAACATGCTTAATTATCAGCTATCCCCACAGGGAAGCAAAAAGCCGGACAGATACACTTGTATCCATCCGGCTTTCACTTTTTCGTCTTATCAGACAATATTTACAATTAATTCTGCATTCTATTATTCTTCCGGATTTTCTTCCATCTTCCGTTTCACAAACTTGATTTTCAAGTTGGCCTCTTTCTGTTCTTTCTTGATTTCTTCGATGGCAGACAACACACGTGCCAGCTCACTCAGTTCTGCAACTGCCTTCACATCATTCGGATGCATCACTGTCTTATAGTTCCGGTCGCCGATAAATTCCAGACGGATGTTTTTCTTATCACGATTGGCAACCAGAAATGCAATCACTCCTCCGTCATTACCCAGTTTATAGTCGGCCTTTTCTACCGGACGTCCTAAGTCTGTAGTTTCATAACTATCTATTGACGTAGGAGTCTCCGCAAAAGTATCATCCACAGAAACCTTTACAGCCGTATGATGAATACTTCCTCCCGCACAATAAATAGAGGTCAGCGACATCTCGCCTAATTCGCTCACCTGCGCACGCAAGAACGAACGGCCGATATTTTTCTCGACCACCTGAGTGGGATAAAAATAATTTCCTACTTCCTGATAGGCCGTATCCTTCTCCAGCACAAACTTTCCCTTGATGGAGTCAAGCGCAGCCTGCTTCACCGTCATCATGCTGTCCAGATAAGCCAAAGTCTTGGTCTGTTCTGCCAGGTCAATCTGCTGCATCAGTTTGATACCCGCCTTGCGCACTTCAAATGCCTTGGGATACAGGGTACGAATACTATCTATCTGCAATTTAGCCAGGCTGTACTCACCGGCCGCATACGCAGCTTCCGCACGCTGAAACAACTGGCCAGCCTGCTTCTCACCGTTCTGGCAAGCAGAAAGTGCCAGTGCCATCGGAACGAGCAATAATCCTATCTTTTTCATACGTTTATCTATCATTCTATGCAGGCAAAAATACAACTATTTTCGGAACTCCTCTGCACATTCCTGCTTTTTTCCACGCATTTTCTATGTTTCCCTCACCGGAAACCTACGTTTTGCGGAAGGGAAACCTACGTTTCGGCCTTGAGAAACATAGGGTTCGCACAAGCGAAACGTAAAACATGCAGAAAGGTTTGTTTCTTAACAGCCTGATGTTTCCTCAATGTCTTTCCACAACCAGAAAAACGAATGCAAGATTTCAAGCAAGCGGCAAAAAATGGACAAAGGGATTTTTTTTGTAACTTTGCGGCAAATTGAAAAAATGCATACAATGGAACTGAAAGAACACTTCGCTGGCAGAATTTTTAGTCTGATATCAGAAACGGCCGACGAGCTGGGACTGGAATGCTATGTCGTAGGTGGATATGTAAGAGATATTTTCCTGAACAGACCTTCCAAGGACATAGATGTAGTGGTGGTAGGAAGCGGAATTGAAATGGCTCAGGCTTTCGGAAAGAAGCTGGGACGAGGTGCGCATGTATCTGTTTTCAAGAACTTCGGCACGGCACAAGTCAAGTTCAAGGATACGGAAGTGGAGTTTGTAGGTGCACGCAAGGAGTCGTATAGTCACGACAGCCGCAAGCCGATAGTGGAAGACGGCACGCTGGAAGATGACCAGAACCGCAGAGACTTCACCATCAATGCCATGGCAGTCTGCCTGAACAAGGCACGTTTCGGAGAACTGGTGGACCCCTTCGGTGGGCTGGATGACCTGAAGGAACGTACCATCCGTACTCCGCTTGATCCGGACATCACGTTCAGCGACGACCCGCTGCGCATGATGCGCTGCATACGGTTTGCCACGCAATTGAATTTCTATATAGACGATGAAACATTCGAAGCACTGGAGCACAACAAGGAACGCATCAAGATTATTTCGCGCGAACGTATCGCCGACGAACTGAACAAGATTTTGCTGTCACCTGTTCCTTCAAGGGGCTTTATTGACCTGGACCGCTGCGGACTGCTGGAACTGATTTTCCCGGAACTGGTGGCACTGCAGGGAGTGGAAGTGCGCAACGGACGCGGTCACAAAGACAATTTCTACCACACGCTTGAAGTGGTGGATAATATTTCACGCGTAAGTAATGACTTGTGGCTGCGCTGGGCTACCCTGCTGCACGATATTGGCAAACCGAGAACCAAACGCTGGGAACCTAAGGCGGGATGGACCTTCCATAACCATAATTTCATCGGTGAGAAAATGATTCCGGAAATCTTCCGCAAGATGAAACTTCCGATGAACGAGAAAATGAAGTACGTACAGAAACTCGTCGGTCTGCACATGCGTCCGATTGTGATTGCCGATGAAGAAGTGACCGACTCGGCCGTACGCCGCCTGCTCTTCGAAGCCGGTGATGACATCGACGATCTGATGATGCTTTGCGAAGCAGATATTACTTCCAAAAACGAAGCCCGCAAGCAACGCTTCCTGGATAACTTCAAACTGGTACGCCAAAAGTTGAAAGATTTGGAAGAAAAAGACCGTATCCGAAACTTCCAACCGCCCGTAGACGGAGCTGAAATCATGCAGGTATTCAATTTGCAGCCTTGCCGTGAAATCGGAAGTCTGAAAAGCTCTATCAAGGATGCCATTCTGGATGGTGCCATTCCAAACGAGCACGATGCCGCCTTTGAATACATGCTGAAAAAGGCGGAACAGATGGGCTTGAAGCCTGTAAATCTGCCTGAAAAGAAATAACCCAACCTCATCTTCCGGAACTTCTGTCAGCCTATTCTGACGGAAATTCCGGAGAATTTTTCCTTTATACTTTTAATGAGCAGATAAGCTATAAAAATATTTCAAGATTTTCAATATCAGGCAGGCATTATAAATTAGAGTTTTCCATTTTATCGTCCTACAGCATACTACAGCGTATATTTCATTATTAAAAGTTTTCCAAATTTAGAAACATCCGGAAAATCTCATTTTTTATTTTTCTCCCAAATCTCTATCTTTGTCCTGCTTTTCAAAAGGTAACCTAACCGTTTCAAAAGGGAATGCCGTGGAAATCGGCAACAGTACCTGCTGCTGTGATTCTTGCGTAAACCTGGACATGCATTGCAAGCCACTGTGAATCGAACTCATGGGAAGGCGTCTGTGGGGAAAGATCAGTCAGAAGACCTGCCCGGAAAAGCACAAGTATAATTTATGTTTTACCTCATTTAACTGAAAGAAATGAACTTGACAGAAATCCGCATCATCAAGCGCGACGGAAAGCAGGAAAACTTTTCAGCCGCTAAAATCACCAACGCCATCGGAAAGGCTTTCGAAGCAACCGGTATTCCTCAGCAGAGAGAGGAACTGGACCTGATTACCCGGCAGGTGGTGTCACACTTCTCACAACCTACCATCGGTGTGGAAGAAATTCAGGACCTCGTGGAAAACGAATTAATGAAGGTGCAGCCGGAAGTGGCCAAGAAATACATTATCTACCGTCAGTGGAGAAATACGGAAAGAGACCGGAAAACGCACATCAAGCATATCATGGACGGTATTGTGGCCATCGACAAGAATGATGTAAACCTGAGCAACGCCAACATGTCAAGTCATACGCCGGCCGGACAGATGATGACTTTTGCTTCAGAAATCACTAAGGACTATACTTACAAATATCTTCTTCCGAAAAAATATGCAGAAGCGCATCAGATGGGTGACATACACATCCACGATCTGGATTATTATCCCACAAAGACGACTACCTGCATACAGTATGACTTAGATGATTTGTTCGAACGCGGATTTCACACCAAGAACGGAAGCATCCGTACGCCGCAGTCCATCCAAAGTTACGCTACACTGGCTACCATCATTTTCCAGACGAACCAGAATGAACAGCACGGAGGACAGGCAATTCCGGCCTTCGACTTTTTCATGGCCAAGGGAGTGCTGAAAAGTTTCCAGAAAATCATGGCTACTCATTTAGGATTGCTGCTCGACATCAAAGGACACACAACGGACGAGAAAGAAATCCTAAAAGGGATACGTGCCCACTTCCACAGCATCGCTCCTAACGAAGAGACTGAAAAGGCTTACTTGGATTCTTTACAAGCGGAAGGCATCGACCTGACAGCAGACGAATTGAAGTACGTGCTCCGCAAAACATTGGCACAAACTCGCAAGGATACGCATCAGGCCATGGAGGGCTTCATCCACAACTTGAACACCATGCATTCCAGAGGGGGAAATCAGGTGGTTTTCAGTTCTATCAACTATGGTACGGATACCTCAGCAGAAGGAAGAATGGTAATTCAGGAATTATTGAAGGCTACTATCGAAGGCTTGGGAAATCATGGAGAAGTTCCGGTCTTCCCTATCCAGATTTTTAAGGTGAAAGATGGAGTGAGCTATTCCGAAGCCGATTATCAACTGGCTATGAAAGATTTTGAAGCAGCTCTCTCAGGAGAAGTGAAGTTCGAATGCCCGAACTTCGACCTCTTCCTGCAAGCATGTCGTACGACGGCCAAAGCGTTGTTCCCGAACTTTATGTTCCTGGATACTCCGTTCAACAAACACGAGAAATGGAATGCCGACGACCCGAAACGTTATCGTTACGAACTAGCAACCATGGGATGCCGTACGCGCGTATTCGAGAACTTGAATGGAGAAAAGACTTCATTGGGAAGAGGTAACCTTTCATTCACGACCATGAACCTGCCTCGTCTGGCCATCGAAGCGCACCGGAAAGCTGAAAGTCTGACTAACGAGATTCCGGAAGGCAAGCTCCAGAAAGCGAAGGAATTTTTTCTCCAGTCGGTACACTCCATGGCTGAATTCATCGCAGAGCAACTATATACCCGTTACCAGTATCAGCGTACCGCTCTTGCACGTCAGTTCCCGTTCATGATGGGCAATAATGTATGGAAAGGTGGAGGTGCCCTTCATCCCAACGAAGAAGTGGGAGATGTGTTGAAACAAGGTACTTTAGGTATCGGTTTTATCGGAGGACACAATGCCATGATGGCATTATACGGCCAAGGACACGGACACAACCAGCAGGCGTGGAACACACTTTACGAGGCTATTGAAGAGATGAACAAGGTGGCCGAAGACTATAAAAAGAAATACGGCTTGAATTATTCGGTACTGGCAACTCCTGCCGAAGGATTGTCAGGTAGATTTACCCGTATGGACAAACGGAAATATGGAATCATTGAAGGGGTAAACGACCGTGATTATTATGTCAACTCCTTCCATGTGGACGTAAAAGAACCGATTACTATTGTCGAGAAAATCAAACGTGAGGCTCCTTTCCATGCACTGACACGTGGCGGACACATCACCTACGTAGAGCTGGATGGCGAAGCGCAGAAAAACGTAAAGGCCATTGCGAAGATTGTAAAGGTGATGCACGACGAACAGATTGGATACGGTTCTATCAACCACCCGGTAGATACTTGTCACGATTGTGGCTACAAGGGAGTTATCTACAGCCGCTGTCCGGTATGCAATAGTGAGAATATCCTACGCATGCGCCGTATCACCGGTTACCTGACAGGCGACCTTAACAGCTGGAACTCTGCCAAGAGAGCGGAAGAGCACGACCGTGTAAAGCATGCATAAGCCGAAAGGAAACGTACATGTTACATTATTTATATACATATCCTGAAACGATTGTCGACGGTGAGGGCATCCGGTATTCCATCTATCTGTCTGGATGTTCCCATCGTTGCAAGGGATGTCACAATCCGGAATCATGGAACCCGAAAGCTGGCAAACCTCTCACGCAGGAAGTGCTGGAGCAAATCATTCAGGAAATCAATGCCAATCCTCTGCTGGACGGAGTAACCTTTTCAGGCGGTGACCCTTTTTACAATCCGGAAGAGTTTCTACCTGTTCTGAAAGAAGTCAGCCAGCAAACAGGCATGAATATCTGGTGCTACACTGGATATACGTACGAACAACTGAAAGAGGACCCTATCCGCCAGAAACTACTCCCCTACATCGATGTACTTGTGGACGGTCCTTTCATCGAATCGCTCTACTCTCCTTTTTTGGACTTTTGCGGGAGCAGTAACCAGCGAATTCTTAAACTGAAATAGCCAGATATTGGTTCGTTAGCATATTCTTCGATTTTAGTTAATAAATTCGCAACTAAAATCGAGGAATATATTTTATATCTACTTTCTGTTTTCCTCATCCTGTTATCGCACACAAGCGCAAATATTATCTCGTATAACATATGTTATCGCACACGAAATCTAAAAACAGTCCTTTTCTTGATTTATATCATGAAAACAACTATTTATTAAAAAAACATCTTGCAAGTTCTTGCTATCAATAAAAAAAGAATTACCTTTGCAATGTGGTTGTGAAACCAATAGGTAAAAAGAGAAAAACATTTAGGTATTAGAATACATAAGGTAAAAAAGTAATATTTAAGGTATTAGCTAGACTATTTAAGGTATTAGAATTAAGGTATTTAGATTAGATTTAAGTTTAGGTATTAGATTTTAAAGGTAAAAGTTTTCAGGAATTAGGTTTGAGAAGGTATTAGGAATATCTTCAGTAAAAAGAAAAACGAAGTAAGGATAACAGGAAACACAAAAATTATGTAGATGAAAAGAACCCTTAAATGGGGGGTTCTTTAGGAAGGCAGCGGAAGTTCAACGAACTCTCGCTTTTTTTGTATCCGTACGTAACCTCTGAATCATTTGTAACCGACCAGATACAATTACGGCGGAACAGCCTACACCATCCCGCCGTTATCAATATGTAAGGTTATCTTATCGCTGAGGAATATCTACTGACGATTCTTTCTTTCCCTTTAAATGTTCTGAGAAGAAATCGACCATTCTCCAATAGAAATATTCATCCATGTCGCCAAAACCATGACGCTGTCCTGGCAATATCAGCATATCAAAACGCTTGTTGGCACGAATCAATGCATTGACCACACGAATGGTATTTCCCGGATGTACATTGTTGTCTATATCTCCATGTACCAACATCAGATGTCCTTTCAACTGCTTTACAATCTCCGGATTGGTGGCAATCTTATAGGCAAAAGTAGTATCTCCTTTTTCCGAGACCTCTTCTTTTACCCCGTGATGCGTTTCGCTCCACCAGCGGTTGTAGATACGGTTATCGTGATTACCGGCACAAGAAACTGCAGCCTTGTAGAAATCAGGATACTGGCAGATTGCTGCTGTCGACATAAAGCCACCTCCCGAGTGTCCGTGAATTCCTACACGCGTAATATCAATAAAAGAATAACGGTCGGCCAGTTGCTCTACTGCTGCCTTATGGTCGGCCAACGGATAGTCCCGCATATTTCCATATCCGTAATTATGGTACCATTTGGAGCGGCTGGGATGCCCACCTCGCTGTCCTACCGTAATCACGATAAATCCGGCCTGTGCCAGACGGTCTGTCCGGACACTCATGCGCCGGAACGGATAATCTACCGCTTCTACTTGAGGTCCCGGATACACATAATCAATAATGGGATATACCTTGGTAGAATCAAAATCGAAAGGTTTGTACATCACTCCATATAAATCAGTCACCCCATCGGCCGCTTTCACCTTGAAAGGTTCCGGGAATTTGTAACCGGCAGCTTTCAGAGAAGAAAAATCACTTTCCTGTATGGTCATCACCTTTTTCCCGTTATTGTCCAACAGGTCAGCACAAGGAACGGTATTGGCACGTGAATAATTGTCAACGAAGAAACGGGCATCGTCATCCAACTCCACATCATGGAAGAATTCACCATGTGTTAGCTGTTTCAGACCGCTTCCATCCACATTTACTTTATAAAAATGCTCGTAATATGGATTTTCACCTGCTTCCCGGCCATTGGCCACAAAATAGACTGTCCGTGCAGCCTCATCTACTTTTACCACACGCTCCACATGCCAGGGACCTTCTGTGATACGGTTTTTCAAGTTTCCTTTATCATCATATAAGTAAAGGTGCGCCCATCCGTCACGTTCGCTCCATTGAATAAACTCTTTTCCTCCTTTCAGCACATGAATAGGACGTGTTTCCTGGTAGGTATTCATTCTTTCCTTTACTATAGGCACAATGGAATCAGCACCCAGTGTATAAGTGCATACATCAATACGATGTAAGTCTCGACTGCTGCGTGTCAGAAAGAAACGGTTGTTATCCCCTTGCCAGATTCTTGGAATCAGCTCCATATCGCGCTGTTTCTGTTCAAAGGGTTTACCTTCCAAGTCAATTGACTGATTTTTCCACGCCGCTGTCTTGATTTCTTTCCGTGTACCTGCCTGCACATCGAACAAATACAGATGATATTCCGGCATACCTGTCTCTCCCGGCATCTCATACTTATAAGTCTCCAAGGTAGGACGTGGTTCTGCAATGGAGTTAATAACCCACAACGGTTTCACATTCCGCTGGTCCGCAATAATTGTAGCAAAATATTTGGAATCGGGCGACCAGAATCCCCATACTTCCCGACGTTTTCCATTGCACAGCGTATCTGTGTTCAGGGTACTGTATGGAATGCCATACCCGAAATCCGGTGTACCATCCTTTGTCAGACGGACTTCTACAATCGTACTGTCTTTCTCATCTTTACGAGCCTTCTGGTAATCAGCGATGCTCATATAGTACAAGTCGCAATCCTTGGCATAAATAACACGCTGGCCATCGGGCGATACAGATGCCCAATCCGGCTTATCCAGTTCCTTCTTTTTGTCTTTCAGATATGTCAGCTTACGAGACGGATAGTCATACGAGAAATAAAATGTGGAATCAGCCTTTGAAACCACTTTAAATGTAAAGGTACGTCCGTCTTCTCCCGCCTTCAGGTCCGCAATGGGCAACTGACGTGCCTCAAAAGGGTCCTGTACAATCTCGGTGAGCTGTGAAGCCATCCGTTCACGGTCGAACAATAATTCTTTACGCTTAGCTGACGGATTCACCACATACCAGAACTTTCCTTCACTGGTTTTATACTCAAACCAGAAATTGTTTCCCTGTTGAAACCAATGCGGGTCCACGGTGGTAGAAAACAACATTTTGTCCAGCTTACTCTTGGTAAACTTCTCGGCCTGTAAGTAGCCTGGCAAACGTCCTTCCGCCTGCTGGGCAGAAACAGACGTCAATCCGAAACCGCCACACAGCACTACAGCCAATAGGATTTTTTTCATCATATTTTCTTTTTATTTATCGATTAAACAAAAAAGACACAAGGAGACAAAGCCGACAACTCAGCTTCGTATCTCCTTGTGTCCGTTTATACTATTCTTCTATAAATTCATCAGAACAAAAACCTCAGTACATCATTGAAGTTTGCCCAGATAAGCAGGCCAAACAGCAGGAACATTCCTACCATCTGCGCATATTCCAAGAACTTGTCACTTGGTTTTCGACGGGCAATAATCTCATAAAGTAAGAACAACACATGTCCTCCGTCGAGTGCCGGTATCGGCAAGATATTCATGAAGGCCAGTATGATAGACAAGAATGCAGTCATCTCCCAGAAACGCTGCCAGTCCCAGACTTTCGGGAAGATACTTCCAATAGTAGCAAATCCGCCCACGCTCTTGGCTCCTTCCTTGGTAAACACATATTTCATGTCGTTGACATAGCCTTTGAGCGTATTGACACCCAACGCTACCCCTGCCGGGAAAGATTCAAAGAATCCATAGCTCAACGTACGTTGCTTATAATCCACTAATCCACCCATCACGGCAACCTTGAATTTATCATCAGTCTGCACATCTACGGTATCACGCACTCCTGCACGTGAGTAAACCAGAGTGAATGCTGCTGAAGTCTTCTTTTCCAACTCAGCCTTTGCTTTCAATTCAGCCATGTTGTCCAGAAATTCATTCCATGAGGTCATCTCTTTGCCATTGAATGCAACCAAAGAGTCTCCTTTCTGGATACCCACTTTCGCGAATCCACCGTCCGGAAGTACAGAATCGACCACATTCGGATAGAACACATCCACAAACATAGGGTCTTCTTTTGCCACATCCAGCAAACTTAACTCAGGCAGCAAGATTTTTTTCTCTTCTCCCTGACGCAAGACAGTCACCTCACGAGCTTCTACGATACTACGAATCATATCCATATTGAAGCGAGTCAACTCCTTACCGTCGGCACTCTTCAGAATATCACCGTCGCGGAAACCGATTTCCTGCGCATGCTCATTGAACTTCATACCCATTGTCATGTCGCTCAAGGCCGTGTAATGGTCGCCCCATGTAAAGAGAATCATGGAATAGATGAACAGAGCCAGCAGGAAATTCATCAATACTCCTCCCACCATTACCAGCAGACGCTGCCAGGCCGGTTTGGAACGGAACTCCCACGGCTGAGCAGGCTGTTTCATCTGCTCGGTATCCATTGACTCATCAATCATTCCCGAAATCTTGCAGTATCCTCCTAACGGCAACCAGCCCACTCCGTATTCCGTATCACTATTCTTGGGTTTATATTTGAACAGCGAAAACCAAGGATCAAAAAATATATAAAACTTTTCTACGCGAATCTTAAACAGACGGGCGAAGAAAAAATGTCCTCCTTCGTGAATGATGACCAGCAGCGACAAGCTGAGAATCAACTGAAGGGCACGAATCAAAAATGTTTCCATTTCTACTTAACTTCTTACTTTTTTATAATTAGACTTTGTTTATTTCATTCCATTAATTACCAGTTCTGCTGCAATACGACGGGTTTCCGCATCGGTCGATACATAATCTCCGTAGGTAGGTGTCTTTATAAAAGGAACCTTCGCCATAGATTTTTCAATCACCTCACTCATTCCTAAGAAAGAAATCTGGTCTTTCAAGAACGCAGCCACTACGACTTCATTCGCCGCATTGACAATACAAGGCATATTCCCTCCCTGATGCAGGGCTTCGTAGGCCAGAGCCAGGTTACGGAAGCGTGTCGTATCCGGCTTTTCGAATGTCAAGGTGTTGTACTTGGCAAAATCCAGCCGTTCGCCCGAAAGCGATTCACGTTTCGGATAAGAAAAAGCATACTGAATAGGCAAACGCATATCGGGTACGCCCAACTGAGCCTTTACTGCTCCGTCTTCAAATTCCACCATAGAGTGAATGACCGACTGCGGATGCACTACCACTTCAATCTGTTCCGGAGTAACTCCAAACAGCCATTTAGCTTCCATCACCTCAAACCCCTTGTTCATCATGGAAGCAGAATCGATGGTAATCTTCGCTCCCATCGACCAGTTAGGATGCTTCAATGCCTGTTCTTTGGTCACCGTTTGAAGCTGTTCCATAGTAAAGGTACGGAAAGGACCTCCCGATGCAGTCAGAATCACCTTATGCACAGGGTTGTTCATTTCCAGACACTGGAAAATAGCCGAATGTTCAGAATCTACCGGTAAAATCGGTGTCTGATACTGGCTGGCCAGTGCGGTAATCAGTTCACCAGCCACCACCAACGTTTCCTTATTAGCTAATGCAATGGATTTTCGGGCTTTTATGGCATTAATGGTCGGCTTCAGACCGGCATAGCCCACCATCGCGGTCAGTACAATGTCAATAGGCTGTGCCTCTACCACTTGACACAACGCTTCAGCCCCGGCATACACCTTAATCGGTAAATCGGCCAGTGCTTCCTTCAAAATTCCATACTTATCCTCGTTGGCAATAACCACCACTTCCGGTTGGAACTTACGAGCCTGTTCGGCCAGCAAATCCACTTTATTGTTCGCCGTAAGAGCATATACCTCATACAAATCAGGATGCTCCTCTATCACTTGAAGAGCCTGAGTACCGATTGATCCGGTAGAACCTAATATGGCAATCTGTTTCTTCATAAATTTTAAAATACAACATATTTCGCCGGGTCAATCGGGGTACCCTCATGCCACAGTTCGAAATGTACATGCGACACATGCTTGCCCTCGTCCGATGTTCCGGCCAATGCGATTACTTCTCCTCCTTTCACCTGGTCACCTTCTTTTTTCCGAGAAGGACCACAATGTTTATATACGGATATAAAATTCTGTTCATGCTGAATCTGAATGAGCACCCCACTGTCGGCAGTCTGCACCACCAGCATCACCGTACCGTCCAGAGCTGCCAGCACACTCTCATCGACAGACGCTGCCATATCCACTCCATAATGATGACGCGAAGGCGCAAAGTCCTTCACCACCATACCACGAGTAGGACGGAAGAACAACAAGTCGGGCAATGTATGGTCATCCGTTCCCGCCATTGCTGCAGCCCGTTCCCGTTCTTCATACTTCCGGCGAAAATCATCTTCCTCCTTTGAACGGTTCATCAACTCCTCCGTACGGATGGTAGTCAGCGAGTCAATTGACTGTACCGTATCCACATTCACCTTCCCGCTGAAAATGTCCTGAATGTTCATGATATAGCGACTCTGGCGTTCCAGCGCCTCAACCAACGAATCAGCTTTCAGTGCATTGGTCACCACCTGCGAACGAACCTCACTATTCATATATCCCGGCAAGTAGTTCCGTAAAGGAGTAAACACAATAATGATGGCAGCCAAAAGAAAGATTACCGTGCAAGCAGCCAGCAGCACTGAAAAACCGTTCAGTTTCGACACATGAATGCCAATCACCTCTTCCAGTGTATTCTCATTAATGACGGTCAGCTTATATTTAAACTTAATATTCCGCCAGAATGCTTTACGACCTTTCTTTTTCATACCTAATCTGGTTTTTAATCCAATAATCCCTCAGGAATATTCACCGTCAACACTTTCTGTGCCTTGTCTATATCCAGTATAAACTCTTCATGAGCAGGAAGCAGCAGTTCTTCTCCCTCCTTCTCAATGACAAACAGCACATTCATCGTCGCATCATCCACATCCACCACTTCACCCAAGTCGCCATGATGCACGTCGTGCACCTTGAATCCGACAAAGAAATTCCAGGAAGTGATTTCATCCTGTTCTTCCATATACTTCTTCGGGAAATACACTTCCACATTGGTAAAACTACGTGCCTTCTCAGCCGTGTCTATCCCTTCGAATTTCACCAGCGCTGCATTGTCGGAGCGGAAGCGATATTCCTCTATAAAGAACGGAACCAGAATCCCGTCGAGCAACAGAATCAGGTAATCGCAGTCCACCCGGTCAAAAATATCGTCGGTAAACGTAAACGACACCTCCCCCTTCACTCCGTGGGGTTTGTTGATGATTCCTATTTTAAATACTTCTTCTTTCCTGATCATACTTATTCTATACGCGTGATACGTGCACCGAGTGCAGTCAGTCGCTGTTCAATATTCTGATATCCTCGGTCAATCTGTTCAATATTATGGATACGGCTGTTTCCTTCTGCTCCCAGTGCCGCAATCAGCAAAGCGATACCGGCACGAATATCCGGTGAAGTCATGTTGCCGCCTCTCAGACAAAAATTACGGTCGTGACCGATTACTACCGCACGGTGAGGGTCGCATAAGATAATCTGTGCCCCCATGTCAATCAATTTGTCCACAAAAAACAGACGGCTTTCAAACATTTTCTGATGAATCAGCACACTGCCCTTAGCCTGAGTAGCCACAACGAGCATCACACTCAGCAAGTCAGGAGTCAGCCCTGGCCATGGTGCATCGGCAATAGTCATAATGGAGCCGTCAATAAACGACTCTATCTGGTAATGCTCCTGCGCAGGCACAAATATATCGTCACCTCGCTGTTCCAGACGAACGCCCAAACGACGGAAACTGTCGGGAATGATTCCCAGATTCTGGTAGGATACATCCTTGATGGTAATTTCACTTCCCGTCATGGCAGCCATTCCAATGAAACTGCCGACCTCAATCATATCCGGAAGTACCCGATGCGAACAGCCTTTCAAGCTGGATACGCCTTCGATGGTAAGCAAGTTCGATGCGATGCCCGAAATCTTGGCTCCCATGCGATTCAGCATCCGGCACAACTGCTGCAAATAAGGTTCGCAGGCTGCATTGTAAATCGTTGTAACCCCTTCGGCCAGTACAGCAGCCATCACAATATTGGCCGTACCGGTCACAGAAGCCTCATCCAGCAACATATAAGCGCCTTTCAGCTTCTCGGCATTGATACAAAAACGGCCTTTCACGGCATCATATTCAAACGAGGCACCCAGTTTCTGAATACCCAGGAAATGCGTATCCAGACGGCGACGTCCGATTTTATCACCACCCGGTTTTGAAATCATTGCCTTTCCGAAGCGAGCTACCAGAGGACCTACCAGCATCACCGAACCACGCAATTTAGAGCAACGGTTCAAGAAGTCATCACTCTCCAGGTAAGCCAGATTCAGATTATCTGCCTGAAAAGTGTAAGTATCACCACCCGACTTAGAGACCTTCACCCCCATATCGCGAAGCAACTGTATCAGGTTGTTCACATCCAGAATGTTCGGAATGTTTTCAATAGTCACTTCCTCATCTGTCAGCAATGTGGCACAAAGCACCTGTAATACTTCGTTTTTAGCACCCTGAGGCACAATCTCGCCATGCAGTTTGTGTCCTCCTTCGATTACAAATGAAGCCATAGTATCCGATTTTGATTAATATTTCTTTTTCTGCTGATTGTTGTTCATCTGACGGCGACGCGGACCGAACGAACGCTGTTCCACCAGCTTCAAGTCATCCGTCGTCAGCTTGATACGTCCTTCTGACAGCTCGCACAAATCCTCCAGAATTTTCTGGTCTTCCACCCCGTCCTTATTAAAGTTGATGTAATCCTTCTTCATGTGGTTGGCGATATATTTTATCAGCTGTTTTTTCTCATCACCTTCCGGATAGTTTACTGCAATCTTGATCAAATCCTGAATAAACCGTCCGTAATGACGGAAACGAATGACGTTCGGAGAATAGGGAATTCTGTCCGGTTTCACTTCCAAACTTTCCTTCTTCACAATTTCCACCGGATAGTCAATATCCAGTTTGAAGTCGGACATAATGGCCAGATGATCCCACAGCTTATGACGGAAATCCTCCATATCACGCAATTGCGGGAACATGCCTCCCATTATGTTTACAATCGTATTGGCACACCGCTGACGCTCTTCACGGTCTTCGATGGTCAATGCATGGTCTACCATGTTCTGCACACTTCGTCCATATTCCGGAAGTGGCAATTTTCGTTGCTGGGTATTATATTCCATATAAAATTCTGTTATTCTACAAATCAAATCTTTTTATGCCTCACCCTCTCCGGCCATACGCCCTTACAGCAGTTTCTTCGGAGTGGAAGCCACGAATTCCTTCAGATAGAACGGCTCGAAATAGGCCACATCCTTGAAATCTTCCACTGCCATGGCTTTCTCGGCCAGCGGGAACATCCATTTGGCTACCGGATGAATATTCTCAATGAAGTGTGCGTTGGGATGCGAAAGTTTTTCCTTGCACTTGGCTGCTCCGTTACCAAAGAAATACACCGGATGTTTCTCCAAATATTCGGCATACGAATTTTCGTCAATAATATCTGCTCCGATGGCACGCTGCACCTTCAAAGCACGGTCATACACGGCCGCATATACTTCCATACGGCGGGCATCAATCATCGGGCAAAGCAAAGCATCTTCCGGCAGGTCGTGCGCAAGCAGTACCGGCACACACATCACCTCCAGTGTGGGCAATCCTATCAGAGGAATGTTCCGTCCGTAACAGATACCTTTCGCCATCGACACACCGATACGCAGCCCCGTGTACGAGCCAGGACCACAGCTCACTGCCACCGCATCCAACGGAATGGCATGGTTATCAATGAACGACAAGGCTTCATCCACAAATACCCCCAATACAGTGGCATGCGAAGGGCCGTTAAAATCTTCTTTTGAGAAAATGGAAGCTCCATCCTGGCTTACAGCCACAGAACAAACTTCCGTAGATGTTTCAATATGTAAAATGCATGACATAATTAAACTCGATACAATTATTATAGTCTGCAAATATACACTTTTCTTCTTACTATCTCATGAAAAAAAGGACAGAAAGTGACAAAACCAGCCAACTTGAAAAATCCGGAATCTCTGCCGCGACTTCCTCAAAGTGAAAACGCTACTACTCACACCAGAAAAAGAAACATCACTTTCTACGTTCTCCGTATGCAAAACGTACGTTTCTGCTACGGGAAACGTACGTTTTCGCCCTGAGAAACATACAGTTTGGCTACAGGAAACATAAACCGGCCGGATGCACTTACAAATTAAAGTCAGGGGACTTGCAGAAAATCCGTTTCATTCGCCTGAGTCAAAGGTATTTCGCATGTTTTTTTAACAGCTGCTTATTCTTTATTTAGATTTTTCCTACCTTTGTATCCAAATTATCAAAAAACAGAAGGAGTTATGATACAGTCAATGACCGGATACGGAAAAGCAGTCACTGTGTTCGGAGACAAAAAAATCAACGTGGAAATCAAATCGTTGAACAGCAAAGCAATGGACTTATCCACACGCATCGCTCCATTGTATCGTGAAAAAGAAATGGAAATCCGCAACCTGATTACCCAGACACTGGAACGCGGGAAAGTGGACTTTTCTATATGGGTGGAAAAAGACGCTGCCGAATCGGCTACTCCCATCAATACAGCCTTGGTAGAAAACTATTACAACCAGATAAAAACCATTTCTGAAACTTGCCATATTCCGTTGCCGGAAGACTGGTTTGCCACTTTGTTGCGCATGCCCGACGTGCTGACCCGCGTAGACGTGCAGGAACTGTCGGACGAAGAATGGGCTGCAGCCAAACAAACCATCGAAACTGCACTGCAACATCTAGTTGACTTCCGCAAGCAGGAAGGTGCAGCTCTCGAAAAGAAGTTTACAGAAAAAATCGACAACATCGAACGGTTGATGAAATCCATCGAGCCTTACGAGAAGGAACGTGTGGCCAAGATACGGGAGCGCATTACCGATGCACTGGAAAAAACGCTGAGCATCGACTATGACAAGAACCGCCTGGAGCAGGAATTGATTTATTACATCGAAAAACTGGACATCAACGAAGAAAAGCAGCGTCTGGCCAACCACCTGAAATATTTCCGCGAAACCATGGCAGGCGGACACGGACAAGGCAAGAAGCTGGGATTCATCGCTCAGGAAATGGGACG
>CAMFND010000095.1 GCA_945965395.1 uncultured Bacteroides sp.
CAAGACCGCCGCAATCGACCACTCTGCCACCTCTCCAAAACTCTTCTTGAGAGCTGCCTTGTTTTTCAAAGGCGGTGCAAAGGTACGCAAAGATTTTTGTTTTCCAAATTTTTGGAGGGAAAAATCTATCCGTATCCTTTATTTTTTCTTTTCCGAACCTTTCTGACAGTGCTTAAAGCCCTTTAGCAGTTCCCGGTGGAAACGCATTTCCGCTTTTTGCAGCAGGTAGATTTTCTTGGCAGGAAGGAATCGTTTGTATTTCCGCACATATTCCAGTTCCAGTTCGTCGGCTGCAATACGTGCCTGAATCACATCTTCCACAATTTTTCCATATTCCGTTTCCGTGGTATTGGGATTCTTGCCTTGACGCAGTTTCTGCCACGCCTCTTTGTTGTACGCCTGCTTCTTGTCTTGCAGTTCAAAATAGAGAGGGAAGAATTTTTGTGCTTCGTCGTTGCTCAGTCCCGCCTGCTGAATGAAAAACTCTTTCTGGCGGTTGCGGAATTCTTCTTTGCTGAATTTGGTATTCTGTGCCTGAATGCCGCTCACACACAAGATGAGCAGGAGAGCCAGGGAATAAAAAGTTCTTTTTATCATGGTTGGTTTATTTATAAATTTCCGTATCTGCATCAGTGAGGTACTCGTATAGAGTATAGTCGTCCATCATGGCCTGGTCGACAATGGGGTCGATGTATTCATCGGGTACTTCTGAAAATTCCATGTCACCCATAGTGTCGGCGGCAGGCGATTGCGTTTCTTTTTCACCCACGAACATCCGCACGCTGAGCATCAGACCGCAGAACATGGCAGCCATGTACACCCAAGGTTTGACGCGCGCCCACAGCGTGAGCTGAGGTGCAGGCTGTATTTCTCGTTCCGGAAGCTTGTCCATCAGCTGTTCCGTGAAGTTAGCAAAGTAACCTTCAGGCACTGTGAACGGGTTCTCGGTTCCACATCTCTTTAATAAGTCAGTTTCTTCCTTTTTCATATTGTTGCCTCCTTTGGAAGTTAGATTCGAATTTGTAAAAAAGGTTTAATCATGCTGGTGAAAAAAATCTTCTATTTTTTTGACGGCATGATGGTAGGATGCCTTCAGTGCGCCTACGCTGGTGCCTAAGATTTCCGACATGTCCTCGTATTTCATTTCCTGGAAATATTTCAGGTTGAAAATGATGCGTTGTTTCTCGGGCAGTTGCAGGATGGCCTTCTGAAAAAGCCGTTGCGTTTCGTCGCCGTTAAAGTAAGGGTCGCTTTCCAGCTTGTTTACTAGGGCGGTATCGGCATCGTCGATGGACAGCTGGTTTTCAGCGCGCTGCTTGTTCAGGAAGTTCAGGCATTCGTTGAAGGCGATGCGGTAGAGCCACGTGGAAAGCTTGGCATCTCCCCGGAAATAGTCCAGGTTGGTCCAGGCCTTGATGAACGTGTTCTGCAACAAGTCGTTGGCATCATCGTGCGAAACCACCATGCGTCGTATCTGCCAGTACAGCTGTTCGCTGTAGGCCTTCACAATCCGTTCGAACGCTTTCCGCTGGGTCGACGGGTCCTGAAGCATCAGTATGGTTTCTTTTTCGTTATAATTGTTCATGGCGTGTGCGGGTTCGTCATTGTTTGGTAAGACGACAATCCGTTGGTTCGGTTTAATAGGGTTAGTTTTCTTTAACTTCTCAGAGTGAGATTTTCAGTCCCTCGTCGGCGGCCAGCGTGTCCGGGAAGATGGCCTGGGCTTCTTCGAGCAGGGCCTTCTCGTCTTCGTAGCGGGCAGAGAAGTGACCGATGAGCAGACGCTTTACCTGCGAGTCCTTGGCAATCCGGGCAGCCTGTGCGGCGGTGGAGTGCAGGGTCTGTTTGGCGCGGACGGCTTCGCTTTCGGTAAAGGTAGCTTCATGGAACAGCAAATCCACTCCGGTCACCTGTGCTGCGATGCGGGGCAGGTAGACCGTATCCGAGCAATAGGCATACGCGCGGGGAGGGTCGGAGGGAGTGGTCAGTTCTGAGTTGGGAATCACCCTGCCGTCTTCCAGTGTGTAGTCTTCGCCGTTCTTGATGCGGTTCATCATGCAGATGGGAATGCCGTAGAAGTCAATCATGTCGCGCCGGATGTGGTTCGGTGTCGGCTTCTCGCGGAAGAGAAAGCCGCAGGTGGGCAGACGATGACGCAGGGGAATGGTTTCCACGCTGACGGAGCGGTCGTCGTAAATGACGGTACGTTCGCCGGGGTTGAAGGGGTGGAACACCACCTGATAGGGCATTCCCTTGCAGAAGAATTCCAGTTGAGGCTCCAGCAGACGTTGCAGGTCGGCATGGGCATGAATGTGGAGGTCGGCGGTACGTTCCAGCATACCGAAGGTAGAAATCAGTCCCATCAGGCCGAAGCAATGGTCGCCGTGGAGGTGAGAAATGAAGATGTGGTTCAGCCGGCTGAACTTCAGTTTGGCGCGGCGGAGCTGTACCTGAGCTCCTTCGCCGCAGTCAATCATGAACAGTTTCTCGCGGATGTTGAGCACCTGCGAGGTCGCCTGATGGCGGGTAGTAGGCAAGGCTGAAGCGCATCCTAGGATGTGTATGTCGAATTTTTCCATTCTTATGATTCAAATTGGGTGTTTCGCATGTCACCCGTCTCGGCGTACGCTATATGCATCTTGAAGGCGTTGCGCAGCGACATCGGCGTGTGGCAGGACTTTCCTTCCGAAAGTTTCAGGTAGTCCCACAGCAGTTGCTTGTAGTCCGGATGCGCACAGTTCTCAATGATGCAGCGGGCACGTTGCGAAGGCGATTTGCCACGCAAGTCGGCCACGCCCTGTTCCGTCACGAGGATACGTACGTCGTGTTCCGTACTGTCCACGTGGGATACTTGGGGCACGATGGACGAAATCAGTCCGTCCTTGGCCACCGACGGGGTGGTAAAGATAGACAAATATGCGTTTCTGGCAAAATCTCCCGAGCCTCCAATTCCATTCATTATCTTGCTGCCCGATACATGTGTGCTGTTCACGTTGCCGAAAATGTCTGCTTCAAGGGCCGTGTTTACCGCAATGATACCCAGGCGGCGAATCATCTCCGGGTGGTTGGTGATTTCCTGCGGGCGCAGCAGGATGCGTTCGCGGAAGGTGTCGATGTGCTCGTACATCGTGTCCAGACGGTCTTCCGACAAGGTGAGCGAACTGCCGGCAGCAAAGCGGATACGGTTTTTCATCATCAGGTCGATGACGGAGTTCTGTATCACCTCCGTAAACATGGAGAAAGCCGGAAGGTTCGGGTCGTCACCCAGTGCACCCAGTACCGCATTGGCAATGTTGCCCACACCCGACTGCAGGGGCAGGAACTCCTTGGGGATGGCCCCGTTCTTCCATTCGCGCAGCAGGAAGGCAGCCACGTTATGTCCGATTTGCAGGGTTGTCTCATTTTGCGGTGTAAAGGCCGCGATGTGGTCGCGGGCATTCGTGCGTACCACTCCCGTAATCTTTTTCGGGTCGATTTTCACGCTGATGTGTCCGGCGCGGTCGTTTACGTGATACACCGGAATCTCTGTCCGGTAAGGCGGGTTGGCCGGAATATAGATGTCGTGCATGCCGGTAAGTTTTCCCGTATGCGCTTCATTCAGCTCGATGATAACCCGTTCGGCCACCTGGAGCAGGGTAGGCGAGATACCTACGGAAGTGCTCAGGATGATTTCTCCATCGTCCGTCAGGTCGGAAGCTTCTACAATGGCTACGTGGATTTTCCCCAGAAAACCGTAGCGCACGTCCTGTCCGATTTGCGAGAGGTGGAGGTCAAAATACTGCACCTCGTGCTGGTTGATAGATTCGCGCATGTCCTTGTTCGACTGGAAAGGTGTACGGAAAGATACGGCGTGCGCCTTGACCAAGGCGCTGTCCACCTGACAGCCCGTGGCACCGCCCGTAATAAGGCCTACCTTGAATTCTTTCCCCTGTGCATGCTGTGCTTCTGCGTAGGCAGCCAGTGCTTCCGGCACGGCTTTCGGTGTACCTACCGATGAAAATCCGCCGATGCCGACGGTATCCCCATGATGAATGGTGGCAGCGGCTTCGGCTGCCGTAATAAATGCGTATGTCATGTAATAACTGCTGTTCTTTTGTTAGGTAATAGTGGAGCAAAATTAGAATTTGTAATTCAGATAATCAATATTTATGACATTTTTTCTGCATAAATGCTGCAAAAAGGCCTTTTATGCGTAAGTTAATCGAATATTTATACTGTTTGGAATAAAAAACTGCGCAAAAGACTCTTCGAAACATAATTCCTTTTATTTTTGTGAGGATTTCACTACGCAAACGTGATAGAAAGAATATAATAACTAACTAAAATTGCTTTTACTGTGAATATGTTGAGAAAACTCAGGCTCACGCTGGGGATGCTGTGCCTGGTATTCGTGACGCTGTTGTTCGTCGATTTCACGGGCGTGCTTCATGCATGGCTCGGCTGGATGGCGAAGATTCAGTTCCTTCCGGCTCTGTTGGCACTGAATGCCGGAGTAATCGTGTGTTTGATATTGCTCACGCTGATAGCGGGCAGGGTGTACTGTTCGGTCATTTGTCCGCTGGGCGTGTTTCAGGACGTGGTGGCCCGTCTGGGCCGGGGACGCAAGAAGATGCCCTACACGTATTCCAAGCCGAAAAGCTGGCTGCGCTACGGTGTGCTGGCAGTGTTCGTGCTGGCGATGCTGTTGGGTGTGCATGCCCTGGTAGCCTTGCTCGACCCGTATGCCGTGTACGGCCGTGCGGCACATAGCTTCCTGCAGCCTTTGTGGATGTGGGGAAACAACCTGCTGGCTTCTATGGCCGAACGCATGGACAGCTATGCCTTCTATTCGGTGGATGTCTGGCTCAAGAGTCTGCCGGTGCTGATAGTGGCAGCCGTCATGCTGGTACTGGTAGTGGTACTGGCGGCACGCAACGGACGTACCTATTGTAATACCATCTGTCCGGTGGGCACCGTGTTGGGATTCTTTTCCCGTTTTGCCTTGTTCCGCATCACGATTGACAAGGAGAAATGCAACGGCTGTACGCTTTGCGCCCGCAACTGCAAGGCCGCCTGCATCGATGTGAAGAACCATGCGATAGACGGCAGCCGCTGTGTGGCTTGCATGGACTGTCTGGACAAATGTCATAAGGGAGCCATCGGCTATCGGTTTGCCTACGGAAAGAAAGCGGAAAAGGCAGAAACTCTGGCACCGGAAACAGCCGACCGTACCGCCGGACGACGCGAGTTCCTGGCCGGTTCCTTATTGCTGGCCGGCTCGGTACTGAAAGCACAGGTAGCCAAGAAGGCCGAAGCCATCAAGATGGACGGTGGACTGGCCGACATCGTGGACAAGAAAGAGCCGGTACGCCAAACTCCAATTGTGCCTCCGGGCGCACGCGGACTCCGCCATTTGCAGTCGCATTGCACGGCCTGCCAGCTTTGTGTATCGGCTTGTCCGAACGAAGTACTCCGTCCTTCTCATTCGCTGGATACTTTCATGCAGCCTTACATGTCGTACGAACGCAGCTACTGCCGTCCGGAGTGTACGCGCTGTTCCGAAGTATGTCCCGCCGGAGCCATCCTGAAAATTGACAAGGCAGAGAAGTCTTCCATCCAGATTGGTCATGCCGTGTGGGTGAAAGATTTGTGTATTCCGCTTACCGACAAGCAGGAGTGCGGCAACTGCGCCCGCCATTGTCCGGTGAACGCCATCACCATGGTTCCGTCCGACCCGTCGAACCCCGACTCACTGAAGATTCCGGCAGTAAACGAAGCACGCTGCATCGGTTGCGGAGCCTGCGAGAACCTGTGTCCGGCCCGTCCGCTGAGTGCCATCTACGTGGAAGGCCATGAACGCCATCGTGTACTTTAATCGGATTGTCTTACCTTTATATATAGAAAGAGAATGGACGAGAAAAAACAGATGAATCGAAGAGATTTCCTTAAAATAGTCGGCATCAGTACGGTGGGAGCCACAGCGGCTTTCTACGGTTGTACGCCCGAAAAGAAAAAAGCCGGCGAAAGCACTACGGAAGTGCCCGTCGGCAAGATGACTTACCGCCAGTTTCCTCCCAACGAGGATAAGGTGTCGCTGCTAGGCTATGGCTGCATGCGCTGGCCTACACTTCCGGCACCGGGTGGCGACGGTAACGTTATCGATCAGGAAGAAGTGAACCGGCTGGTGGATTACGCCATCGAACATGGCGTGAACTATTTCGACACGGCTCCGGTCTATGTGCAGGGCTGGTCGGAAAAGTCGACGGGTATCGCCTTGAAGCGTCATCCGCGCGACAAGTTCTTCGTGGCCACCAAAATGTCGAACTTCTCCAATTCCGACTATGATTTCGGGGTAAAGATGTACCACAACTCACTGAAGAACCTGCAGGTGGACTACATCGACTATTACCTGCTGCACATGCTGGGTGCTCCCGGAAAAAGCGGCTTGCAGGGCCGTTTCCTTGACAACGGTCTGCTCGACTTCCTGCTCAAGGAGCGCGAAGCCGGACGTATCCGCCGCCTGGGCTGGTCGTTCCACGGCACAAAAGAGGAATTCGACCGGGCACTGGCCATGCACGACCAGGTGCACTGGGACTTCGTGCAGATTCAGTTGAACTATTCCGACTGGCAGCACGCATCGGGACGTAACGTGAATGCCGACTACCTGTACGAGCAGGTGAGCAGCAAGAACATTCCGGTAGTGGTGATGGAACCGCTGTTGGGCGGACGCCTGTCGAACATTCCCGACCACATCTTCAGCCGCCTGAAAGAACGCAATCCCGAGGGAAGTGTGGCATCGTGGGCCTTCCGCTTTGCCGGTACGCCGGAAAAGGTGCTTACCGTACTCAGTGGCATGACCTACATGGAGCATCTGCAAGACAACCTCCGCACGTATTCTCCGCTGGTGCCGCTTACCGACGAGGAAAACCAGTTCCTGCTCGATACGGCCGACCTGATGCAGAAATATCCCACCGTGCCCTGCAATGACTGTAAATACTGCATGCCCTGCCCGTATGGCATCGACATCCCCGGCGTGCTGGTGCATTACAACAAGTGCGTGAACGAGGGCAACATGCCGAAAGACCGCATGGACGAGAGTTACGTGAAGGCCCGCCGTGCCTTCCTGGTGGGTTACGACCGCAGCGTGCCGAAACTCCGTCAGGCCAGTCACTGTATCGGTTGCGGACAATGTAATCCGCACTGCCCGCAGTCCATCGACATTCCGAAGGAGCTTCACCGCATTGATGCCTACGTGGAACAACTGAAACAGGAAACACTGTGATGGACGAACTGATACGCTTGCTGAACGAAGGAAACTATTCCTGCGTGGTGCGTCAGGGCGAAGAAAACCGCACGTTCTCCCGTCGGGGCGTGGCCGACCTGTACGACTTGTACGCCACAGACCGCGCCTTCCTGAAAGGAGCCTGGCTGGCCGATAAAGTCATCGGAAAGGGAGCGGCAGCCCTGATGGTATTGGGCGGCGTGTCCCGCGTATGGACCCGGGTAGTCAGCACCCCTGCACTCGCCTTGCTCCGTAAGGGAGGGGTAGAGGTGGCGTATGCCGAAAAAGTGCCCTGCATCATCAACCGCACCCACACAGGACGATGTCCGCTGGAAACCCTTTGCGACGTGTCGGACAATCCCGTGGAACTCTATCCCGTGATTGAAGACTTTGTACGCCGCATGCGGGAAGTCGGAGAAAAAGAAAAAACGATCTCAGAAAAATAACGAATACACATGGAAACAACCGTAAAACTTTACACATTGGGATACAGTCGCGTGAAGACCTACGTCACCGCCCTGCTGTTTGTGGCCGGAAACATTGTCCTGCCCCAGCTTTTCCACCTGGTGCCGCAGGGAGGAGTCACCTGGCTGCCCATTTATTTCTTCACATTGGTAGGAGCCTATAAATACGGCTGGAAGGCCGGACTGCTGACGGCCGTACTTTCGCCGTTGCTCAACTCATGGTGGTTCGGCATGCCTGCACCTGCCGTGTTGCCTGCCATCCTGCTGAAATCTGTGCTGTTGGCTGTGGGTGCCGGTCTGGTGGCAGCCCGCTTTCAGAAAGTCACCTTGCCGTTGCTGTTAGGCGTGGTGCTGTTCTATCAGTTAGCTGGTACGTTAGGTGAGTGGGCACTTTCCGGCAGCTTGTTCACCGCCTTGCAGGATTTCCGCATCGGTATTCCCGGAATGCTCTTGCAGATAGTGGGAGGATACTGGGTTATCCGTAAAATTTAAGAAAATGTAATTTATTGATTTTCAGAGGTATAAAAATCCTCTGAAAAACGCCTTTGTGTTTGGACTAAAACGCCCTTACGTTTAAGATGAAACGCCCTTGCGTTTTACTTAAAACGTACTTGCGTTTGATCTGAAACGCAAAGGCGTTTTGTTTTGAATGCACTTGCGTTTTCCGGATTAAGTGAGGTTGGCAGACTTTTGGGCTTTACATGACCAAATTAGCCGAATATAATCTAATTCATTTTTGAACTTTATGCATTATTATTATCTTTGCGTGTAACGCAAAGAAATTGAGAGTACGATGGCCGATATTAATAGATTAAAAGTTGTTTTAGTAGAGAAAAAGAAAACCAGTAAGTGGTTGGCTTCTGAGTTGAAGAAAGATCCTGCAACAGTATCTAAATGGTGTACGAATACTTCACAGCCAGATTTACAGACTCTGACTAAGATTGCTTTTTTGTTAGGTGTGGAAGTTCGAGATTTAATTAATAAGAACGAGGATATTTATGAGAACACCGAAGCAATTCAATAATATAACAGAACGTGTTATAGATGATTTGAAGCAGGTATTGTCTTCGGGTAATAATAGCCAAGTCTCTATAGCGGCAGCCAGTTTTTCTATCTATGCATACGAAGCATTGAAAGAAGAGCTGGAAAAGGTGGATTGTGTAAACTTTATTTTTACTTCACCGACGTTCTATACGGATAAGTCTGAAAAGCAAAAAAGAGAATTCTATATACCCAAATTAAATCGGGAAAGAAGTCTTTTCGGATCGGATTTTGAAATAAGGCTTCGAAACCAGCTTACACAGCGGGCTATTGCGAGAGAATGTGCAGACTGGATTCGCAGAAAAGCACGGTTCAAGACAAATATAACTCACGGCTCCATGAATACCTTCCTCAGTATAAAGGATGGAGAAGAAACCTATACTTATATGCCTTTCAATGAGTTTACTACTACCGAATTCGGGCTTGATAGAGGGAACAATATCTGTCCGATGGTGGTAGGTATGCCTGGGCATAGTTCTACAGATATGTTTCTGAAGAATTTTGCGGAATTATGGAAAGACAAAGAGAAATTTCAGGATGTGACAGATAATGTCATAGAAAATATCGAAACCGTTTATAAGGAGAATGCTCCGGCTTTTATCTATTTTATTACGTTATACAATATCTTCAATGAGTTTTTAGAAGACATCAGTGAGGATGTATTGCCTAATGAAGCTACGGGATTCAAAAGTAGTGTTATATGGAATAAACTGTATAATTTCCAGCGTGATGCATCATTGGCAATCATAAACAAACTGGAAAAATACAACGGGTGTATTCTTGCTGATAGTGTGGGATTGGGAAAAACATTTACGGCTCTTTCGGTTATCAAGTATTATGAAAACCGAAACAGAAATGTATTGGTTCTTTGTCCCAAAAAGTTGAACGACAACTGGCAGACATTCCGTTCCAACTATAAGAACAATCCGGTATTGGCAGACCGTTTGCGTTATGACATTCTGTTTCATTCTGACCTGTCAAGGGATAAAGGTTTGAGTAATGGACTTGATTTGGAACGGGTGAACTGGGGGAATTATGATTTGATTGTAATAGATGAAAGCCATAATTTCCGCAATGGCGGCCGGTTTGATAATGAGGATGAAGATGATGATTTCAAGGAAAACCGTTATGCCCGGCTGATGAATAAAGTCATACGCAGTGGTGTAAAGACTAAAGTGCTTATGCTTTCCGCTACACCGGTAAATAACCGTTTCAGTGATTTGAAAAATCAGCTGCAACTTGCGTATGAGGGAAAGGCCGAGAATATAAACGATTTGCTCGATACAGGGAAGAACATAGATAGCATTTTCAGAGATGCGCAGACTGTTTATTCTAAATGGGCTAAATTGCCTCCGGAAAAGAGAACAACAGAGAAACTGGTAGATTCATTAAGTTATGATTTTTTCCAGTTACTTGATGCAGTTACCATAGCCAGAAGCCGAAGCCATATCATCAAGTATTACAATACGAATGATGTGGGCAAATTTCCTGAACGTTTGTCACCTGTATCACGCAGACCTAAGCTTACGGATTTGAACGATGCTATTACTTTCGCGGATATAGCAGAAATGCTTAACAGATTGAATCTTTCCATATATACACCTTCTCTGTTTATTTTTGAGAGTGAAAAAGGCAATTATGGAATAGACTATGAAGGTGAGGGACTCACTGTAGATGGCCGTGAAAAAGGTATTCGGAAGTTGATGGCTATCAACCTGTTGAAACGTCTGGAAAGTAGCGTGAACTCTTTCCGTCTGACTTTGACAAGAATTCGTGATTTTATAAATGATTCTATTACTGCTATTGATAAATTCCAGGAAGGCGGTGCAGGAACAGTAGACGTAACTGATTTTTCAGAGGATTTTGATACTGAAGATACTGAAAATGATCCGTTTGTAGGTCGTAAATCAAAAATCAATCTTCGGGACATGGATTATGTGAGTTGGCGGCGTGATTTGAAAGCTGATTTGGAAGTGCTGGAACTGCTAATCCTTATGCTAAAGGATATTACGCCAGAACATGATACGAAACTGCAACAGTTAGTAGCAGACTTGAAAAACAAGTTTGAACATCCAATCAATGGTAACAATAAGAAAGTGCTGATATTTACAGCATTTGCCGATACAGCCAATTATCTGTATGAACAGCTTTCCGGCAGGATTCTGCACGATTGCGGACTGCATACAGCGCTGATAACCGGCAGTACGGAAGGGAAATGTACGTTGCCGAAACTGAAATGTACATTCAATGATATATTGACCTACTTCTCGCCTTTGTCAAAAGACCGGGATGCCATTCATCCGAATGATACAAGAGAAATAGATGTACTGATTGCTACCGACTGTATCAGTGAAGGACAGAACTTGCAGGACTGTGATTATCTGATTAATTACGACATACACTGGAATCCGGTACGAATTATTCAGCGTTTTGGCCGTATAGACCGTATCGGAAGCAAGAACGATGTGATTCAGCTGGTGAATTATTGGCCGGACATGGAACTGGATGATTACATCAAGCTGAAAGGTCGTGTAGAAAGCAGAATGAAGGCAACAGTCATTACCAGTACGGGTGATGATAATTTATTGTCAGCTAATGAAAAAGGCGATTTGGAGTACCGCCGCAATCAGTTGAAGAAGTTGCAGAATGAAGTGGTAGATATTGAGGATATGGATACTGGTGTCAATATCATGGATTTGGGGTTGAATGAATTTCGTCTGGATTTATTGGCTAATCTGAAAGAGCATCCCAATATGGATTTGACACCGTTTGGGATGAGTGCGGTGGTCAGTGCCTCCGAACTGGTAGAACTGGGCGTGATGTATGTGTTGAAGAACAAGAACAATGGTGTGAACATCGACCGTTCCAATCTGTTGCATCCGTTCTATATGGTTTATCTTTCGCATACCGGAACCGTTATCTGCGACCATTTGTCACCTAAAAAACTGCTTGACAAAATGCGTTATGCCTGCAAAGACAAGACAGAACCTGATAAGATACTTTGCAAGCAGTTCAACAAGGAAACACGTGATGGAAAGAATATGCGTCATTACAGCGACCTGCTGCAATCGGCCATAGAGAGTATTATCACAGTGAAAGAAGAGAGTGATATAGACAGTCTTTTTTCTGTAGGTGAAACAAGTGCTTTGACCTATAACATTAAAGGACTGGATGATTTTGAATTGATTTGTTTTTTGGTGATTAAGTAGATTATGGATAATATACTGAATTTTCCATCCACAACAATAGTCAATAAGCCAGTGCCAAAGAATGCGTTTTATGGAAGAAGCAGTGATTCTTCCTTGCGTGAATTTCTGACACGGGAGTTTGAAGGTATTGTATGGCTGTATAAACTTGCACCTGCGACACTCAATGTAGAAGATGGTGAATATGTGCATGAGATTGATGTGTTTTATTGCAGGATGAAAGAAAATGAGTACAGTATTAAGCCTTTCTGTGCAATGGATGAATTGTTACCACGGCATACGATTTTCCTTATTGAGTACGGTGGAAAGTTTGATTTACTGATGCATCATAAAGAAATGTCGGTTGTTCATGGAGAACAGAAATGGAAGTGTGGCGTTGGCGAATTGAAACGGGATATACGTATTGATGCTGATACGCTGAATATCCAGGGGCAATCTATGGATGCCGTTTACAACGGTTTACTCAGTCAAATATCAGGATTGTCTGCATCTACTAGAGAAGAATATAAAGAACAGGTTGATTTGCGTAAGCAAATAGAAAGTGTTCAGAAACAGATTGTTTCTTTTCAAAAAAAGATAAAAGCTGAAAAACAATTTACTAGACAAATAGAATTGAATGCCGAGGTTAAATCATTAAGAAGATTTTTAAATGAATTACATTTGCGGTTAATCGGACATAAATGATAGATATAATGAATGCTAATGATATAAATATATTATTACAACTCGGAGAACGGATTACTTTTGAGTGTAAAAAAGCTGAAGGACAG
>CAMFND010000096.1 GCA_945965395.1 uncultured Bacteroides sp.
GCTACTGTTTGTGCAGCAAAAGATGCAGTTCCCGGTACAGATTTTATGCCTCTCCAGGTAGAGTACAGAGAAAAATACTCCGCATTCGGACGTTTCCCCGGTGGCTTTACCAAACGTGAAGGAAAGGCTTCAGATTACGAAATCCTCACTTGCCGTCTGGTAGACCGCGCATTGCGCCCTCTGTTCCCGGACAATTATCATGCTGAAGTTTACGTAAATATCATACTTTATTCTGCTGATGGCGTAGATATGCCGGATGCACTGGCTGGTTTGGCTGCTTCTGCCGCACTGGCTGTTTCTGACATTCCGTTCGGAGGTCCGATTTCTGAAGTACGTGTAGCACGTATCGACGGTCAGTTCGTTATCAACCCGACATTCGAAGCACTGGAACGTGCTGACATGGATATCATGGTTGCCGCTACTTATGAAAACATCATGATGGTGGAAGGCGAAATGAAGGAAGTTTCTGAACAAGACTTACTGGAAGCCATGAAGTTTGCTCACGAAGCAATCAAGGTTCACTGCAAAGCTCAGATGGAACTGATGGAAGAAGTCGGTAAGACTGTAAAACGTGAATACTGTCACGAAGAAAATGACGAAGACCTGCGCAAGGCTGTACACGATGCTTGCTACGAAAAAGCATACGCCATTGCAAAATCAGGCAACAAGAACAAACACGAAAGAGGAGATGCTTTCGATGCGGTTTGCGAAGAATTCAAGGCTCAGTTCTCTGAAGAGGAATTGGAAGAAAAAGGTGCGATGATTGACCGCTACTATCACGACGTAGAAAAAGAAGCAATGCGTCGTTGTATCCTTGATGAAGGCAAACGTCTGGACGGTCGTGCTACTACTGAAATTCGTCCTATCTGGTGCGAAACCAGTCCGCTGCCAGGTCCTCACGGTTCTTCTATCTTTACTCGTGGGGAAACTCAATCTTTGAGTACTGTTACACTGGGTACAAAGATGGACGAAAAGATTGTAGACGATGTACTCGACCAGCACAAAGAACGCTTCCTGCTTCATTACAACTTCCCTCCTTTCTCTACAGGAGAAGCAAAAGCACAGCGTGGCGTAGGCCGTCGTGAAATTGGTCACGGTCACCTGGCATGGCGTGCATTGAAAGGACAGATTCCTGCAGATTATCCTTACTGCGTACGCGTAGTTTCTGATATTCTGGAATCTAACGGTTCTTCTTCTATGGCTACAGTTTGTGCCGGAACACTGGCTTTGATGGATGCAGGTGTACCTATCAAGAAGCCGGTTTCAGGTATTGCGATGGGATTGATCAAGAATGCCGGCGAAGATAAATACGCTGTATTGTCAGATATTTTGGGAGATGAAGATCACCTGGGTGACATGGACTTCAAGGTTACAGGTACACGCGACGGTATCACAGCTACTCAGATGGATATCAAGTGTGACGGTCTAACTTACGATATTCTGGAAAAAGCATTGATGCAGGCTAAACAAGGACGTGAATACATCCTCGGCAAACTGACTGAATGTATTGCAGAACCTCGTGCAGAACTCAAGCCTCATGCTCCACGCATTGAAACTCTGACTATTCCGAAAGAATTCATCGGAGCCGTAATCGGCCCGGGCGGAAAGATTATCCAGGGTATGCAGGAAGAAACCGGTGCTACTATCACTATTGAAGAAGTAGACGGTGCAGGCCGCATCGAAATTGCAGGAACAAACAAGAAATGCATTGACGACGCAATGCGTATGATCAAGGCTATCGTAGCTGTTCCTGAAGTAGGTGAAGTATACACTGGTAAGGTTCGTTCTATCATGCCTTACGGTGCATTCGTGGAATTCCTGCCGGGAAAAGACGGATTGTTGCACATCTCTGAAATCGACTGGAAACGCTTCGAAACAATCGAAGAAACCGGATTGAAAGAAGGTGATGAAATTGAAGTGAAGCTGCTGGACATCGACCCGAAAACCGGTAAGTTCAAGCTGTCACACAAGGTATTGCTTCCGAAACCGGAAGGAATGACCGAAAATCATCCGAAGCGCGAACGTCGTCCGCAGAACAACCACAAGGATAAAGAATAATCTACTTATATATCCTTTAACCCCAAAGGCTGCCTTCCCGGCAGCCTTTTTTATTTGACACCACCACACACAAAAAGACATTTTTAACATCCCTCCTGAACCATTCTGTTTTTATTTTCGTACTTTTGGGTAAATGAACTTTAAATAGCTATATTATGAACGCAAATCCTGTATTCAGTTTGCACATCCCGACCAAAATTTTGTTCGGATGCGGAGAGTTAAGAAAGTTGGCGACAGAAAAGTTACCCGGCAAGAAAGCCCTGATTGTCATCTCGTCAGGAACCTCCATGAAGAAATACGGCTACCTCGACAAAGTCGTTGAACTGTTGCAAGAAAACAATACGGAATCTGTTGTCTATGACAAGATTCTGCCCAACCCGATTAAATCTCACGTAATGGAAGCTGCATCTGTCTGTCGTGAACAGAAATGCGATTTCATCGTCGGACTTGGCGGAGGAAGTAGCATTGACTCTGCGAAAGCCATTGCCGTCATGGCCTGCAACGACGGAGATTACTGGGATTACATCCCGGCAGGCAGCGGAAAAGGACGCCCTGTAACCAAAGCACTGCCCGTGATTGCCATTCCTACCACTGCAGGAACAGGTACGGAAGCTGACCCATGGAGCGTGATTACCAATGAAGAAGCAAAAGAGAAAATCGGCTTCGGAAGCACACTGACCTTCCCTGTACTTTCTATTATTGATCCGGAACTGATGGTTTCCATTCCTCCGCATCTTACCGCTTATCAGGGATTTGATGCCTTCTTCCATGCTGCCGAAGGGTTCTTAGCAAACTGCGCCACTCCTATCAGCGACTTGTATGCCCTTGAAGCCATTCGTTTATTGTACAAATACCTTCCGGTAGCCGTAAAAGACGGACGTAACCTCAAGGCACGCGCCAAAGTAGCATGGGCCAGCACATTGGCCGGACTGGTAGAAGCCACTTCCTGCTGCATTTCCGAGCATTCTATGGAACATGCCATGAGTGCCTTCCATCCGGAACTGCCGCACGGAGCCGGACTGATTGCCATCAGCGAAGCATATTTCGAAACATTCCGTAATGACTGCATGAAACGTTACATGAAAATGGCCGAAATCATGACTCAGCAGAAGAGCAACCGTCCCAGCGATTTTATTGATGCACTGGTACGCATGCAGAAAGAATGCAATGTATACCAATTGAAGTTGAGCGACTGGGGAGTGAAAGAAGAAGAACTTCCTCTCATGGTACAAAACGCACGCGACACCATGGGTTCACTGTTTACCCTCGACCCGCGTCCGTTGACCGACGAAGAAGTGTTACAGATTTATCAGAAATCTTTCCGATAAATATACCGGAGTCAGATACAAAAAAAGGAGGAACAAACATTCCTCCTTTTTTTGTATCTCAGTTTTAAAACTTTTAAATCTGTGCCATAGCCTGTTCCAGGTCGGCAATAATATCGTTGACATTTTCAATACCGACAGACAAGCGAATCAAATCAGGAGCCACGCCAGCTTCAACCAACTGTTCGTCCGTCAACTGACGATGTGTATGGCTGGCCGGATGCAACACACAAGTACGTGCATCTGCCACGTGAGTTACAATACAAGCCAGCTTCAGACTATCCATAAATTTGATAGCCTCTTCACGAGTTCCTTCCAAGCCGAAAGCAATCACGCCACAAGAACCGTTAGGCATATATTTCTGAGCCAGCTCATAATACTTGTTGCCCTTCAATCCGCAATAGTTTACCCATTTCACTTTCGGATTTGCTTCCAGCCATTCCGCTATTTTCTGCGCATTTTCACAATGACGCGGCACACGCAAATGCAACGTTTCCAGTCCCAGATTCAGCAGGAACGCATTCTCCGGTGACTGTATAGAACCCAGGTCGCGCATCAGCTGAGCAGTAGCCTTGGTCATATAAGCCATCTTTCCGAAAGCCTTTGTGTAAGTAAGTCCATGATAAGACTCATCGGGCTGCGTCAATCCCGGGAATTTGTCGGCATGTGCATCCCAGTCAAAATTACCGCTATCTACAATGGCACCTCCCACACAAGTGGCATGTCCATCCATGTATTTCGTAGTAGAATGTGTCACGATGTCTGCTCCCCATTCGAAAGGACGGCAGTTAATCGGAGTAGCAAAAGTATTATCCACAATCAAAGGCACTCCGTGTTTATGGGCAATACGGGCAAATTTCTCAATATCGAGCACATTGATACCCGGATTAGAGATCGTTTCTCCGAACAAACATTTAGTATTTGGACGGAAAGCCTTTTCTATTTCTTCTTCCGGAGCATCCGCATCAATAAAAGTACATTCAATACCCAGTTTCTTCATCGTTACAGCGAACAGATTGAATGTACCTCCATAAATGGTAGATGAGCAGACAAAATGGTCGCCTGCCTCGCAAATATTAAATACGGCATAGAAGTTAGCTGCCTGACCCGATGAAGTCAACATAGCTCCTACTCCTCCTTCCAATGCTGCAATCTTGGCAGAAACGGCATCATTCGTCGGGTTCTGCAAACGAGTATAAAAATAGCCGCTGTCTTCCAAATCAAAAAGACGAGCCATCTGTTCACTGGTATCATACTTAAACGTTGTACTTTGATAAATAGGCAATACACGAGGCTCCCCTTTTTTCGGAGTCCATCCAGCCTGTACACAAAGTGTCTCTTTGTTGAATTTCTGTTCCATCTTATATAATATTATTTATCTACAAATCATTCTGACGGACAAAAGTAAGAAATATTCCACCATTGATAGCAGATTTATGAAAAAAAGATGTACATTTGGCGAAAACTTAAAAGCATTACTATGAACGCAGAATTCCAATTCAAGCACGAAATCCCTGTACAAATCCGTTTCAGCGATGTAGACCAATACGGTCACATGAACAATTCCGTCTACTTTTCCTTGTACGACCTGGCGAAAACCTCTTATTTTCGCGATGTATTCGGAGCTGAAGAATGCAATAAATTCAGTGTGGTAGTGGTCAACATCAATGCAGACTTTCTGGCCCCTGTTTTCTTCTCGGATGAACTGGTCATTGAAACAACCGTCATTCACCTGGGACACAAAAGCTTCACGATGCTGCAACGTGCATTCAACAAAGCCAGCGGCGTACTGAAATGCCAATGCCGTACTGTACTGGTAGGATACGACAACCTGACCAAAGAGCCTATCGAAATTCCAGAAGACTACAAGCAAGCCATCTGCAACTACGAAGGCAAGACTTTAAGCGAACTATCGCAATAATCTTTACAATAAAAAAATCCTGCCCTAATGGCAGGATTTCTTACATTCAATTAACTAATATAACTCCTCCTCCAGATTGAATTACAACTTTCATCTCGGCCGGATTCTTAATTTTCAGTTCTTCTAATTGCGGCTGACGTTTCTTATCGTCCAGATAATAGGAAACTGTTTCGCTTTTCTCCCACATCGGCAGGTTCAAGCACAACTTTAAAGGTTCTTTCTGTGCATTTACGCCCACTACATACCAGCGGTCGCCATGACGGCGGGCCAGCACACAGTATTTACCCGGATAGCCGTCAAGGAATACCGTTTCATCCCACGTAGTAGGTACCTGCTTCATAAAATCGATGGCCA
>CAMFND010000097.1 GCA_945965395.1 uncultured Bacteroides sp.
ACTCCAACGGTTACTGGAACGACGCTCCGCAGGATGCCAAGCAGTGCATGAGCAATTCGGTAGCCGCAAGAAAGAGATGAAATGGCTGCAGAAGTGCGGCGTGAAGGGCTTGAAGGTAGACTTCTTTGGCAGTGACAAGCAGCAGATGATGGGCTTGTATGAAGATATTTTGACCGATGCCAACGAATACGGCCTGATGATAATCTTCCATGGATGTACCATCCCACGTGGCTGGGAACGCATGTATCCGAACTATGTGGGCAGTGAGGCGGTACTGGCTTCTGAAAACTTGATATTCAACCAGCACTTCGATGATATGGAGGCTTATAATGCCTGCCTGCATCCGTTTATCCGCAATGCCATCGGCTGTATGGAGTTTGGCGGTACGCTGCTGAACAAGCGTCACAACCGTACGAACGACGGAGGTACCATCCGTAAGACGACGGACGTGTTCCAGCTGGCTACGGCGGTGCTGTATCAGAATCCGATTCAGAACTTTGCCCTTGCTCCGAACAACCTGACAGATACACCGGCACTGGCCATCGATTTTATGAAGCAGGTACCTACTACGTGGGATGAAACGGTGTTCCTTGATGGTTATCCGGGCAAATACTGTGTGCTGGCCCGTCGTCATGGTGACCGCTGGTATGTAGTGGGTGTAAATGCGCAGAAAGAACCTTTGAAGTTGAGCTTGAACCTGCCGATGTGGAAGAAAGGCGAAACGGTTTCCTATTATCTGGACGACAAGAAACGTCAGCCGCAGTTGGAAGAACTGAAAATCAAGAATCCGGCAGAAGTGAAAGTGGTAATCCAACCGGATGGAGGTATTATTCTGACAAAATAATTTGAGGAGTTTTCAAAAGAGAAAAAGCGTGATTTTTTAGTGGAAATCACGCTTTTCTCTTTTTAATTTATAACTTTGCATCCTAACTCATTGAATTATGGAGAATAATCAACTTTTTATTTACAATACACTGACCCGCAAGAAGGAACTGTTCGTGCCTTTGCATGCTCCTCATGTGGGCATGTATGTGTGTGGTCCTACCGTATACGGTGACGGACATTTGGGACATGCGCGTCCTGCTATTACGTTTGATATTGTGTTCCGCTACCTGACTCATTTGGGCTACAAGGTACGTTATGTGCGTAACATTACAGATGTGGGCCATCTGGAGCATGATGCAGACGATGGTGAAGACAAGATTGCCAAGAAAGCACGTCTGGAACAGCTGGAACCGATGGAAGTGGTGCAGTATTATCTGTTGCGTTACCACAAGGCAATGGAAGCATTGAACGTGTTGCCGCCCAGCATCGAGCCGCATGCATCCGGACATATCATCGAGCAGATTAAGCTGGTGGAAGAGATTCTGAAAAACGGATATGCATACGAAAGCAAGGGCTCTGTATATTTCGATGTAGCGAAGTACAACAAAGATCATCACTATGGTGTGTTGTCAGGACGTAACCTGGATGATGTGCTGAATACAACCCGTGAACTCGACGGACAGGATGAAAAGCACAACCCGGCCGATTTTGCCTTGTGGAAGTGTGCACAGCCGGAACACATCATGCGCTGGCCGTCACCGTGGAGCAACGGTTTCCCGGGCTGGCATTGTGAGTGTACCGCTATGGGACGCAAATATTTAGGTGAAACTTTCGATATTCACGGAGGAGGAATGGACCTGGTGTTCCCGCATCATGAATGTGAAATTGCACAGGCTGTGGCTTCAGAAGGTCATCAGATGGTACGTTACTGGATGCATAATAATATGATTACCATCAACGGACAGAAGATGGGTAAGTCATTAGGTAACTTTATCACGCTGGATGAGTTCTTCACAGGCTCTAACAAACTGCTGACTCAGGCTTATTCACCGATGACCATTCGTTTCTTCATCCTTCAGGCACACTATCGCAGTACGGTGGACTTCAGTAACGAAGCATTGCAAGCTGCTGAAAAGGGATTGGAACGTCTGTTGGAAGGTGTGAAGAATCTGGACCGCATCACTTCGGCGAAAGCTACTTCAGGCATCGAACCGAAAGGTTTGCGTGAGAAGTGCTACGAGGCCATGAACGACGACTTGAATACACCGATTGTCATTTCTCATCTGTTTGATGCAACCCGTATGATTAATACGGTGATTGACAAGAAAGCGACTATCAGCGCCGAAGATTTGGAAGAACTGAAGAGTGTATTCCATCTGTTCGTGTTCGATATCTTGGGGCTGAAAGCGGAAGCTGAAAACAATGCAGCACGTGAAGAAGCTTACGGAAAAGTAGTCGACATGCTGTTGGAGCAGCGTATGCAGGCTAAAGCCAACAAAGATTGGGCTACAAGCGATAAGATTCGTGACAACCTGGCTGCTTTGGGCTTTGAAGTAAAAGATACCAAGGATGGCTTCACTTGGAAATTAAATAAGTAATAGAATAGTGACTCTGATAAAAAAGGAAGGGGTACCGGTTTTCCGGTACCCCTTTTCTTGTAGTATATCTGTGTTATTTCTTCTCGGGAATCTCGATACGTTTTCCGTCTGCCTGCACTGCGTAGAGTTTGGCATTTCCCAGTTCTATTCCTGCCGGGATATCATAACTGAACATATTGAAGAAATAGACCAACTCTCCTTCTGCATTGTTTTTGCGTAATTCAAATGCTACGGCATTTTCTCCATTTTCAACGGTATATTTCCGTCCGGAAACTGTATAGGCTATGTTCGGACTGACGGCTTTTACCTCTCCTTCAAACTGTGTGTAATATCCGGTGTCCGAAGGTTTCGTGTCGAGTCCGGTATCTCCGGCCTTACGGTCTTCAATATACTGGAAAGCATGTTTGGGCTTCGGGAATTTCTTCATGAAAGCTTTGGCTTCCTGTATCATTGCTTCCGTTACCTTATATTTCCAGGTACCGTACTGTTCAATGGTACCTTCTCCAGGGATAAAGAACCCCCACAAATCGAAAAAGTCGGTCAAATCTTCTCCGGCAGCTTCACTGGCTTTCATGGCAAATTTGAGCTGTGCACCTCCGGGATCGCTTTCCGTAATCCTGTCTTCACGCAACAATTTGAATAATGTCTGCCAGAACTTAGGATTATGTCCGCAACGATGGTAGTAATTCCACAACTGCCAGTTCATGCGCATGTGTATTTCCGTGTCTTCTCCCTGGTGAGTGGCATCTCCCATATTATACCATGCTTTTTTGCGTACGAAACGGGAATCTGCCAAATCATTCAGTTCACTTCCTCTGGAGCAATATTTCCCCAGTTTGTACAGAATGTAGTTGGAGAACAGATTATTCGATGATTCTGTGCTGCCCGGCCAGTTGATGGCAGCCTGATGGATGTGGCCTATTTCATGTGCGGGACCCCAGGCATTGTCCTTGTTGGCCATTACATTTTCTTTCAGCAGGATATTGTTCAGGTAGGTATATACGAAACCGATACAATAGTCCGTAGCCCACATGTAACTTCCTTCCGGCGAGATGGCAAAAATGTGGTTGTTGACTTGTGAAGGGCGTACATCCTCAATACCCATCAGTTCTTGTTCCCATCCGATGATGTCATCCCATAAGTTGATGGCCGACAATATCTGGTTGGGCACAAACTCCTGCATCTTGGCTGTGTGGAAATAGAACATGATACGTTCGCCACGTACGCAGAAATATTTATGAGTTGCTTTTTTCAGTAATTCCGCATATTTTTCATCGGTCTTGTGTTCTTTCAGGTCGAAGAATCCGGTGACTTTTCCGCTTCCCATCGGGATATGGATTTTAACGGGCTGGGCATCGGGAGAGGTCAGGTCGGTGTTGTACATTACAAACAGCTGGCCTTCTTTACGCATGGTCAGTTTGTTGACTCCCGGAGACAGGAGATACACCTCACCGCTCACGTTGGTCTGTTTATATTCGCCTCCGCTTTCCCAGATGCTTTGTAGCGAAACCTGCTGTCCGTGAGTGTCGCCTACCAGTACGATGATTTCATCACCTTGCTGAACTGATATGCCGGTCGGATTGTCCAGATTACTGTATTTCTTGGTCATTAATTTAGTAGCCCATTCTTCCGGAATACTATAGGGGGCATATTCCCGGATGCGGAATTCTTTTTCGTGTGGGTCGTACGTGTTATTCTGCAATGCCTTTGCCAGACGGACAAAATAGTCGGGCAGCGCATTGATTTGTTCGTCGGTTACTTCTTCTTTCAGCGCACTGCAAGTAATGTCGCTGAATACGGTGAGCAAGGTGTTTTCTAACGTATTCTCCTGGTTATAACGGTAGAATTCCATTTCATCACAGCTTACGAAATTACCCGCACCCGATTTCACTTCAAACTTCACACCGGTTACTTTCTGGGTAGCCTTGAAGGAAATCTTTGAAGGAGCATTCTGCATGCGGAAGTTGTATGTGCCATACTTTGTCCAGTTGGAGTGTCCTTCGTCTGTGGCAATCAGCAGGTCGAGCTCGCCAAAGTTCCCGTTTCCGGCACGGGTATAATAAATCAGGTAATCAATATCGGCACCTCCCTGGAAATAATACTCCAGTGTGACCGGGAAATTGGCCGACTGTCCCCATACTGAGTGATAGGGATTTGCACCGTCAGCCGAGAATTTGCCGTCCCAGGTATTTTCAATACCTTGTCCGGGTTGAAACTCACTGGCTTTTCCCCCTGAGGGAATAACCTTGATGTCTTCACTGATGACAAGGTCGGAAGAGGCATATTGTGTCACGTTGATTACGTAATTCTGAATGGGTGATAAAACCTTGACCACTGCATTTCTACGTTCGTTTGAGGTATTGGCTGTGGCAGATAGTTTGATTTGTGCACCGTATTCCTTTTCTTCCTGGGTAGATACATAAAGCCATCCGGCATCTGTTTCTGTTTTCCAGTCGTTAAGAGAGAGACTGGTCTGCACAGGGATAAAGATTGTTTCAGTACCGCTTCCAAATTCTTTGGATAGGTCTGTTTCTGCAATAGTGAATGTCCCGTTTTTCAGCGTTTCTTTGTCTTTACACCCCGAGGAGGAGAAAATAAGACATAACAGGACAATCAGTGTAGAACTAAAAAGACTTTTATTCATAGGAAATTAGATTAGAGTGATCCAGAGAGGAAAATGTTTCTCCTCTCTGGATGGAATGTGGTATTAATTACCGTATAGTACAAGTTCTCCAAGGTTAAACCAGGCACTTCCGTTGGTCATGGAACCAGCTGCACTTTCCAGTACAGCAAAGCGGAAGTGGGAGAAGGGTTGCTCTGCACGATAGATTGGTGAAGAATACTGCTGGTTACCTCCGGTGGGGAGTCCCGATGCAATGTCTCCCAGTTCTTTCCACTCTGTACCATTGGTGCTGGCAAATAACTTAATGTGCGTCGGCGCTGCATTACCATTTTCAAAACGGGTCCAGTAATCAAGTTTGATGGATTGTACAGGAGCTGACAATGTTACGTCAATGTAGTTCCCGTAGGTTGCATCTTTTACTGGAGCACTCCAGTTGGAGTGAAAATGGAGGCCTGAACCAAGTCCGTCAACTAAACCTGCATACCCTGTTCCGTCTCCCTCTGCAATAGAATTGGCTTTGAACTGGCTGGCTTTCAGTTCCAGTTTATCCGGAGAATAGGTGACACCTAACAGAACGGTTTTCTGGGCTGCATTGATTTCCACTCCTTCTACAGTGGGACTGGCAATGGAAAGAGGAAGAATGTATTCTCCCATTTCCAGTGATGCACGGTTGATGGCAATGTCTACCGAAGCGGTGGTCGCCTCATTGCCAAAAGTGACGATTCCATTTTCCGGGAGTGTATATGCGTTGCTCGGAAGCTGTTTGTAGCGGTTGCCGTTTTGTGAGTTATATTTATTGAAGGCTGCCACGGCTTCTTCATTGCAAGCAAGACTGCATTTTAGGCCCCAGATATTGGGAATGGGCAGAGTCAGCTCTAATGTATAAGCCTGTTTCGCTTCACCTTTGGATGAAAAAGATATGGCATGGGTAAATCCGCTATTTGTCAGTCCGATGGTGGGTGCCTTAATTTGGGGGACAATAATAAGCAAACTGTCGTTCACGGACACTTCCGAACTGCGAAGGAGCAAAGGAAGTGCATACGCTTGTCCGTTATGGCTTTCTTGCAGTTGCAGGATTTCTCTTGTTTTCAGTACGGTATTTACCGGTTTGTAGCGTTCCTGTGAAGAGAACTGCATTTCGTTGTTCTGCAACGTGTAATACTCTGCAGGCAGATAGGCATATTTCAGTCCATTGGTATTACAATATTCCTGAAAGATGGCTTCCGACATCGGAGTGATTGTTCCGTTGGCTGGTACGTCTCCCTTACTTCCCGTCTTCATGACCGAAATGGAAACGGCGCCTTCTGCTTCAGTGGTGTACAGTTCAATGTTACGGATGCCTGCATCCTTGATATTCAATACGCAGTGGTATTGTTCCGGAAACAGTTCATCGTATTTTTCGCAACTGGAGAGGGCCAATGTGCCTCCTAAGACACATGCAGCCCCAAATATATGGTGTAATTTCATATTAGATACTTATTTAATAACCTGGTGCTTGAATGAGTTGTGGATTCTTGTAAACTTCATTTTCAAAAACAGGAAGGAAATACATTCGGTTAGTCCATTTGAAGTCCTGACTGATTACTACCGGGGTGTTGAATTCTTCGAAAGAAGGATCAAGCTTGCTCATGGCGTTGAGGCCCCGGCGTACGCCTGCCGACATATATTCTGGAGCAATCATCCAGCGGCGTATGTCATAGTAGCGGTGTCCTTCTCCCCACAGCTCAACGAAACGTTCGTTCTGTACCCATTTCATAATCGGCATGTCGTCTGTCACGTCGCTGGTAGTAAGTTCTCTGATTCCAGCACGTTTGCGAACGATGTTCAACTGCGCTAATGCTTGGGGAACTTCATCCAGAGCGGCGCAGCATTCTGCCAGATTCAGATACAGTTCTGCCATACGGATGAGAGGTCTCGGCTTGGCCTGCTTTTCTTCTGCACTGGCTGTCCATGCAAAGGTAGGCTCAATGAACTTCTGCGACAGATATCCGGTCACACAGTTGTCGCGGTTGAACAAAGACGGATTGTAGCCGTGAAGTTCCGAATTGCGCATTTCCAGTTTCAGAGGTTGTCCGCCATAAATACGGCTTCCCATGTCACCGCCGTCAAAAGCAATCCAGGCATAGAAACGAGGCTCACGGCGGGTATTCAGCTTGATAATGTCACTGCGGTCGGTTACCCCTGCGCTCTGGTACCATTCGGATTGCAGGTAGAACTGTTTGTCTTTTTCAATAGGAACTCCGTTTTCGGTGTAGAAATGTTCCACTGTATTTAGCGTGGGCGATACACCCGAATATCCGGCTTTCCAGGTTCCCTGGTTATTCTTGATGACACGGTGTGGAAGAGAACCGATAATCATGGTTCCCTGATTAGCCAGTCCCCAGATGGTTTCGCGGTTACCTTCTTTATAGCGTGTGGTCACCACGTATCGCATCAGTTGTACGCGTTCCATGAACTCTTTGTCCTTGTCGGCTGTTCCGCCTTCTGCGCTTTTGAAAGGAACAAACGGGAGGGGGAGTCCGGCCTGCTGGTATAGTGACTGTGCATCTTCCAGGCTGAACAGTTTGTGGCCGGCTGCTTCTGCGGCAGTAATGGCTTCCTGGCAGGCAGCCTTGGCAACTTCCCATTTCTTGCGGTCATATTTTAGGCTGATAAGTTCTTTTCCATATCCCGGAGTTTCAAAATTCGTGTTCTCCCAGTCTTTGTAGGGGAAGCTTCCATTGAACAATGGAGAGGCTGCATAGACGAGCAGGCGTGCTTTCAGGGCCTTGGCCATGACAGAAGTGGCTCTTCCCCATTCGTCTCCGGTGCGGGTAGCCGGGAGCTGTCCGTCTTCGCATACTTCATCGAATTTCTGGCAAATCCAGTCTTTTACATAGTCGAAGTGCATACGTCCGTTGTACTCTGATTCAGGAGTGGCCTGATCAATGTATGTATCGGTAATGGGGCATGGACCGTAGGCAACCAGTGTAACCATGTGGTAGTAAGCCAGCAGGAAGTTCGCTTCAGCCGCCCAGGCTCTTTTCTGCTCATCAGTCACTCCTCTTGCATGAGGTAATTGCTGGAGGAAAAGCAGACACTGTCCGATAAACCGATAGTTGCTGCCCCAGCTCCATCCGTCGGCAATGTTCGTCGGAAGGTTCAGGTCCCAGGTAATTTTCTGTGAACCGGTGTTCCACAATGGAGGAAGTACATATTCATCGGCACCGGCTTCTACCGTTTGATAGTCGAAAGGATTTCTTATACCTCCGTAGCAGGAGAACAGGAATCCGAGGGTTGATTCCGGATCTTTGGTCGCATCCGGTAAAGAAGCTTGTTCGGGCGGTACCACATCCAGGTAATTGCATGAGGTGGTTCCTCCACATAAAGCCAGTGAAAGCAAGGCTATTTTTCCTATATTTTTTAAAGTCTTCATCGTAATTAGATTTTTAGAATGTTAACTGTAATCCGATATTAAACGTTCTCTGTAAAGGATAACTGTTCCATGCCAGTTCGGGATCCCATAATTTGAACGGGCTGAATACGAACAGGTTGTTCCCGCTGAAGTACACGCGGGCATGCTTGAAACGGTAGCCTATTTCCAATGTCTTGAAGCGGATGAAGTTACCGTTTCTCATCCAGTAGGTACTGGGCTGGGTGTTGTTGGCTGTCTGTGCATCAGTCAATCCCAGGCGTGGATAAGCCGCATTGGGGTTCGGGTTGGCTTCTGTCCAGTAATCATTGGCAATGAACTGCATGACGTTGTAGTCATTTTGTCCAAACGGAGTAATTCCACTGATCATGAGTGTACGCATGGCTGAACCGTTGAAGAACACGCCGAAGTTGAAACCTTTGTAGTCGATGTTCATGCCAAGTCCGTACTGAATGCGCGGCATGTTACCGTATTCTGAAATCATGACCTTATCTTCCGTGTTGATGATTCCGTCACCGTTCACGTCGCGGTATTTCACGTCGCCCACCATGGCGGTACTTCCTAAGTTTTGTGTCGGGCTGTTGTCTATTTCTTCCTGGCTTTGGAAGAGTCCTTCCGCAATGTAACCGGTCTGGTGGCTCAATGGTTTGCCGGTCACGGTCTGCCATGTATATGGATAGAGCGGCTCATCGTAGTCTACGTATTTGTTTTGGGTATAGGTAAAGTTCCCTTGGAAATCTACAGCCAAGTCTTTGTTGAACTGCTTGCGGTAGTTCATGCTCAGTTCATATCCCCAGTTGTCTACCTTTCCTTTGTTGCTCCAAGGTTTGGCAGAGTCGTATCCTAACGATTGCGGCCATGCTTCACGGTGCAGCAGGATGTTGTAACGCTTGTCGTAGAAGAAGTCGAATGTCAGGCTCAGGCAGCGGAACAATTCCATATCGAAACCGAGGTCGAGTTTTTTCACGCGTTCCCATCCGGCATTCTGTACGGCATACTGAGTGACAATCGGACCGTATTTGCTGACATTCAGGTCTTCACCGAAGGTCGCTCCCGGACGGTTGTCGCCCGTTACCTGTACCTGATCAATATACAAGAAGTGAGGTGAGCCTTCAGGACCGGTTTCGTCACTACCTACCAGACCGTAAGAACCTCTCAGTTTCAAAGAGGATACGACCTTGCTGAGTGGCGCAAAGAATTTTTCATTGGATACCACCCATCCCAAAGAGATAGCCGGGAAGAATTCAAAGCGGTCACCTTTGGCCAGACGTTCGGTTCCGTTGTAACCGAAGTTGATTTCAGCAAGGTAACGCTGGTCAAAATCGTAGGTGAAGCGTCCGGAGAATCCCTGATTGCGGTTAGGTAACACGGCATTTCGGTATTCACGTTGCATATAGAGCAGCATACCTCCTACGTTGTGTTTCCCGAAACGACGCTGATAATCGAGGGTAAATTGCAGGAAGAATGTGTTGTCCCCGTCTTTCGTGATGTCCGACTGTGCGATATAGTCTGTTCCGCTTGTGCCTAATCTTTCCAGTGTATATTCTCCTGTGGAGGGATTGAAACTTCCGTCTTTAATTCGGTAGTAGTAGGGCTCAATGGTGCGGTTATACCAGTTGGACGACCAGTTCTTGAAGTTTACCAATGCCGTAGCGCTCAGTCCCTTGGTGATGAAATCAAGCTGCTGGCTTACCTTTAATGAGGTGTTCAAGGTATTTTCCTGAGTTTGTTTGTAAGAAGAGAGCATGTAGGCGTACGGATTGGTGCGTAAGTTGTCACCACTCAGAATGGCATTACCGAACCGTATGTGCGTATCGCCTTCCTGAGCCGGGAATGTGACAGGGAAGTTGATAGGATTGGTGGTCAGGGCCATATTGAACAAATCGGATGTATTGTAGTTAGGCCCCTGATTGTTTCGTATTTGCGCATTCATTCTCAGGTCTACGGTCGTGGTAGAGGTTAACTTATATTTGATGTTGTTCTGGAAGTTGTAACTCCAGTTGTTGATGTTGTTGTTATAGGAGTATACCTTTCGGGTATTCAGCAATCCGGAATCGTGATTGGCCTGGATACTCATATAGTAAGTTGCTCTGGAACCACCGCCCTGCACGTTGATGTTGGCACGCTGGCTCATGGCCATGTTCTTGAAAATTACATCATTCCATTTTACGCTGGGATACATGTAAGGGTTTGTACCCAGACGGGTATTTTCTATTTGTTCCTGAGTATATTTCGGAGTGATGCCCGGAGTGCGGGTTACCTGTGCTTCGTTGTACATTGTCATCCAGGTAGCACCGTCCACGAAGTCGGGGAAGTTGGTCATGACATTGAAAGCGTTTTCTACAGTCACGTTAATCTGTGTACGTTCATTTTCACGTCCGGATTTGGTCGTAATCAACATTACACCGTTGGCACCACGGGCACCATAAATCGCGGTAGCAGAAGCATCTTTCAGAATAGAAAAGCTTTCAATGGTTTCTGCCGGAATGTTGTTCAGGTCGGCAGCTGAGATTTCTACATCGTCTAACATAATCAGCGGGGTTGCTCTTCCACCGAAAGTACCGATACCACGGATGTAGAATTCGGCTGCTTCACCCGGGGCTCCGCTGGAAGTTTTGGCAATAACTCCCGACAGTTTTCCGGCCAGCGCATTGGTCAAAGAAGAGGTGGGAGTAACAAGAGAGGAACCTTTTACGCTGGTAATGGACCCGGTTACGCTGACTTTTTTCTGGGTTCCGGCACCTACTACCACTACTTCGTCCAGCATTTCATTGTCTGATTTCAGCTTTACGTTGATGACTCCCAGGTCTACCACCGGCACTTCCCGGGTCTTGTATCCAATAAAACTTATTACCAATACATCTTTGCTGGAAACTTCTATTGAATAGTTACCGTCAAGGTCTGAGATGACTCCCGTTTGGCTTCCTTTTACTACAATGTTGGCTCCAATGATGGGAGTTCCGTCTGAGGCATCGGTAATTGTACCTGTGACGGTTCGTTTTTTGGCACTTTGCGCAATTGCATCAATTTCTCTGGCTTCATGAGCATACGATGTCAGGGCGGAGTTAGCTTCAGGAATCGTGCCTGAAATAGCCCAGGAGGAAAGTGGAAGCATCCACAATACCAGTCCAAGTTTGGGGACAAACTTGCTTGTTTTTCCTTTTTGCATGTTTGAATAGGAATTAAGGTTATTAATGTAGATAGTAATCCCTGTGAAGGGACATAAAGTAAAATCTTAGTTTTGCTGTTTGGTTCGTCGCAAAAGTATATTAATGCAATGAATAAAAAAAATCTTTTTTATTAATAAATGAAAAATAGTAAATAATTTGATTATTTATCTATGCGGTGATTCGGTAACTATGGTATATGTAGACAATAAAATTGGGCTATGTATCAGCTTGGAAAAGTCAGGATAAAAAAACGCCTTTGCGTTTAAACGAAAACACAAGGGCGTTTGAAATAAAACGTCGAAGAGTTTTGAATAAAACGTAAAGGCGTTTTCCTCTAAACGTCCTTGCGTTTTAGTTGAAACGTAAGGACGTTTTTAGCAGCTTTGTAAGCTTTTAATTTATAATTTGTTAGGGCTTATCCGAAACAAATACCCATGCGGCGGCCCTGTACAATCAGGTCATGGTCTTCCGTAACCAGTTTCAACTTGCCGGCCACCTCACTCAGTGGAACAGATTCGATGGCATTGCCTTTCAGCGCTACCATCCGGCCAAACATACCCTGGGCTATCAGTTCGGTAGCATGTCCTCCCATGCGGGTAGCCAGGTTGCGGTCATAGGCTGTAGGACTTCCTCCGCGCTGGATGTATCCCAATACAGTTTCGCGGGTTTCGAATCCCGTTTCGTATTCTATTTCCTCGGCAATGTATTGCGCAGCTTTTTTACCTCCGATTGTAGGAATGCCTTCTGCTACCACTACAATAGAATAAGGCTTTCCTTTCTTCAGGCGGTTGATGATGGCGTCGCCGATACGGTGAATGTCGAAAGGAATTTCAGGAAGCAGGATAATATCGCCTCCTCCTGCCATACCGGAGTGAAGGGCAATCCATCCAGCCTTGTGGCCCATGACTTCAATCACCATGACACGCTGGTGGGCACTGGCAGTGGAATGCAGGCGGTCAATGGCATCGGTGGCTATCGTTACGGCCGAATCGAAACCAAAAGAAACGTCGGTTCCCCACACGTCATTGTCGATGGTCTTGGGGATGCTTACCACATTTACTCCCGCTTCAGCCAGTTTCGCAGCTGTTTTCTGCGTACCGTTTCCTCCGATGCACACGATGCAGTCCAGGCCGCGTTCGCGGATGGTCTGAAGCATGATGGCAGGTTTGTTTTCCGATACGGCACCCGCTTTTCTTTTGAACGGTTTTTCGCGTGAAGTACCAAGGATGGTTCCTCCCAGGTTCAGAAGTCCTGTCAGTGAGCTTTCGTCCAGCGGAACAATGTCATTGTCCAGCAGTCCCCGAAACCCACTATGGATTCCATAAACCTCCATCCCGTAATGGTTGATGGCTGTCTTGCATACCCCTCGAATGGTGGCATTGATTCCCGGACAGTCGCCTCCTGAAGTCAAGATTCCTATCTTCATGTTTTGCTGTATTAATAGATTGTGTGGTAAAGGTAAGAAAAAACTGTATATTTGTCATGATAGAGGAAAAAATAATGTTCCTCTCTGCTGATTTAGTCAGAAAAAATCTACCTTTGCAAGTATCACATATAAGGATTTGAAATTTAAGAAGGAATGAATTCAACAAAGTTAATAGGAAAGATATTTGCTCCCAGACAGAGAGAAATTGACCTATATGGGACAAAGGCCGAAGAAATTCAGGCCCGTGTATTCCGAAAACTGATACAGAGCGCTTCTGCTACGGAGTGGGGAAAGAAATATGATTTCAGCCAAATCCGGAATTATACAGATTTTCAGCGCGTTCCTATACAGACGTATGAAGATGTAAAAGGTTATGTTGACCGTATGCGCCATGGTGAAAAGGATGTGCTGTGGCCGGGAAAGGTCATCTGGTACGCCAAGTCATCGGGAACAACTAATGATAAAAGTAAGTTTATTCCTGTCAGCCCGGAAGGATTGAAAGGAATCCATTATCGGGGAGGAACAGACGCAGTGGCATTGTACCTCCGTGAGAATCCTGAAAGCCGTTTCTTTTCGGGTAAGGGACTGATATTGGGAGGCAGTCATAGCCCGAACTATAACGTGAAGGACAGTCTGGTGGGTGACTTGTCGGCCATCCTGATTCAAAATATCAGTCCGCTGGTGAACCTGATTCGGGTGCCGAAGAAAGAGATTGCCTTGTTGAGTGAGTTTGAAGAGAAGGTGGAACGCATTGCCAGTACCACGATTCATCAGAATGTGACCAACATTTCGGGAGTTCCTTCCTGGATGCTGGCCGTACTGAACCGTGTGCTGGAGAAAACGGGTGCCAAACATTTGAATGAGGTATGGCCTAATCTGGAGGTCTTCTTCCACGGAGGAGTATGCTTCACACCTTATCGTGAACAGTACAAGCAGCTTATTCCGACAGACAAGATGCATTACATGGAAACGTATAATGCCAGTGAAGGCTTCTTTGGCCTGCAAAGCGATTTGCACGATCCGGCCATGTTGCTGATGATTGACTATGACGTGTTCTATGAGTTTATTCCTTTGGAGGAAATCGATAAGCCGAATCCTACGATTGTACCTTTGTGGGGTGTGGAAGTAGGACGTAACTATGCGGTAGTAATCAGTACCTCCTGCGGTTTGTGGAGATATATCATTGGGGATACGGTGAAATTCACACAGAAAGACCCATACAAGTTTATTATCTCCGGTCGTACCAAGCACTTTATCAATGCCTTCGGTGAGGAACTGATGGTAGATAATGCAGAAAAAGGGCTGGAAAGAGCCTGCAAGGAAACCGGTGCACAGGTACTGGAATATACGGCAGCTCCTGTCTTTATGGATGCCAATGCCAAATGCCGTCACCAGTGGCTGATAGAATTCAGTGTGATGCCGGACTCGCTGGAGAAGTTTGCCCAGGTGCTGGATACCGCGTTGCAGGAAATAAACTCAGATTATGAGGCTAAACGGCATAAAGATATTACCTTGCAGCGTCTGGAAGTAATCAAGGCTCGTGAAGGCCTGTTCCACGACTGGTTGAAACAGAAAGGAAAGCTGGGTGGCCAGCACAAAGTGCCTCGCCTGAGCAACAGCCGTGACTATATTGAAGAAATGTTGAAACTGAATAACTAAACTATATAGATGAAACCTATACCTAAATATATTGCTTTGTTGCTGGTCATTATCGGGTTTTATGCATGCGCGAGCACGGGTATGCCCGACGGGGGACCGTATGATGAAACACCGCCTAAGTTTGTGCGTGCTACGCCGGAACCCAATGCCACGAACAACAAGCGCAAGAAAATTTCCATTGAATTCGATGAGTACATCAAGCTGGACAAGGCTTCGGAGAAGGTGATTATTTCGCCTCCTCAGAATGAGGTGCCCGAAGTGAAGGTAAGCGGACATCGGGTCCTGGTGGAATTTTTCGATACCCTTCGTGAAAATACCACTTATACGATAGATTTTGGTGATGCCATTGTGGACAACAACGAAGATAACCCGTTGGGTAACTTTGCATACGCTTTCTCTACAGGCGAGCATATTGATACGATGGAGGTATCGGGGACGGTGCTGTCGGCTGATAATCTGGAACCGGTAAAGGGTATTCAGGTAGGGCTTCATAAGAATTTGGAAGACAGTGCATTCGTGAAGCTTCCGTTCGACCGTATTTCACGTACTGACAGCCGCGGGCATTTTACTATTCGCGGGGTTGCCCCGGGAAAATACCGCATTTATGCCTTGATGGACGGTAACCAGAACTATTTCTTTGATTCGAAGACAGAGGCCATTGCTTTCTTGGATTCACTGGTAGTGCCTGACATGCGTCCGGCTATGCGCCAGGATACTGTATGGAATGAGTTGGATACATTGGCTTATGATACGATTTACGAGGTGCATTACACACGCTTCCTGCCCGATAACCTGATTCTTCGTTCGTTCAAGGAAGAGAATCCGATGCAGTATCTGGTGAAGAGCGAGCGCGAACAGTTGAACCGTTTTTCTTTGTATTTCAGTGCCAAAGCAGATACGCTTCCTACCATCAAGGGCTTGGATTTTGATGAGAAGGATGCATTTATCATTGAAAGTAATCCGCGCAACGATACCATCCGTTACTGGATTAAGGATACCGTGATGTGCGAACGTGATACGCTGACCTTCCAGATGGATTATCTGGCTACGGATACGTTGGGACAGCTTGTGCCGAAGACTGATACCTTGCGTATGGTGAACAAGATTGATAAGAAACGCCGTATGGCCTTGGCCGAAGAAGCCCTGAAGAAGGAAGAGAAAGAGCGGAAAAAACGTGCAAAGAAAGGTGATACGCTGAAGGTGGAGCCGAAATTCTTTGCGATGTCGGTAGATGCTCCTTCCAGTCTGGACTTGAACCGGAACATCGTGCTGAAATTTGAGGAGCCGGTGGAACATATTGACACAGCGGCCATTCACATGGCTGTCAAGGTAGACTCGTTGTGGGAGGATATACCGTTTATTCTGATGGCAGACTCCGTAGCTCCACGTCAGTATCAGATTCTGGCCGACTGGCAACCCGGACAGGAGTATCAGCTCAAGATAGACTCGTTGGGTATCAAGGGTATTTACGGACTTTATACCAACAAGGTGGAAAACCAGTTGAAGGTGAAGACCCTTGAAGATTACGGTACGCTGTATCTGAATATCGTAGGGGCAGGACCTCATGCCGTGGTGCAATTGCTGAACAGCAGTGACGGAGTGGTGCGGCAGCAGCCGGTGACGGACAAGAATACGTGCGATTTCTATTTCTTGCAGCCCAGTACGAAATATTACATCCGTCTGTTTAACGATGACAATAACAACGGGGTGTGGGATACCGGTAACTACGAAGAGAAACGCCAGCCGGAAGAAGTGTACTACTTCCCGAAAGTGTGGGAAATGAAAGCCAACTTTGAGTTTGAAGAAACGTGGGACATACACGCTGTGCCGCTTGACAAGCAGAAGTTGGACGAGATAAAGAAGCAAAAGCCTGATGAGGCCAAGAAAATCAAAGACCGCAACAAGGAGCGGGCTCGTAAACTAGGAAGAACATGATAAGGAAACTGATTCTTTGCCTTTTCCTTCTGGTAGGAGGGATGGCAGCCAGCGCACAATGTGGTGCAGTGAATGATGCAATCAAGCCAGGAGAAACACTCTCTTATGAGCTGAAGTTTAACTGGAAATTCGTCTGGATTAATGCCGGATGGGCAAAGATGACGGTAAACGAGACGACTTATAACGGTCGTCCATGTTTGAAAACGGACTTGCAGTCGTACACCAACAAGAAGATTGACTTCTTCTTCAAGATGCGTGACACGCTGACCTGCATCACTTCGCAGGATTTGGTTCCTCTGTATTTTCGAAAGGGAGCGGAGGAAGGAAAGCACTACACGGTGGATGAGGTGAAATTCAGTTACCAGAACGGAAAGTGCATCGTCGACCAGCAACGCACTTTGCGTGGTAATACGGACAAACATCATGACGAGATGCCGGTATGTGTGTACGATATGTTGAGTATCCTCTTGCAGGCCCGTTCGTATGACCCCACAGAGTACAAGCCCGGGCAGAAGATTCTTTTCTCTATGGCTACCGGAAGGGAAGTGGAAAAACAGACCTTGATTTACCGTCGTAAGGAGAATTATAAGGCTGAAAACGGGGTGACGTATCGTTGTTTGGTATTCTCGCTCGTAGAATATGTGGGAGAGGAAAAGAAGGAAAAAGAAGTCATTACCTTCTATATTACAGACGACCGTAACCACTTGCCGGTGCGCCTGGATATGTACCTGAACTTTGGGTCGGCAAAAGCCTTCCTGACCGATATTCAAGGCAATCGCCACCCGCTGACTTCCATTGTAAAGGAACGGTAAATGTAGAGCTTTTCTTCCTTGAAGAGTTTCTTGGAAGGAGCAAGCAAAGGCATACAAAAAATCCTCAACTATTTCTACGGGGTAGTTGAGGATTTACTATAAGGTAATTGGGAATTTACTACGGGGCAATCAAGCGATTACTACGTAGTAATTTTTGTTTTTTCACTGTCTGTTTCTGTCTCTTCTGTAAGCTGGAATGCCGCTTCTTCTGCTTCGGCAATAATCCGCTCCACGTCATCGTACTTCTCAGTAACAGTAGTTTCTTCTTTCACTTCTGTATCAAAAGATTCCGGGTTCTGCTCGTTTGCTTGTACGGGAAGGGTATCTGCTTCTGCAGTCAATGTATCGGTTGCGTCTGTTGAAGTCGGATTCTCCTCTGTAGCAGCTTGTTCTCGTGCGGCTTTTTCTGCAAAAATCGCGTCAATGAACTGTGGGTCATTCTTGATCTTGTTCAAGGTTTCATGAGCAGCTTCCTGCTGTGATTCTTTCTTGGAATATCCTTTACCTTGCCCAGCGGGAACCTGTTCTACCACGACCTGTGTTTCAAAGACCGGATTCTGTTGCTCGTCAACCGTCTGTTCCAGCAGGTTGAATTCAATGAGGAACTTGTTTTTCTGTCCCCATTCAATCAGTTTCGACTTGAAGTTGACTTCCTTCCGCGACAGCTTCTCCAGATTCAGATAGGGCTTGATAATGCGCTCTTCCATGAAGAACTTGCAGGTAGCGTACCCGCGGTCTAGATAAATGGCTCCTACGAGCGCTTCAAAAGCATTTCCACACATGTAGCTGTTGTGTGACGACTGCCGTGTGGTGTATTTTATCAGCTTGTCCAGTCCGATTTTTACGGCAATCTGGTTCAATGTTTCTCGTTGTACGATTTTAGAGCGTGTATTGGTCAGAAATCCCTCTCTTTTTCCCTCAAACCGTTTGTACACAATGTCGGCCACTACTGCATCCAGTATGGCATCTCCTAAGAACTCCAGGCGTTCATTGTTCAACAGTCTGCCTTTAGCTTTTACCGAAGACGATTTGTGCAAGAGGGCCTGCTGATAAATTTCGATGTTTCGCGGATAAAATCCCAGTATCTTATAAAAACAAAGATAAGACTCCTTATCCTTTCGAAAAAGAAGCCTTATCTCATCTAGTATATTGCTAAACACAGTTTATTCAGTGTATTTTTTAATGATTACACATGCATTGTGACCACCAAATCCGAATGTGTTGCTCAATGCAGCACGTACAGTACGCTGCTGTGCCTTATTGAAAGTGAAGTTCAGGTTATAGTCGATGTTTTCATCGTTGTCACCTTCTTCGTGATTGATTGTCGGAGGTACAATATCATTTTTTACAGACAGTACGCAAGCAATGGCTTCTACACCTCCAGTTGCACCCAACAGGTGTCCAGTCATAGACTTGGTAGAACTGATGTTCAGTTTGTAAGCATGTTCGCCAAACAAATCCTTGATGGCTTTTACTTCAGAAACGTCGCCTACCGGAGTAGAAGTTCCGTGTACGTTGATATAGTCGATATCTTCCGGTTTCATTCCGGCATCTTCCAGAGCGCTCTGCATAACCAGTTTCGCACCCAGGCCTTCAGGATGAGAGGCTGTTAAATGGTAAGCGTCGCCAGATGCACCTGTACCGGCCAATTCTGCGTATATCTTCGCACCACGTGCTTTAGCGTGTTCCAGTTCTTCAAGAATCAAACATCCGGCACCTTCGCCCATTACGAAACCATCGCGGCTGGCGCTGAACGGACGTGAAGCACGTGCAGGGTCGTCATTGCGTGTAGACAGTGCATGCATGGCATTGAAGCCGCCTACTCCTGCTGGGAAGATAGCTGCTTCGGCTCCACCTGTTACAATGATGTTGGCTTTTCCTAAACGGATATAGTTGAATGCATCAGCTATAGCGTTAGAAGAAGACGCACATGCAGAAGTAGTGGTGAAGTTAGGTCCGTGGAAGCCGTACATGATAGAAATCTGTCCGGATGCAATATCTGCAATCATCTTCGGAATAAAGAACGGATTGAATTTCGGTCCGAGGTCGTTTTTAGTCTTTTCGTAACCAGCGACTTCTTCTTCGAAAGTATGAATACCTCCGATTCCGACACCGAGAATCACTCCGACTTTGTTCAAATCTTCTTTTTCTACGTCGATACCGGCATCAGTTACCGCTTCTTTAGCTGCAACTACGGCATACTGAGTGTAAAGGTCCATCTTACGGGCTTCCTTACGGTCAATATGGTCAGCAGCATTGAAGTTCTTCACTTCGCAAGCGAACTGAGTCTTAAATTTTGACGCATCAAAATGAGTAATAGGTCCTGCTCCGCTGACGCCGTTCAGGAGGTTGTTCCAGAATTCCGGAACAGTGTTACCTACTGGAGTCAACGCACCAAGACCTGTTACTACTACTCTTTTTAATTCCATAAAAGTAGAATTAAATTATTTTGCGTTAGCTTCGATGTAAGAGATAGCGTCACCTACAGTCTGGATCTTTTCTGCCTGATCGTCTGGAATAGAGATTCCGAATTCTTTTTCGAATTCCATGATCAATTCTACAGTATCCAAAGAGTCAGCACCCAGGTCGTTAGTGAAGCTAGCAGTTGCAACTACTTCTGATTCTTCTACGCCCAATTTATCTACGATAATTTTCTGTACTTTTGATGCGATTTCAGACATAATTCTAAGTTTTTTAAGTTTATAAATAATGTAATTTATTGATTTTTCGCTGCAAAGGAATAAATATTTCTGATTCTAAGCAAATATTCAGGCAAATAAATGCTTTTCCTTTGCACATTTTTATACATTCTGTGCACGTAAACTTGTTTTTTTATGCCTTATTCCCTTCGTAAATGATAGTCGCCGCGCAGTTGTTCAAACAGCTCCGGGTGTGCACGCAATTCTTCGCAGTCCTTGTGTGGGTTATACAGTTGAAGTACCCTCACATTCTCGTCCTGTGACAAGGTTTGATTCGGATTGTCGGGGAGGGCAATGTGAAAATCAGCCCGTTTATGGAAGAAACGGCAAAATGCTTCCAGTACCATGCGGGTAGCATTGGCTTTTCCGTCGGCAGAATAACCGGCAATGTGAGGTGTGCCGATAAATACCTTGTCGAGCAACTCCTGACTGATGTGCGGTTCGTTTTCCCATACGTCAATGACGGCACCCTTTACGAGACCTTTATTCATTGCTGCGAGCAGTGCCTCTGTATCTACAACTTCTCCACGTGAGGTGTTGATGAGGTAAGGGGCTTGTTGTAGCTTTTGAAAGAAAGTATTGTCGGCCAGATGGTAGGTCTTATATTTTCCTTCCCGGATGAGAGGTGTATGAAAGGTCAGCATGTTACATTGTTCGGCCAGTGTGTCTAATGAACAGAAACCTTCTTCTCCCTGATCTGCCCGAGGAGGGTCATTCAGCAGCACCTTCAATCCGACGCGTTGTGCCATCTGCCGTATACGTTCTCCCACGTGTCCTACGCCAATGATACCCAGGCAAGATTCTTGCAGGTTGATTCCCTTTTCTTTTTGAAGAAGCAGAAGCACAGCGTGAAGATATTGTTCTACAGCTCCTGCATTGCATCCGGGGCAGTTGCTCCAGGTAATTCCGGCTTGCTGGCAATATGTTGTATCAATGTGGTCGAAACCGATGGTGGCTGTCCCGATGAACCGTACGTTGCTTCCTTCCAGCAATTCTCGGTTACAGATTGTCCGTGTGCGGATAATCAGGGCATCCGCGTCTTTAGCGACCTCCGGTGTGAAGGCTTTTCCTGGCAGATAGACCACTTCATCCGCCAGTTGTTCGATGGCTTCGCGGATGTAAGGTATTTTGTTGTCTACGATTACTTTCATCTTTACTATATACTGTTCTAAAGTCTTTTTTAGAGTCTGCAAATGTATATACTTTTGATGAAATGCGATACTAAAACAGAAACAATGCATCGTAAATCTTATTTTATTCCTATCTTTGCCAAATAGGATTAATAGACTATGTGATATGGTAAAGCAGTATGATTATCTGATTGTTGGCGCAGGATTATTTGGTGCCATTTTTGCTTGTGAAGCAAAGAAAAGAGGAAAACGTTGTCTGGTGCTTGATAAGCGAAAACATTGTGGCGGAAATATTTATTGCGAAGACATTGAAGGTATTCATGTGCATAAATATGGAGCACATATATTTCATACAGACAATAAGGAAGTGTGGGATTATGTAAACCGCTTAGTTGAATTTAATCGATTTACTAATTCTCCATTGGCTTGTTTTAAAGGAGAATTATATAATCTTCCGTTTAACATGAATACTTTCTATCAATTGTGGAAAGTAAAAACTCCGGCAGAGGCGAAAGCAAAAATAGAAACACAGCGTAAGGCTTATAATCATATTTCTGATCCTGTTAATTTGGAGGAACAGGCGTTGAAATTGTGTGGTGAAGATATTTATAATGTCTTGATTAAGGGCTATACAGAAAAACAGTGGGGGCGCGCTGCCACAGAATTACCGCCTTTTATTATAAAGCGCATTCCTTTCCGCTTTGTTTTTGATAATAACTATTTTAATGATGCGTATCAAGGAATTCCCAAAGGGGGATATAATGTGTTGATTGAAAAACTTCTGGAGGGAATTGAAGTACGTTTAGGAGTCGATTATTTTAAAGAACGTTCTTTTTGGGATGGCATTGCCAATAAGATTTTATTCACAGGCTGTATTGATGAATTTTTTGATTACCAATGTGGACAACTGGAGTATAGGAGCTTGCGGTTCGAACAGAAAGTGTTGGAAATGGAAGATTTTCAAGGAAATGCGGTGGTGAATTACACAGAGCGTGAAATACCTTATACTCGAATTATTGAGCATAAACATTTTGAGTTTGGGAAACAACCTGTGACAGTTATTACTAATGAATATCCTGATAATTTTGAATTAGGGAAGGAGCCTTATTATCCAATTAATGATAAGCGCAATATGGACATGTTCAAACGTTATCAGGATTTAGCTCAGCAAAAGAAGAATGTATTATTTGGTGGTAGATTGGCACAATATACATATGCTGATATGGATGATACCGTAGAAGCTGCACTGAATCTAGTTAAAAAAGAATTTGTAAATGAATAAATAACATGAAAAGTCTGCATATCATTACTCCAGTCAAAGATTCTATAGAGTTTACTTTAGAAACAGTAAAAGCTATTTTGAATTCCGAGATAAAAGTTCCTTATACTTATACGGTATATAATGATTTTAGCACGGAGGAGAATACAAAAATTTTGGAGGAAAGTTCAAAGCAATTGGGTTTTCGATTAGTTAATCTGTCTGATTTGACAAATCATCCTTCACCTAATTATTTATTGGTGTTGCAGATGGCTCAGAAGGAAGCGATTGAGGCAGAAGCTGGTTTGTTGATTGTAGAATCGGATGTGGTGGTGAAAAAGAATACTTTGCAAGATTTGTTTGATGGAGCTTTGGCGCGTCCTGATTGTGCTATTGCAGCAGCTGTGACTACGGATGAATCTGGAGAAATAAATTACCCTTATCTGCATGCTAAAGGAAATGAGAATAAAATCTATGCGGAAAAGAAGCATTGTAGTTTTTGTTGCTCTTTGTTGACATTGAGCTTCTTGAAAGAGTTTGATTTTCATCAGCTGGATGCTACGAAGAACTGGTATGATGTAACGATTTCTCATGAGGCTTTAAAGAAGGGCTTCCAAAATTATTTGTTTACAGTCTTGCCTGTCTGGCATCGTCCTCATGGAAGTCGTCCATGGAAACAGCTGAAATACAAGAACCCGTTGAAGTATTATTGGTTGAAGTTTACAAAGGGATTGGATAAGATTTAGTTAATACGTATTTATGAGTTTCTTTAATCATCAGACTCTGGTATTAAGTCCCGAATGTGAGTCTTTTCGGGATTTCATGCTTTCTATTCCGGATCGTTTTGAGAAGGGAGAGGGTACCATCATACATAAAGGTAGAAATGAATTGAGAAAAATTACCTATAATGGAAACGTACTTGTGGTAAAATCTTTTCGTACTCCGAATATAATCAATCGTTGGGTGTATGGAGTCTTTCGTCCTTCAAAAGCCAAACGTTCTTTTGAACATGCCCAGATGTTATTGGATATTGGTGTGGGTACTCCTTGTCCCGTTGGATATTTGAATATCCGTAAAGGATTGATGTTCGATCGCAGTTATTATGTAACGTATGCATCCGAATGCCCGTATACTTATGAGGAATTGTTCAAACATAAGTTTGAATATGAGGATGATGTGCTTCGTGCAGTAGGTCATGTGACAGCTCAGTTGCACAATCACGGTTATGCTCATAAAGACTATGGTAGAGGAAATATCTTGTTTGCTCAGACAGCAGAAGGCATAAAGATAGAGATTGTTGATTTGAACCGCATGGACATTGGGCCGTTAGATATGAAAGCGGGTTGTAAGAATCTGGAGCGCCTTCCTGCTACTCCTCACATGCATAAGATATTGGCCGAGGAGTATGCAAAAGAACGTGGTTTTGATCCTGACGAGTGTTACAAGTTGATGGTAGCTTATCGGAGTACGCAGCCTGGAAAGATTGATGGTCTTTATTAACTAGAGGGTATGAATATAATAGCTGTAGTAGTAACCTATAACCGGAAAGAGTTGTTGAAGCGTAACATTGCTTGTTTACGCTTGAATACTCCTGTTTCTTCTATTGTGGTTGTAAATAACGGCAGTACGGATGGAACTGGAGCGTGGTTGGACGAACAGGAAGACTTGACCGTTATTCATCAGGAAAATGTCGGAGGGTCGGGAGGTTTTTATCGAGGCATTCAGTACGCTTATCAGGCAGGTGCCGACTGGATCTGGTGCATGGACGATGATGTGTTTCCTCGTCCGGACTGTATGGAGCATCTGCTGCCTTATACCCATGAACCAGGGGTAGGAATTCTGGCTCCTCGTCGTTTGATGGAAGGACAGATTTTTACCAATGACTTTCAAAAGGTGAACCTGAGCAATCCGTTTGCGTCCATGTATCAGCAAAAGCTGAAGAAGCAGGTGGTTAATGGCCCAGTGGATATTTGTGGCACGGCTTTTGAAGGACTTTGTATAAGCCGTAAGGCCGTTGCAGAAATAGGGTTGCCTAATAAAGAGTTGTTTATTTTCTGTGACGATACTGATTACTGTCTGCGTGCAGTATTGGCAGGCTTCCGGATTCTATATATTCCCTCAGCCTTGATGGATAAGGAAAAATTCTTTTCAAATGATAGCTGGGAGGAGAGAAGCCGGAAGAAAAAATGGAAACGTTTTTATCAGGTACGTAATTCCACTTATTTGAATCATCATTATGGACGTAACTGGTGGGTGAAATATCTGCGTGGTTTCAATGGAGTGCTGGGGTATTTGCTGGTAGCTTTATTCACTTGCCCATTTAAGAACGTGTATACACTGAATGACGTAGCCAAATTCTGGCAAGCTTATTGTGATGGAATCCACGAGAAGTTAGGAAGATATTAGAGTATAAACATAAAAATGCAAACGGCTTTAAAGGGTATTTACAATTCCTTTAAAGCCGTTTGTTTTTATTACAGTGCCTGCATGTCGTTCAAACGTTTGTAGTATCCGTTTTGTGCAAGCAGTTCTTCATGCTTCCCGTTCTCCACAATCTTTCCTTCATACAACACATAAATCTGGTTGGCATTTTTGATGGTCGACAGACGGTGTGCAATAGCAATAGTCGTTCTGGTTTTCATCAAGCGTTCCAAAGCTTCTTGTACCAAACGTTCACTTTCCGTATCAAGTGCCGAAGTAGCCTCGTCCAGTATTAAGATAGCCGGATTCTTTAGAATAGCCCGTGCGATGGATATACGCTGGCGTTGTCCTCCAGAAAGGCGGCATCCCCGGTCACCGATGTTGGTATCATATCCTTGTTCTGATTCCATAATAAAATCGTGTGCATTGGCAATCTTGGCAGCTTCTATCACTTGTTCTTTTGTCGCATTCTCTACACCGAACGTGATATTGTTGTAGAAACTATCATTAAATAGGATGGCTTCTTGGTTCACATATCCGATAAGTGAACGGAGGTCGCTGATAGATACATTTTTTATATTCACTCCGTCAATCAGAATTTCTCCTCCTTGTACGTCGTGGAATCGGGGCAGCAAGTCTACCAGAGTTGATTTACCGGAGCCGCTTTGTCCCACCAGCGCAATCGTTTCTCCTTTTTTGATACGGAGATTAATGTCATTCAACACCTGTGTCTGGCCGTTGTAGCTGAATGTGATATGGTTGAACTGAATGTCTTTGTTTAATGAAGAAAGATGTTGCGGTTTCTCTTTCTCTACAATGTTGTTAGGTGCTTTTAGAATCTTGTCTACACGTTCCATGGAAGCCAATCCTCTTGGAATCATATAGCTGGCCTTTGAGAAATCCTTCAGCGGATTGATGATGCTATAAAGTATCACCATGTAGTAGATAAAAGTAGAAGCATCAATGGAAGAGTTATTTCCTAAAATCAATGAACCCCCAAACCATAGTACAAAAACGATAAGCACTGTACCCAGAAATTCGCTCATCGGGTGTGCCATAGCCTGACGGATAGATACCCGACTGGTTGCATCACGATATTCATTACTGCATTTATTGAAACGATTGATCATCTTCTCTTCAGCAGTAAAGGCTTTGATAACTCGCAGGCCACCTAGGGTCTCTTCCAGCTGCGACATGGTTTCTCCCCATTTTTCCTGTGCATCAAGCGACTGTCTTTTCAGTTTTCTACCGATTTTTCCCATTAACCATCCCATGGTAGGCAATACGAGGATAGTAAATAAAGTCAGCTGCCAGCTGATAATCATCAGGGTTGTGAAATAAGAAATAATCAGAATCGGGTTCTTCAGCAGCATGTCCAGTGAGCTGGTGATGGAGTTTTCAATTTCTGCCACATCTCCACTCATTCGGGCAATAATATCTCCTTTTCTTTCTTCTGAAAAGAAGCCTAAAGGAAGATAAGTAACTTTTGTGTACACCATTGTACGTATATCCCGCACAATGCCTGTTCGCAAAGGAACCATTACAGCCGTAGAGCCAAAGTAACAAGCTGTTTTCAGAAAAGTCATGCCTGCCAAAAACAATCCCAAAAGCAACAATGTGGTCGATGGCCCAAAACTGTCTATCAATTGATTTACATAATAGTAAAAATTATTTATAGCAGTTTCCTTCAATGAATCGACCGACCATTCCCAATCCATATATTGATACACTTTTTCCTGTGCATTCGTTTTGAAGAGAATATTCAGAATAGGAATTAAAAGAGAAAAAGAAAACACATTGAAAATAGCTGAAAGGATATTCAGAAGAACAGCCCAGCAGACATATTTTTTGTAGGGCGATACAAACCGCCGCATGAGTTGGAAGAATTCTTTCATAATAGAGAATGTAACTACTTGTATTTTGCAAAGATAGTGCAAAATACCATAGGTACGCCATCCTTTCCGCAAAATTTGAACTTTACGTACTGCAAGGATGATATATTTTTTGTAGCTTTGCCTTGAATTATAACTCCATATTCTGATGAAGCTGGTATATCGTATATTATTTTTCTTTTTATATCTGTTGTCTTTACTTCCGTTGAGGCTTCTTTACTTTTTCTCCGATTGTTTGTTCTTCCCATTGTTTTATGTGGTGAAATACCGTCGGGAAGTGGTGAAAAAGCAATTGGATGAATGTTTTCCGGAGAAAAGTATGAAAGAGAAACGTGATATAGAGCGCCAGTTTTATCATTTCTTTTGTGATTATCTGATGGAGGTAATAAAGCTATTCTCTATCTCAAAGAAAGAAATGATGCGACGGATGGAGTTTGTTGGTTTGGATGAAGTTCGTGCAGATTTAGAGCGTGAAAACAAAAAATTCTGCTTTTTATATTTAGGACATTATTGTAATTGGGAATATATTGCATCCTTGGCTTACTGGTTGCCCGAAATACATTGTGGACAGATTTATCATCGGATATATAATCAGTCGTTCGATGACTTGTTTTTGAAGTTGCGAGGGCAGTTTGGTGGAGAGTCTATTCTGATGAAAGAAACACTTCGACGTATTTTAACTTTGCGCGGACAGGAAAAGAAAGTGATGATTGGCTTTATTTCCGACCAGCTGCCTAAGTGGGAAAATATGAACCACTGGACTACTTTCCTGAATCATGAGACTTCTTTTTTCATTGGTGCAGAACGCATTGCCAAGCAGGTAGATGCGGCATTATATTATGTGAGAGTAGAGCGGATTTGTCGTGGCTATTATCGTGCTTCTTTTGAGTGTATGGCATTGCATCCGAAAGAATACCCGGATTATGAATTAACAGACTTGTATTCTCGCCGTTTGGAAGAGCAGATTCGTCAACAGCCAGGATATTGGCTTTGGACACATAAGCGTTGGAAACGAACGAAGGAGGATTGGTTGAAGTGGAAAGAAGATAATAAATAAAAAATGTGGCTATGAAAATAAATTGCGTTGTTGTAACCTATAATCGGCTTTCTTTATTAAAAGAATGTTTATCTGCATTGGAAAATCAGACTTATCCAATTCAACGGATTGTGATTGTAGATAATTGTTCTACGGATGGAACATCTGAGTTTCTAGATAGCTTGACAGATACGAGGTATCTGATTATTCATTCCCAAGAAAATATTGGTGGTGCTGGCGGTTTTTCATTAGGACTTAAAACTGCAGTATTGGAAGGATGTGATTATACGTGGTTAATGGATGATGATACGATTCCTTCCTCTACTGCTTTAGAAGAGTTGGTAAAGGTTACTTCGTTAGATAAAAATGTAGGATTTGTTTGTAGTCAGGTAAATTGGACGGATGGGAAGCCTCATGCAATGAATAAGGCATGTTTGATTTATAAGAACGGAGTACAAAGCAAGGTGGAGTATAATGGAATTTTAGGAATATACTGTAGTCTGGCTTCATTTGTATCAGTCTTGGTAAATACAAAGGCTGTTTATCAGTTGGGTTTACCTATTAAAGAATTTTTTATTTGGTGTGATGATCTGGAATACACACTTCGTATAGCGAAGTCGTATCCTTGTTTTTATGCTCCCAATAGCATTGTTTGCCATAAAACGGCTACTAATTACTCTCCTTCTATCGATAAGGCTCCGGCAAATATGGCTTGGCGTTTTTATTATTCTATCCGTAATAGTTGTTATATTAAAAGGAAGCAGGTAAATAAAATTGTATTTTTCTTTTCAGTATTGAATAAGTATCGAGTGTGTATGGTACGGTTGAATCGGCGTCCGTCAAAAGAAGGACGAGAAGAATTTATACGTGCAATTAAGCAGGGATGTTGGGATGGACTCTCATTTAATCCTGATATAGAATATATTATAGCTAATAAGGAAAAGTCATGAGCTCCGAAATATCTATTATTGTACTTGTTTTCCGTGCTGAAAAAACTTTATCGTTATGTATAGAAAGTTTATTAAACCAGGCTTTTACCGACTTTGAAATTATTTTGATAGATGACGGTAGTCCTGATAATTGTGGTAAGATATGTGATGACTATGCTCGTAGAGGTTCTAGAATTCAAGTTTTTCATACGGAAAATAGAGGAGTAAACGCTGCACGTAATTTAGGTTTGCAAGTTGCAAAAGGAAAGTGGATTCAGTTTTGTTGATAGTGATGACTGGGTTGATGATGCTTTTTGGGCGTATTATCTAGAGTCTTCGTATATAGGATGTGATATTTGTTTTACAGGATACATTCAAGAACGTGGAAAGAATAAGTCAAAAGAATTCTTTCTAAATCCAGGATATTATCAAGGAGGTAATATATGTGATGGTATAATGTATCTTTATAGAAGACGGCTTTTAGGATTGACTTGGAATAAATTATTTCGTAAAGAAATAATTGATAAATACGACCTTCGTTTTAATGAGAATATGAATAGCTACGAAGATGAACTTTTTGTTCTGATGTATTGTAGCCATATTCGTTCATTGGCCATTCTTTCGGGAGGAAAATATCATTATGTGGTTTATGGGAATCCTTCTAGTTTGTCAAGTCGTAAACTTCCTTTTATTGAAAGAAAAGGAATAGCCCAATTACTATATAATGCGGGTAAAGCTATTTCTTGTCGGCCAGATTATAGTCGATTCATAGAAGCGAATTATTATTAGCATATTTATGATGCATTGAGAGAAAAATACCGTTTTGGTGGGCAGCAACTATCTTTGGAAGAAGAAAAAGAGGCTCTTCTTTTATGTTATGATTTTGTGAAAGATAATCAGGATTCTTTTTCTCTCTTTTTGAAAAAGAAACGTAGAAATTTCGTTCAATTCTTATTTTTGATTAAAAATTATAGTTGGATGCATTTCATTTTTCGGCTCTATCGGGTAAAATGTATATTATCTACTAGTTGGAAAAAAATCCGAAATGTAATAGTTAGCTTTTATAAATGAGTAAATGAAAAGGCATGTGGAGGAATAAATTAATTAGGGATATTCAGTAAATGTCCCTAAAAAGTAAGATGGCATATAAAGTCGATAGAGCATAATCACTTTATATGCCATTATTATTGCCCTTTTTCTGTGTTTTTTCATATAATCCTATTGTTGGACATGATGTTCCGGAAGAAGTCTGATGGCCTCTTCTGCTCCTGTCTGTAAATTCATGTCATGCCGCTTTAGCTGTTCTGCTCGTGATCTTGTCTATCATCAGTACGGCATTTGCCGTATGTATTCCGAAAAAAATCCAAAGGATTTCGGTCTTCCTGTTCCTGGCCTTTATTCTTGCGAGTGAGTAGTGTTGCTTTTGAGTGCCGAAGCTTCCTTCAAGCCGGGTGGCCCTTTCTTTGGAGAGTTCACTTCTGAGCACCTT
>CAMFND010000098.1 GCA_945965395.1 uncultured Bacteroides sp.
AAAGACACCCCAAAATTAAGGTATTCCCTTAACAGGCACAATAAATTTTGATAAAAAAATATAGATGGGATTCGCCTTTTAAGGCTTATTGAACTAAAGAAAATTAAAAAAAGCCTTGTTTGAATTGAAACAAGGTCTCTCGTTATTTTTTAGGAGTAAGTTGCGGAATCTGAATTGTGGTGCCCACCGGCACGTTATCCGGATTTTTAATAATAGCCTTATTGTGCTTCACCAAATAAGGCCATAGTTTTTTATTTCCATAGAATTTCAGGGCTACACGTACCAGGCTCTCCCCCGGTTTAAGCGTATATGAGCCCTGATTTCCAGTTATCTGGTATTCAACCGTATCGGCTAAGGTTTCCCTTTTCGATACAGGCGTAGAAACTACGGGAGTTTTTTCTTCTTTCTTCGCGACGTTTTTCAAGGTATCCTTCTTCTGTACCAAGGAAGAATCTTTTTTTACAACTAAAGTATCAGCCCCCTGCAAGGAGTCAGGAACCACAGGCGCAGGCGTTTTCCGCGTTTCATTCATCAGTTTCTCTACCACCTGTTCCGGAATATACCGTCGGCCTGAGGTCAATACCCATGTCACGATTCCTCCTATGAAAACACCTGCCAGCAAGATGGAGGCAATCATACACCACGGCACATTAGCTTCTTTCCCTGAAGGAATCAGATCAACAGCGGGAATCCTTTCTTCCTTTTCAGGCAACGTATCTTCCTGCTTTTCTTTCACCTCCTCTTTCTCAGAAACCACCTTCTCCGTTATTGACACCTGAACAGGTTCCTCTTCTATCAGAGAGGCAGCTTCTGTTTGCGGCAATACCTCATCAGTTTCTTCCGTAGCCGGCTCTGTTGGGGATTCGATTACAGCATCGGTTTCTCCGGTCTTCTCCACCTCGGTTACCGCCTCTTGAGATTCCACCCCGGTTTCGTCCTCAGGCAAGTCTGTAAAATGCACTTCATCTTTCAGCAGTACCGACTGGAAATGCGCAAAAGGCTTATTCACCAAATCCTTCAGTCCGGTTTCCGGAATAAAAGAAATACGCGTATGCGACTGGCTATCCGTGGTTTCCGGTCCGTTGGAAGCTGTTTCTTCCGTAGCGTCTACCGTAATCAGCTTAAACGTACCCAGGCCTTTTACCTTTACATACTTGTCCCTTGCCAAAGCTTCTTCTATCAATGACAGAAACTCCTTGACAAAAAATGCCGCATCAGCCTGGGCCAACTGGCTTTTGCGAGCAAATAAATCCACAAGTTCATGTAAAGTTACTTTATCATTCATCCGACAAGACGTTTTTAACCCTTCCTTTTAACGAAGTAGTCGACTTAAAACTGACAGCCAGTTCGGGAGGTACCAGAAAGCGCTGTTTGGTGACGGGATTCACAGAAATATACTCCATCTTTTTCTCCACCTCAAACGAGCCGAAGTCCTGTAGCGCCACAGTCTTGTTTTCCTGCAAAGACTGCGACACACACTCCGTAAAAGAAGCCAGCAAAGACGCTGTTTCCTTTTCGGTTTTCTCTAAACGACGGGAAAGTTCTTCTATGAATTCCTTATTGGTCATTTTATTTTACAATTGTAGCATACAAATCAAAATCATCTGCATCGTACACTTTTACCCGATGGAAACTACCGATTCTCAAGCGGTGATTTTCCACCTTTATCAATACCTCCGGATCGACTTCCGGTGAATCAAACTGTGTACGGCCGATATAATAATCACCTTCCTTACGGTCAATGATTACCTTGAATTCTTGTCCAATCTTGCGATGAGACAAGTCGGCAGAGATTTCCTGCTGCAATTCCATCAGTTTATCCAGACGCTGCTGCTTGACTTCCTGCGAAATCTCATCTTTATAATGCTTGGCAGAATAGGTGCCTTCTTCTTCCGAATAGGCAAATGCACCCATACGGTCAAAACGTGCCGTACGGACAAATTCCATCAGTTCCTCAAAATCCTGCTCCGTTTCACCCGGATGACCTACCATCAATGTAGTACGCAAATGAATGCCAGGCACCTCCTTACGGAACTTCTCTATCAACTGATAGGTTTCTGCCTTCGTCACATGGCGACGCATCTTCTGCAGCATGTTATCGCTGATATGCTGCAAGGCAATGTCCATGTACTTACATACATTATCGTTTTCACGCATTACGCGGAACAAATCTTCCGGGAAATGAGCGGGATAAGCATAATGCAGACGAATCCATTCCACACCCGGGATATGTGCCATCTGTTCTATCAGCTCCGGCAACATCTGTTTTTTATACAAATCCACTCCGTAATAAGTCAGCTCCTGTGCGATGACCTGAAATTCTTTCACCCCTTCGGAAACCAGCAAGCGCACTTCGTCCAAAATTTCTTCCATAGGACGAGACACATGTTTACCGGTAATGATAGGGATAGCACAATAAGAACACTTGCGGTCGCAACCTTCTGATATTTTCAGGTACGCATAATGCTTCGGAGTCGTCAGATGACGCTCAATGGCAAATTCAGAATGATAGGCCTTTCCTAAATCGGCCAAAAGTTCATTCCAGTTGAACTTCCCATAGAATTTGTCGACCTGCGGAATTTCCATCTGCAAGTCCTTCAGGTAACGTTCCGACAAACAGCCCATTACATAAAGTTTCTTCAAGCGTCCTTCTTCTTTTGCCTGACAGAACTCCAGAATCATGTTGATAGACTCCTCTTTGGCATCGCCAATAAAGCCACACGTATTGATAACGGCAATTTCTCCCTGCGGATGGTCGCTGTCATGTGTCACCTTGTAGCCATTAGCTTCCAGCTGCTTCATCAGTTTTTCGGAATCTACCAGATTTTTCGAGCATCCTAAAGTAATTATATCGATTGTATTCTTTCTCATTTTTCAGTGGTTGAGCCAAACAATGAATCTACGAACTCACGGCGACGGAATATCTGCAGGTCTTCCATACCTTCTCCCAGACCGATGTATCTCACCGGAATCTTAAACTGGTCGGAAATTCCAATCACTACTCCACCCTTGGCCGTTCCGTCAAGTTTGGTGATAGCCATGGCGGTTACTTCTGTAGCCAAAGTAAACTGTTTGGCCTGTTCGAATGCATTCTGTCCGGTAGAACCATCCAATACCAGCAACACCTCATGAGGTGCATCGGGTACCACCTTCTTCATTACATTCTTGATTTTTGTCAGCTCGTTCATCAAGCCAATCTTATTGTGTAAACGTCCTGCCGTATCAATGATTACCACATCGGCATTATTAGCCTTGGCAGAACTCAGCGTATCAAAAGCTACTGAAGCCGGGTCAGCTCCCATTTTCTGTTTTACCACCGGCACACCTACGCGTTCTCCCCAAATGTCCAGCTGCTCTACGGCTGCGGCACGGAAAGTATCTGCGGCACCCAGATAAACCTTTTTCCCAGCTTTTTTAAACTGATAAGCCAGTTTACCGATGGTCGTTGTTTTTCCTACTCCGTTCACGCCTACCACCATAATCACATAAGGAGCCTTATCCTGAGGCACATCAAAGTCGGCAGCATCCACCGTATTGTTTTCCATCAGCAACGCCGCAATCTCCTCACGAAGGATATTGTTCAATTCCTGTGTATTCACATACTTATCCTTTGCCACTCTGTTTTCAATGCGCTTGATAATGTTCAGCGTAGTTTCTACTCCCACATCAGACGTGATAAGCACTTCTTCCAGATTGTCCAGCACCTCATCATCTACCTTCGATTTTCCGGCCACCGCACGTGCTATTTTTCCAAATACACTTTCTTTGGTTTTAGACAATCCTTTGTCTAATGTTTCTTTTTTTTCCTTTGAGAAAAAACTAAAAAATCCCATACAACTTACTTTTATCAGTTTCCGACAACAAAGATAAGATTATTCTCGCTTTCACACAAAAAAAGTTCCTTTCATATTTGAATGAAAGGAACTTTTATTTAGCATTTTATATCTCAAAAGATAAATTATTTCTTGAAGAAGTCCTGTACTTTTTCGTTAGGAACCATTTGTTCATCAAAAACGTAAGCACCAGTTTTCGGAGACTTAACCATTTTGATAACCTTAGTATAAGAACGTCCTTCTTTACCTGTCTGAAGGGTTGCGACTGTTTTCTTTGCCATGGTCTGTTATTATTTAATTTCTTTATGAACTGTTACTCTTTTCAAAATCGGATTGTATTTTTTCAATTCCAATCTTTCAGTGGTATTTTTTCTATTCTTAGTTGTAATATAACGAGAAGTTCCCGGCATACCACTATCCTTCATTTCTGTGCATTCAAGGATTACCTGTACTCTGTTTCCTTTAGCTTTCTTAGCCATAGTCTTTCTCTCCTTTTAATTAACCAATAATTTTGATAGTTTTCCAATCACAATAACCTTTTGCTACCGCTTCGTTCAGCGCTGCATCCAGGCCTTTTTTGTTAATAACTCGCAAGCCGTTAGCGCAGATGTTCAGGCTAATCCAGCAATCCTGTTCTACATAGTAGAATTTCTTTGTAAACAAGTTCACATCAAAAGTTCTTTTTGTTCTTCTCTTAGAGTGTGAAACGTTGTTGCCTATCAAGGCTTTCTTTCCGGTAATTTGACAAATTTTCGACATTTCTATCTAGTTTTTATAGTTTTATTCCATGGTTCTCTCAAACGGAGTGCAAAGTAAGTGATTTTATTTTATATAAACAAATCTTTTCCCAATAAATTAAACTTTTACTCCTCTTTTCCCTGATTTTGGCATAATTCCAACAGCAATTGGAGATTTTTTGCGGTTGCAGCCTGAATATTTTTCTCACGACCTTCGTCTTCGGTCAATTTAGCCGTAAGCACCGCATCTTTTGTTCCGGCTGCTACCCAAATCGTGCCGACCGGCTTTTCCGGACTTCCTCCGCCAGGACCGGCAATTCCGGATGTAGCCATTGCATAATCCACATCCAAAGCCTTGATGGCGCCCTTTACCATTTCCACAACGGTTTCTTCACTTACCGCCCCATGCTGTTCCAGTGTTTCGGCATTTACATATAAATGCGTTTTCTTCACCTCATCCGAGTAGGCTATAACCCCACCTTTATAGAAACGAGAACTACCTGGGATAGCAGTTATGATGGCTGCCACGTTACCAGCCGTACAACTTTCTGCAGTAGCCAATGTATAGCCTTCTCTCCAGAAAATTTCACTTATCTCCTTACTTAGTGTTTTGGTTTCTACTGACATAATCTGTTTTCTCTAAATTGTTACTTAATGGTTACCCGTGAATAAGCGGGTTTGTCTATAGTGCAAAAATCCTTGTCCAAAAACTTATAATATCCCGTAATGGCAATCATGGCCGCATTGTCGGTAGTATACCCGAACTTCGGTATGAAAATGCGCCAGCCATATTTTTTCGCATGTTCACGAAAAGCATTTCGCAGACCGTTGTTTGCCGATACGCCTCCGGCCACGGCCACTTCCTTGATGCCTGTATCCTTTACCACCTTACGTAATTTATCCATCAGAATGTCTACAATCGTTTTTTCCAACGAAGCTGCCAAATCCGTCTTATGGTGTTCTACAAAATCAGGATCTTCTTTCATCCAGTCTCTGAGTGAATACAAGAAAGAAGTTTTCAGTCCGCTAAAGCTATAGTCATAGCCCGGGATATGCGGCTTGCTGAACTTAAAGGTTTCCGGATTACCCTGGCGCGCCAGCTTGTCGATAATCGGACCGCCCGGATAGCCCAGCCCCATCACCTTGGAACACTTGTCTATGGCCTCTCCTGCCGCATCGTCGATGGTCTGCCCCAGCACCTCCATATCATTATACGCATTCACACGAATAATCTGAGAGTTTCCTCCTGAAACCAGCAGACAGATAAAAGGATATTTAGGCTGTACGTTTTCACCGTCGGGTTCCTGAATAAAGTGCGCCAGCACATGACCCTGCAAATGGTTCACCTCTACCATCGGGATGTCCAGCGAGCGGGCAAGTCCTTTGGCGAAAGACACTCCTACCAGCAAAGAGCCCATCAGGCCCGGTCCGCGAGTAAAGGCAATGGCACTCAAATCTTCCTTTGCCACTCCGGCACGCTTCAATGCTTCATGCACCACCGGAACAATATTCTGCTGGTGTGCACGCGAGGCCAGTTCCGGAACTACTCCTCCGTAAGCTTCGTGCACTGCCTGACTGGCAATCACGCTCGACAGCAATACACCATCCTTTATCACTGCCGCAGAAGTATCATCACAAGAAGATTCTATTCCTAATATTATTGTACTCATAACATTCTTCTATTATTAATAGGTCAATACTTCAAGTCCCTGTTCCGTCATCACGAAGGTGTGTTCCCACTGTGCGGAAGGAAGTTCATCCTCCGTCACTACGGTCCATCCGTCTTCTTCGTCAATGAAGACTTCCCAGGTTCCCATATTAATCATCGGTTCGATGGTAAATACCATGCCCGGCACGAGTAACATACCTGTACCCTTCTTGCCAAAGTGTTCTACATCCGGTTCTTCGTGGAACTCCACTCCCACACCGTGACCGCACAAATCACGGACCACTGAGAATCCGTTCTTCTTCGCGTGTTTCTCTACGGCATGGCCGATATCTCCCACAAAACCGAAAGGACGGGCTGCTTCCATACCGACTTCCAGACATTCTTTTGCCACACGCACCAGTTTTTCTTTCTGCGGAGTGGTTTTTCCGATAATGAACATACGTGAAGCGTCGGCATAATAACCGTCCAGAATCGTCGTACAGTCCACATTAATAATGTCGCCTTCTTCCAGAATTTCCTCTTCGCTCGGAATTCCATGGCAAACCACCTCATTAATGGAAGTACAACAGCTCTTCGGAAATCCCTCATAGCCTAGGCATGCCGGAATGGCTCCGTGGTCCCGGGTATACTCATACACCAGCTTGTCTATTTCGGCCGTACTCATTCCTGCATGGATTTCCTTTTCCACCAGATCGAGCACTCCCGTATTGATTATGCCGCTACGACGAATTCCCTCAATCTGTTCCGGAGTCTTAATCAACTGGCGAGTCGGAACCAAATGCCCTTTATCCTGATAAAACAGCACTTTCTTGTCCAAATCCGTCAGTTCCGCCCCTTTGGGCACCCTCCAGTTTATCTTATGTCTCTTCATAATCGTCTTTTTTACTTATGTGCAAAGGTATAAGAAAAAAATGGAATAGCGCACGCGAAGCGATATAAAAAACGCTGGCAATTTACAGGCGTATTGTCACATTTCTGTAATATCATTATTAAAATAATTAAGAGAAAAGAAAAACACATCATTCCAATATTATTTTGTTAGCATAAGATTTGCTACAACAACAAATTTTTATATCTTCGCTCAGCTACTACATTACAATAACTACATTATTTTTGGAATTATGATGAACAAAAACCAAATCGGAACAAATGCGGGTATCATATGGAGACTTCTTTCCGACAATACCCACTGGGAGTACGAAAAGCTTAAACACGCATCCGGCCTGTCAGACAGAGACCTGAACGCGGCTATCGGATGGCTGGCCCGAGAAGACAAAATAGATTTTGACATTGACGAGCAGCACGACCGCTTGTTTTTACATGTCAATATCTATATCGGCTAACACAAAATACCATCAGAGAAAAGGCTCTGGTGGTATTTTGGTTTTATGTCAGACAATACGGTTTACCGTTACATCGGGGAACTCATGAAGCATCATCAAGAGCAACCCTTCCTCATTCACTCTTTTTGCCCTGATTACCATTGTAATGCGATAAGCTTCGTGGTTGTTCTCATACACCTTATTCATCTCGTAAGAGGTAATCTGAAAATTCTCGGAACTGAACTTACCCGAAAGGGCTTTCAAAGCCTCGGAATTCTCTGCCGTAAGCTCAATAATCATACTTCGCATTCCTATACTTTTAAAACAGTAGCTGAGAACCTCCAACCCTGCCAATACCAGGAAAGTAGCCAGAATACCTATTATATACATGCCTGACCCTACCGCCAGCCCGATTCCGGCCGTGGTCCACACACCGGCCGCCGTAGTCAGCCCGCGCACCACCTGCTTCTGCAACAGGATAATGGTACCCGCCCCAATAAAACCGATACCACTGACCACCTGGGCAGCCAGACGACTTGGGTCCAGGCGCACCAAATCCTTCTCCAGCACATCCATAAAGCCGTATTGCGACACAATCATCAGCAACGCACTGCCCAGTGCCACCAGGAAATGCGTGCGATAACCCGCCTCTTTCGCCCGGTATTCCCGCTCAAGCCCGATAAACACTCCCATCAGGCCGGCCACAAACAACCTTAAAGAAAAATCTACGTAAATATTCATATACTTTCAGCTAAAAGTTCTTTCCGAAAGATACGAAAAAACATCCGAAAACCCAAGCACACGGACAAGAATACGTATTTGTTTATTCTATGTTTCCCAGATCGGAGACATACGTTTTCCAATGCAGAAACGTACGTTTCCCGTCCGGAAAACATACAGTTTTGCCCTGAGAAACATAGAATACGGACAAACAATTTCTCCACATTCCCCTTACCTTTTCTCTATTACAGAACGTACAAGCAACTTCAGGCCAAATTCTTCTGGTTCTTTTCACCGCACCTTTCTTTTCTTACATTTCCGTAGTTTCGTTTTTTTCCGTAATTTTACGCTCGATTTTACAGCATAACTTTATGAAATATAAATTATTAGTATTAGACCTCGACGGAACGCTTACCAACAAGCAGAAAAAGATTACCCCTCACACCAAAGAAACACTGCTCAAGATTCAGGAGCAAGGAGTGAAAATTGTACTGGCCTCGGGAAGACCGACTTACGGCATTGCCCCGCTGGCCGAGCAACTGGAATTGCAAAAATATGAAGGCTACATTCTGGCTTACAACGGCGGAGAAATCATCGACTGGAAAACGAAGGAGCTGATGTACAAGAACCTGCTCGACCACGATGTGCTTCCCTACCTTTACGAATGCGCCAAGAAGAACGACTTTGCCATTGTGACTTACGACGAGGAATACGTGCTGACCGAGAAACCGGACGATGAGTATGTGCTCAAAGAGGCCTTGCTCAATGTCATGAAAATAAAGAAGGTGGACAATTTTCTGGATGCCGTGAAACATCCGATTGCCAAATGCCTGATTGTGGGCGAGCCGACCCGACTGGCCGAGCTGGAGAAAGAGATGTACGAGCACCTGAAAGACCGTATGGGTGTTTTCCGCTCAGAGCCTTACTTTCTGGAACTGGTTCCTAAAGGCATCGACAAGGCCCAGTCACTGGCCGTACTCTTGAAGGAAATCGGAGTTACCCGTGAGGAAATGATTGCCATTGGCGACGGATTCAACGACCTGTCCATGATTCAATACGCCGGACTGGGTATCGCCATGGCCAATGCACAGGAGGTGGTAAAAGAAAACGCCGACTTCATCACTTTGTCCAATGAAGAAGACGGCGTGGCCTACGCGGCTGAAAAATTTATTCTGTCTTAGGCTTCCGGTCGAAGAACGGATTTTTGGATGATGCACTTACGGGTATGGCGTACACCTGGGTGCATCCATCCAGCCAGTCCAGTTGCTGGGCCGCCAGACCGGCCGAAAACATCACGCGCGTATCTACCCGATGGTCGGCCGCTACCGAACAAGCCGAACCGATGGCAATTCCTACATCCACACTATTGATGGCACAGGGCACTCCCTTTTTGCGGTCTCCGCAATGCTCATATCCGCAATGCCCGCAATCCAGTCCCTGCGGAAGTGAGCGCGTACCTATCAGCACCACACACTCTGCCTGAAGAATATTGTCCGCATCGCGCAGGAAAAACTTAAAACCATTGTCTTCGTACATCTGCTTCATCGTATCAGAAAGAATACGGATGTTGCTTTCCGTCACCATAGCCACTTCAATAATGTCTACTCCTTTCCCTTTGGGAGCCGTACGTGCCGCCGTCATCATTTGTTGCGCCACCTGCAACACCTGTTCATGACGGCTGTCTCTTTCATTCAGTATCATATTCCATTAAAGTTAAAAACATACATACAAAAAGGGTTATATCCGAGCTTTTGCCATAAGACATCAGACGCTCTAAATATAACCCTTTCTCGATAAATCCGCTACGGATTTATTTCTTTTTTCCTTTTTTCAGGTCATTTTCATGAATGGCCTCTTCTACTTGATAAGCTGGAGCATGTTTTTTATGCATACCCTTCGGTTTTTTATTACCGGCAGCTCCCATAGTAAATACCTCCTTTCAATTCCTTAAAAAGGTCAATGTAAAAATATGATTATTTAAGTATATCCAATTGTTTGAAACACTTAATCAATTTTTCAATGGCGAAGTCCACCTGTTCTTTAGTGTGAGTAGCCATCAATGCAAAACGTACCAGTGTATCCTGAGGAGCACAAGCTGGAGGAATTACCGGATTGATGAACACTCCTTCGTCAAAGGCCAGCTTGGTTACTTCGAAAGTCTTGTCCGTGTCGCGTACGTACAGAGGGATAATCGGACTTTCTGTTTCACCGATTTCAAAGCCTGATTCACGGAAACGCTTCAGAGAGTAGTTAGTGATTTCCCACAAACGCTGCTGACGTTCCGGTTCTGTTTTGAAAATGTGGATGGCCTCTCTTGCTGCAGCCGTAGCCGCTGGTGTGTTACTTGCCTGGAATATATAAGAGCGGGCATTGTGGCGCAACCAGTTGATTACGTCCTTGTCACCTGCCACGAAACCACCGATAGAAGCGAGTGATTTACTGAATGTACCCATAATCAGGTCAATGTCTTCCGTTACTCCGAAATGGTCGCACACGCCTCGTCCCTGTTTTCCGAATACACCCAGACCATGTGCTTCATCCACGTAGATGCTGGCATTGTATTTCTTCTTCAGGCGGACGATTTCCGGCAAGTTGGCCAAATCACCTTCCATAGAGAACACGCTATCCACCACAATCAGTTTGATAGCATCCGGCTCACACTTCTGGAGCTCTTTTTCCAGGGCATCCATATCGTTGTGTTTATACTTCAGCTGGGTAGCAAAAGAAAGACGACGTCCGTCCACGATAGAAGCATGGTCACGGTCATCACAAATGATGTAATCGCCACGTCCGGCCAACTGAGGAATCACACCTTCATTAACCGTAAATCCGGTAGAGAAACACAATGCTTCATCTTTACCGACGAACTCTGCAAGTTCTTTTTCAAGTTCTACATGAATATCCAGCGTTCCATTCAACAGACGAGAACCCGCGCATCCTGTACCATATTTGCGAGTAGCAGCAATAGCCGCGTCGATGATTCTCTGATCATGAGTCAGACCCATATAGGAATTTGAGCCGAACATCAATACTTTCTTTCCGTCCATCATTACCTCTGTATCCTGGGCACTGTCTATTTCACGAAAGTACGGATAGACACCTCTTTCCATGTACATCTGAGGTACTCTGAATTTACTTAATTTTTCTTGTAATAATCCCATATTCTAATATCTGGTAAGCATCCCCGCTTACATTAAACTTCATTACTTTTGCAACCGTTTCGTTACATCATTTTCATTAAGAACGTGCAAAGATACAAAAAACTCAAAAATCCGGTACGAATCCCTGAAAAAAAATAACAAGAACGTCAATTATAAGGACAATTTACCCTAAACTATGAAAGATAATATTATTTTTGTACTCCCAAACTTTTAAGGAAACAGGTTTATGGAGACAAAAAAGCGAATCATCTTTGTGGTAAACCCCATATCCGGCACTCACGGAAAGGAATTCATCCTACGACTTATTGAAAAAGAACTGAACCATTCTATATATGATTATTCTATCCGGAAAACGGAATATGCAGGTCATGCTTCCGAGATAGCCGCACAAGCCGCCGCCGAACATACGGACATTGTAGTGGCCATCGGCGGAGACGGTACTATCAATGAGATAGGACGGGCACTTATCCATACCGATACCGCAATGGGAATTATTCCATGCGGATCGGGCAACGGACTGGCACGTCATCTTCATATCCCTATGGAGCCGAAGGGTGCCATCAATGTGCTCAATGCCGGAAATGTGAAGACGATAGACTACGGCATCATTGACAATCACCCCTTCTTCTGTACATGCGGAGTGGGATTCGATGCCTTCGTGAGCCTGAAATTTGCTGATTCCGGAAAAAGGGGGCTGCTGACCTACCTGGAAAATACCCTGCACGAAAGCCTGACGTATCAGCCGGAGACGTACGAAATAGAAAACTCTACGGGCACCGTACGCTACAAGGCATTCCTGATAGCTTGTGCCAATGCATCGCAATATGGCAACAATGCCTACATCGCTCCGCAAGCCTCGCTGACCGACGGAATGATGGACATCACGGTGCTGGAGCCGTTTACCGTGCTGGATGTACCTTCTCTTTCATTCCAGCTGTTCACCCGGACACTCGACCAGAACAGCCGTATCAAAACAATGAAGGACAAGAGCATCATCATACACCGTGCGCAGGAGGGAGTGTTCCATTTTGACGGAGACCCGATGATGGGCGGAAAAGACCTGAAGGTGGAAATCATTCATCAGGGGCTGCATGTCATCGCACCGATACGTCCCAAGCAAATACCTTCTCCCCCGCTAAACATTCTCCAGCACTTCACCGATTTTATCGGACGGCGCCCCATCACTTCGGCCATTGCCCAGAAGCACAAACAACTTCTGATGCTGAACCATCACATTCTGAGACGCTTGTCGAAGAAATAATCATTTCATTTTACAGAGCCAGATAGAAATCTCTGGCCAGTTCACTAAACTCCGGTGTATATACATGACGCTCCGTCTCGATGGAAAGGTGCGTGATTTCCGTCTGCACACAAGGATGCTTCACGAACGCCATCAGCACACGTTTGGCGGGTAATTCCTGGCGGGGATGTACCCAGGTCTGACGTGAAAGATGCAAGCCTTTCCCGAGGGCTAAGGCCACAAAATCGGCCGAAGCCGTAGCCGGAAGCACCACCGAAAAGCGACCTTTTTCGGACAACAAAACCGATACTTTCGATAGCAAGGCGTCAAAGTCCAGCTCATCGGTATGACGGGCCGTATTTCTCTGCGCCTGAGGACATTTTATGGACTCCACAAAGTACGGAGGATTCGACACGATGGCATCAAAACACCCGTTCCATTCTTCCGGTGCTTTCCGGATATCAAGCCGCTCTACCTCCATCCGGCCAGACCAGGGTGTACGGACCACGTTTTCACGAGCCTGCTCCACGGCCGCTTTGTCAATATCTACGGCGGTTACAAAGGCATCCGGATTCCGCTGGGCCAGCATCAAAGCAATCAATCCGCTTCCGGTACCAATATCAAGCACCCTCCGTGCCCCGCCCACTTGTGCCCATGCGCCGACCAGCACCCCATCAGTGCCTACCTTCATGGCACATTTATCATGAAAAACTACAAATTGCTTGAATTGAAAATATGGATTTGGCATAACTTCCGTCTAAAATTTTATGCCAAAATTAGTGAAATCCCCACAGAAAATACTTCAACCTGCCATTATTTTACATAATTAAAAAGGTATTTGACACAAATAGTTTCCAAATTACATGCGGAATGATTAACTTTGTGCCGTTTTTGAGTAATAAAAAAGCTTCTTAATTCAGAAGAGAAAACAAGTATGGTAAAAAAGATAAAAAACAACGAGATTCTGGTAAGTGCAGAAGGTAACGACATTCCGATGATGGCAGAGATTGAAACGCTTCCGGTGGACAATGCAACGGATGACCTCACGGGAGAACTGCCCGTCATGCCACTGCGCAACCTTATGATATTTCCTTCTATTGTCATGCCTGTCAGCGTAGGCCGGCAACCCACATTGAAATTAGTCAACCAGGCACTTCAGAGTAAAGAACCTATCATCATCACCACACAGAAAGTGAGTGAAGTAGACTCGCCCAAGCAGAAGGATTTGTTCCCCATTGCGGTAATCGGAAAGGTGCTTCGTGTGTTCGAAATGCCGGGAGGAACCATTACGGCCATCCTTCAGGCTACGGGTCCGAAGGTGCAACTGAAGGAAATCACTTCTACCCGCCCCTTCCTGAAGGGTAAGGTTTCGGTGATTGAAGAGGATATGAAGGACGAGAAATCCGATGAGTTCAAGACACTGATTGACACTTGCAAGGAACTGAGTGCCAAGGTAGTTGAATTATCCGATGAAATCTCGCCCGACACTTCTTTCGCCTTGAAGAATCTGGACAACAATGAGGTGCTGGTCAACTTCATTTCCGGCAACTTCCCCTTCCCTATCAACGAGAAGTACGAATTGCTACAAACGAACAACCTGAAAGACAGGTTGTACCGCCTTATCCAGTTGCTGAACAAGTACATCCAACTGGCCACTCTGAAGCAGAGCATCCAGATGCGTACGCGCGAAGAACTCGACCGCCAGCAACGTGAGTACTTCCTCCAGCAACAAATCAAGAACATTCAGGATGAGCTGGGCAACGGACAGGACGACGAGATTGACGAACTTCGCAAGAAGGGAGAAAAGAAACACTGGAGACCGGAAGTAAAAGAGACTTTCGAGCGTGAATTGTCCAAACTGGAACGTATCAACCCGCAATCACCCGACTATAACGTACAATTGACTTATCTTCAGACATTGCTCTCACTTCCGTGGGGCGTGTACACACAGGATGTCATCGACATTCCGAATGCCAAGAAGATACTCGACAAGGAACACTACGGACTGGAGAAGGTGAAAGAACGTATTCTGGAGCACCTGGCCGTGCTGAAACTGAAAGGTGACCTGAAGTCGCCGATTATCTGCCTCTACGGTCCTCCGGGAGTAGGAAAGACTTCTCTGGGACGTTCCATCGCCACGGCCCTGAAACGGAAATACGTACGTATGTCGCTGGGTGGTGTGCACGATGAAGCCGAAATCCGCGGTCACCGCAAGACGTACATCGGTGCCATGCCGGGACGTATCATCAAGAGCTTGATTAAAGCGGAAACATCGAATCCGGTCATCATTCTGGATGAGATTGACAAGTTGAGCAGCGATAGTCACGGCGACCCGAGCTCAGCCATGCTGGAAGTGCTCGACCCGGAACAGAACAACACGTTCCACGACAATTACGTTGACATTGACTACGACTTGTCGAACATCATGTTCATCGCTACGGCCAACAACCTGGGCACCATCCCATCGCCGTTGCTCGACCGTATGGAGCTGATTGAAGTGAGCGGTTACATCACCGAAGAGAAAATTGAAATCGCCCGCCGTCACCTCATCCCGAAAGAGATGGAGAAGAACGGCCTGAAGAAAGAACACGTGAAGTTCAGCAAGGCGGCCATTGAATACATCATCGAGAACTATACCCGTGAAAGCGGCGTGCGTGAGCTGGAAAAGAAAATCAGCAAGGTGATGCGTAAAATCGCACTGGAAATTGCCAGCAATGAGTTTACCACCACACATGAACTGAAGCCGAAAGACATCGAGAAGTTCCTCGGCGCACAGGAATACTCCCGCGACAAATACCAAGGCAACGAATATGCCGGTGTGGTGACGGGACTAGCCTGGACGGCCGTAGGCGGTGAGATTCTATTCGTAGAAACCAGTCTGAGCCGTGGAAAGGGACAGCTGACCCTAACCGGTAACCTGGGCTCGGTAATGAAGGAATCGGCCATGCTGGCACTGGAGTACCTAAAAGCGCATAGTCACCTGCTCAATTTGCCCGAAGGTATCTTCGACAACTGGAACATCCATATCCACGTACCGGAAGGAGCTATTCCGAAAGACGGACCCTCTGCCGGTATCACTATGGTTACTTCATTGGCTTCTGCGCTTACCCAGCGCAAGGTGAAAGCCAACCTGGCCATGACGGGCGAAATCACCCTTCGCGGAAAGGTACTTCCCGTAGGCGGTATCCGGGAGAAAATCCTGGCGGCCAAACGTGCCGGCATCAAGGACATCATTCTGTGCGAGGAAAACCGCAAGGACATCAATGAAATCCAGCCGATGTACCTCACTGGAATGACTTTCCACTACGTGAAGGACATTAAGGAGGTGCTCCGCTTGGCACTGACCGACGAGAAGGTGGCCGATGCCATCGACTTTACCATCAAAGAAGATAAAAACAAAGAAAACCCTGCACAATGAAATTTGAATTACAATATACGGACCCCAAATCGAATGCCCGCGCCGGTCTGATTACAACAGACCACGGGCAGATTGAGACCCCTATCTTCATGCCGGTAGGCACACTGGGTACGGTGAAAGGTGTGCATCTTCACGAACTGAAGAACGACATCAAGGCCCAGATTATTCTGGGAAACACGTACCACCTCTACCTGCGCCCCGGACTGGACATCATCGAGGGGGCTGGCGGACTCCATAAGTTCAACGGATTCGACCGTCCGATGCTGACCGATAGCGGCGGCTTCCAGGTATTCTCTCTTTCCGGCATCCGCAAGTTGCGCGAAGAGGGTGTGGAATTCCGCTCGCACATTGACGGCTCGAAGCACTTGTTCACTCCCGAACGGGTGATGGACATCGAGCGTACCATCGGTGCCGATATCATGATGGCCTTCGACGAGTGCGCCCCCGGAACTTCCGACTACAACTATGCCAAGAAATCCATGGAGCTGACTCACCGCTGGCTGGACAGATGTTGTGCCCGCTTCAACGAAACGGACCCCAAGTACGGCTACAACCAGTCACTCTTCCCCATCGTGCAGGGATGCGTATATCCTGACTTGCGCCGCCAGTCGGCCGAATACATCGCCTCGAAGAATGCCGACGGTAACGCCATCGGCGGACTGGCCGTGGGTGAGCCTACCGAGAAGATGTACGAGATGATTGAGGTGGTCAACGAGATTCTGCCTAAGGACAAGCCCCGCTACCTGATGGGTGTAGGTACTCCGGTCAACATCCTGGAAGGCATCGAACGCGGTGTGGACATGTTCGATTGCGTGATGCCGACCCGTAACGGACGAAACGGCATGCTCTTTACCAAAGACGGTATCATGAACATGCGCAACAAGAAATGGGAGAACGACTACTCGCCCATCGAAGCCGACGGAGCATCTTACGTAGACACGATGTACAGCCGTGCCTACCTGCGCCACCTGTTCCACGCACAGGAACTACTGGCCATGCAGATTGCCTCCATCCATAACCTGGCCTTCTACCTCTGGCTCGTAGGCGAAGCCCGCAAGCACATCATCGCCGGCGACTTCTCTACCTGGAAACCAGCCATGGTAAAACGTTTATCTACCCGATTGTAATTGTAGTTTACGACGATAAATATGAAACACAATGTGTTCCAGTTGTTCCGTTCCTACCTGCAAACCGGAAAGGAACAACTGAAAAATTTAAAAGGAAACCCGTTCAAGAAGAAATGGTTGAAACGGCTGGACAGGTACATCATCGTGAAGTTCCTGGGTACCTACTTTTTTGCCATCGCCCTGATTATCTCCATCGCTGTGGTGTTCGACATCAATGAAAACATTGATGACTTCATCAACAACAAGGCGCCCATCAGTGCCATCATCTTCGACTATTACCTGAACTTCATTCCTTATTACACGAACCTCTTCAGTCCGTTGTTCGTATTCATTGCCGTGATTTTCTTCACGTCGAAGCTGGCAGAGAACTCCGAGATTATCGCTATGTTCTCCACCGGAATGAGTTTCAAGCGCCTGATGGTGCCCTACATGATTTCGGCCGCCATCATCGCACTGGTCACCTACGTGCTGAGTACCGAGGTGATTCCTACCGGTAGCGTCACCCGACTGAAGTTTGAGCAAGTGTATAAGAACAAGAAGCGGACAGACTATGTGCGCAACATCCAGCTGGAGGTAGACACGGGTGTCATTGCCTACATGGAGCGCTATGAGGACTACAACAAGACGGCTTACCGCTTCTCGCTCGACAAGTTTGAAGACCACAAGCTGGTATCGCACCTCACGGCCCGCCGCATTACGTACGACACCACCACCGTGCACCGCTGGATTATCAAGGACTACATGATCCGTGAGATGAAGGGCATGCGTGAAACCATCACCCGTGGCGACCGTCTGGACTCCATCATCAACATGGAGCCGCAGGACTTCCTCATTACGCGCGGCCAGCAAGAAACGATGACCAGCCCCCAGCTACGGGAGTATATCGACAAGCAGAAGCAACGAGGCTTTGCCAACATCAAGGTGTTTGAAGTGGAATATTACCGACGCATCGCCACCTCGTTCGCAGCTTTCATCCTGACGGTCATCGGACTCTCGCTTTCGTCACAGAAACGGAAAGGAGGTATGGGACTCCACTTAGGGATCGGTATCGGACTGAGTTTCTCCTACATCCTGTTCCAAACCATTTCGTCCACCTTCGCCATCAACGGAAACGCACATCCCAACCTGGCCGTGTGGATACCGAACATCCTGTATCTGTTCATTGCAATCTATCTCTACCGCAAAGCCCCCAAATAAATACAAAATCTCCTCACAAATCCATGAATCGTGGTGATTTGTGAGGAGATTCTTTTTTCATGAGCCACTAACTTCTCCCTGTGGCTCAGTGTATTTTCCCGCTGTATAACAAAATAAGCACTGTTCATGAAGTCAAAAAAGCCCATTCACGGTATGCTGAAATCAAGCAATATGGTCATGAAACACTCGTCGGTACAAGGGAGAGTAGAAAGCCTTTCAAAATTTCTTCTACAGCATTATATCACCTAAGGGTTTCACCTTCGAATTGAAACAAGGAATTATCGAAGTAAAATATGCTCCGACAAAAATATCATCACGGTGGAGCAAAACAAAAACTCCTTTGCGGGCATCGTTCCGGCCACGCAAAGGAGTTTCTTTCTTCAGGGTTTCCCAAGGTCTGCAAACCACTCGCCTCAAACGTGCGGTCCGTATACCTTATTATATTTAGTAACCCAGTTCTTTTTCAAGAGCGTTGTATTTTTCCTTGTCAAGCTTCCAGTAGATGTTCAACAGGTACTGGCCCCACAACTGACGGTTGTCTGGTTTAGCTTCTTTTGCTTTTTCGTAGAAAGGAAGCGCTTTTTCGTACAGTTCCTTAATCTTAGCTTCGTTAGCAGCATACTTCGGATCATCCATAGAAAGCTTAGAGTTTTCTTCTACGATTTCCTGAGCCGGGAAGAATGAACAATCACCAATCTTAGAATAAGCTTCAGCTACGAAATCCTTACCTTCTGCAATAATCTGGTTGAATGTAGCGATGGCACCTTCGTAGTCCTTCTTTTCATACTGAAGCACACCCTTCACGTACATGAAGTACGGAGTAGAGTTCTTAGCCAATACGGCATCCATCTGAGCCAGACCTTCATCAATCTTACCTTTCTGGATGTAGTAGTCCATCAGGTTACCGATGAAGTATTCCTGTGACGGGAATTTTTCTACACCTTCCTGAATAGTAGTCAACCATTTTGCAGAGTCAGGAGTTTCACCTTTTCCGTAAGCTTCTGCCAGGCACATCAGTGAACGATAACCTTCCGCCTTATGCTCTTTACCAATTGTTGCATATTTGATTACAGCTGCGTTATCCTTCAGTGAGTTAGCAGCAAGAGCAGCATAGTTGGCAATCAACGGAGTCAGTGTATCGTTCTTTACGGCATCTTCATCAGCGAACAACGGGTTCTGCGGAGCATCTACATACAGGCCGAAGAATTTCAATGCGTTGGCATAGTTACCTGCATTGTAAGCATCTGAACCTGCGTTAGTCAACTGAGGACGTACGGTAGCCAATGTCTTAGCCAGTTTCTTTCTCAATTTCGGTTTCTTCAATTCGCCGCTCTGTACCTTAGCCTGTTCTATTTCGTCACACTTTGTGTAGTATTCGAACATTTTAGCCAAGCTGTTATACAATTTAGCAGTATCAGCCTGACCACCCGGCAAATACAATTTCATGTTTTCATCGTCATAGATAGACTTCTGGAAATCACCAGCCAGCTTCCATGTTTCAGGATCATTGGCAGTAGAAGGATCTGTCAAAGCAGGTTCGATGATTTGTGCTGCCTTCACGGGATCGCTCTTGGCAGATTTAGCTTCCTTTACCACGCTTTCCTGAGCAGAAACAGCGCATGCGGTAAAGAACAAAGCGGCTGAGAATAATACTTTTTTCATAAGGTTTAAATTTAGTAATACAAATATTCAAGTTAGTTTTTGTCCGGATTATTCATTCGGTTCGTCCGTAACAGGCTGAATGGTTTCTCCGTCGGCGGGCTGGATGTCCGTTGCCGGAGTTGCTTCGTCCTGCACTTCCTCTTCTTCGTTTTCAGAGGCTACCTTACATACGGAACCAATCTGGTCGTTACGCTTTTCAAGGTCAATCAGGCGCACACCCTGTGTGGCACGCCCCATGATACGTACATCAGCCACCTTCAGACGGATGGTGATGCCCGACTTGTTGATAATCATCAGGTCGTTTTCATCGGTTACCGACTTGATGGCTACCAGGCTTCCGGTCTTATCCGTAATGTTCAGTGTCTTCACACCCTTTCCGCCACGGTTGGTCTTGCGGTAGTCTTCAATGTCCGAACGCTTGCCGTAACCGTTTTCAGATACCACCATGATGGTTTCCGTTTCAGGGTCTTTGATACAGATCATTCCGATTACTTCATCCTGACCGTCTTCATCGAGTGTGATACCGCGTACACCGGTAGCCGTACGTCCCATTTCGCGTACCGCACTTTCATGGAAACGGATGGCACGGCCGTTGCGGTTGGCAATCACGATTTCATTGTTTCCGTTGGTCATACGTACTTCAATCACACGGTCATCTTCGCGGATGGTGATGGCGTTCACACCATTCTGACGCGGACGGGAATATTGTTCGAGCAACGTCTTCTTGATGACACCGTTCTTCGTACAGAAGAGCACATAATGACTATTGATGAATTCCGTATCGTTCAGGTTCTTCACACGCAGGTAAGCCGTTACCACATCGTCTGCATCAATGTTCAGCAGGTTCTGGATGGCACGTCCCTTCGAAGTCTTGTTACCTTCTGGAATTTCATACACCTTGAGCCAGTAGCACTTACCCTTCTGCGTAAAGAACAGAAGCGTGTTGTGCATAGTAGCCGGATAGATATGTTCGATAAAGTCTTCGTTACGAGTTTCACTTCCCTTCGAGCCTACGCCGCCACGGTTCTGCGCACGGAACTCAGAAAGCGGTGTACGCTTGATGTATCCCATGTGCGAGATGGTGATGACCATTTCGTCATCGGCATAGAAATCTTCCGGATTGAACTCTTCCGAAGCATATACGATTTCCGAACGACGGTTGTCGCCGTATTTTTCTTTCACTTCAAGCAGCTCGTCCTTGATAACCTTCTTGCAAAGTTCCTCGTTGCTCAGGATTTCTTCGAAGTAAGCGATTTGCTTCATCAGGTCTTCGTATTCGGCATGGAGCTGATCCTGCATCAGTCCGGTGAGCTGGCGCAAGCGCATTTCTACGATAGCACGAGCCTGAATTTCGCTCAGGTTGAAACGGGCCATCAGGTTCGTGATAGCTTCGTTCGGAGTCTTGGCGGCACGGATAATGCGGATTACCTCGTCAATGTTGTCCGAAGCAATAATCAATCCTTCCAGAATGTGCGCACGTTCTTTGGCCTTGCGCAAGTCGTAACGTGTACGACGGATTACCACCTCGTGACGGTGTTCCACGAAATATTTGATCAGTTCCTTCAGGTTGAGCAGACGCGGACGGCCATGAACCAGGGCCACGTTGTTCACACCGAAAGAAGTCTGAAGCATGGTCATCTTGTAAAGCTTGTTGAGCACCACGCTGGCGTTGGCATCACGCTTGATGTCGATGACGATACGCATACCTTCGCGGTCGGTCTCGTCGTTCACATTCGAAATGCCTTCGATTTTCTTATCGTTCGACAAATCAGCGATGCTCTTGATCAGCTCAGCCTTGTTCACACCATACGGAATCTCGGTCACTACAATCTTGTCGTGTGTAGGATGCGATTCGATTTCGGCCTTGGCGCGCATTACCACACGTCCGCGTCCGGTTTCGTAGGCATCGCGCACACCGCTGATACCATAAATATATCCTCCGGTCGGGAAATCAGGTGCCTTGATGTACTGCATCAGGCCGTCTACGTCGATTTCATTGTTATCGATGTATGCCACGCAAGCGTCAATGACTTCACGCAGGTTGTGTGTCGGCATATTGGTAGCCATACCTACGGCGATACCCGAAGCACCGTTCACCAGCAGGTTCGGGATACGGGTCGGCATGACGGTAGGTTCCTGCAACGTATCGTCGAAGTTGTTGGTAAAATCTACAGTTTCCTTGTAAAGGTCCTGCATCATCTCCTCACCAATCTTCTTCAGACGAGCCTCCGTATATCGCATAGCGGCGGCACTATCTCCGTCGATAGAACCGAAGTTACCCTGACCGTCGACCAGTGGATAACGCATCGCCCAGTCCTGTGCCATACGCACCAAGGCGCCATATACAGACGAGTCGCCATGAGGGTGATACTTACCCAGTACTTCACCTACGATTCTGGCTGCCTTTTTATACGGTTTGTCGGATGTATTTCCCAGTTCCATCATTCCGTAAAGAATACGGCGGTGAACCGGCTTGAATCCGTCTCTTACATCAGGGAGGGCGCGTGCCACGATTACTGACATGGAGTAATCAATGTACGACGACTTCATTTCCTCTTCGATGTTGATTTTTATAATTCTGTCTTGTTCTTGCATTTAATACATTATTAATTATACTTTCTTTCAAGGCTTATGAAAAACCATGCTAAAGTACGACTTTTAGCGGATATACAAAAACTTTTCTACCAAAAAATACGTATAAGCCTGCATTTGGAGATACTTGCAAGAAATGTGGCACGCATTTTGTTAAATAGAGAGAAAGACTTGATGACGAGTCTTTATAATAATGTATATTTGCAAGCCTATTTTGAATATAAACGATTGGAGAAGATATGAATTTGATGAGCAACGAATTTACACAACAAGTGTCCGACATCGTCGTTTACGGGAAAGAGGAGGCTAACCGGCTTCAGAACGACCATATTGAACCGGAACATCTGCTATTGGGTATCTTGCGCGATGGAGAGTGTAAAGCCGCCGAAATATTGAAATCGTTCTACCTGAACCTGAAAGGTATCAAGAACGAGCTGGAAACACAATTACGGGAGAAGTCCATACAGGAGAACTACTCACAGGACATCTCATTCAGCGAGGAAGCCTCCAAGATATTGACATTAAGCAAATTAGAGGCACGATTGATGAATAACGAGAAAGTGGACACCCCGCATATTTTATTGGCCATTATGAGAGACAACCAGAATAACGCATATAAGATATTGGAAAAGAACGACGTAACTTACGAAAAGATAATAGACCGTCTGAAACAGGAGGAAGCTCCTTTTGACGGACTGGATTTCAATGACGACGAAGAAGAGGAAGGCATCGGACATCGCGGAAACACGAACAAGAACAACGATGGTTTCGGCTCTTCTGCCAACCGCCAGACCACACAGACCGAGCAGAAACAAGCGGAGGACGACACGCCCTACCTCGACAATTACGGCATCGACCTGACCAAGGCAGCCGAAGGTGGAAAACTCGATCCCGTGGTAGGCCGTGAGAAAGAAATTGAGCGTATCGCACAAATTCTGAGCCGGCGCAAGAAGAACAACCCGATTCTGATTGGTGAACCGGGTGTGGGAAAATCTGCCATCGCCGAAGGTCTGGCACTCCGTATCGTGGAGAAGCGGGTTTCACGTACCCTGTTCGGCAAACGCATCATTTCGCTCGACATGACGGCGGTAGTGGCCGGGACCAAATATCGCGGGCAATTTGAAGAGCGAATTCGTGCCATTCTGACAGAAGTGAAGAAACATCCTGACGTCATTCTGTTCATCGACGAGATACATACCATCGTGGGAGCCGGCTCGGCAGCTGGTTCCATGGATGCGGCCAACATGTTGAAACCGGCGCTGGCGCGTGGAGAAATCCAATGCATCGGTGCCACCACCCTCGATGAATACCGCAAGAACATCGAAAAAGACGGGGCATTGGAACGCCGCTTCCAGAAAGTGCTGGTAGAACCGACCTCACCGGAAGAGACCTTGCAGATTCTCCGGAACATCAAGGATAAATACGAGGAGCACCATAACGTGACATATACGGACGAGGCGCTGGAGGCTTGCGTACGCCTGACCGACCGCTATGTGACCGACCGCTATTTCCCCGACAAGGCCATCGACGCCATGGACGAAGCGGGTTCTCGCATCCACCTCACTCACATCTCCGTACCTCAGGAAATTGAGGAGCAGGAACGATTGATTGAGGAAGCGCAACAACATAAGAATGAGGCCATTCGCTTGCAGAACTTCGAGCTGGCCGCTAGCTTTCGTGACCGTGAAAACCAGTATACGGAGCAATTGGAACGCCTGAAGAATGAATGGAAAGAAAAGTTGAAGGACAACCGGGAAACGGTAGACGCACCGCAGATAGAAGAAGTGGTTTCCATGATTTCGGGTGTGCCCGTGCAACGCATGGCGCAAGCGGAAGGTGTACGGTTGAAGGGGATGAAGCAGGCATTGCTTTCGAAGGTTATCGGACAGGACAAGGCGGTAGAGACATTGGTAAGAAGTATCCAGCGAAGCCGTGTGGGACTGAAGGACCCGAACAAGCCTATCGGTACGTTCCTTTTCTTAGGACCGACGGGTGTAGGAAAGACGCACCTGGCGAAAGAGCTGGCCAAGAACATGTTCGGCACTACCGATGCCATTATCCGTATCGACATGAGCGAATACATGGAGAAATTCACCGTGTCACGTCTGGCCGGAGCTCCTCCGGGATACGTGGGTTACGAAGAAGGCGGACAACTGACGGAAAAAGTACGCCGTCATCCCTACTCTATCGTGTTGCTGGATGAAATCGAGAAGGCTCACTCCGACGTGTTCAACATGTTGTTGCAAGTGATGGACGAAGGCCGGTTGACGGATAGTCTGGGACGGACCGTAGATTTCAAGAATACCATTATCATCATGACGTCCAACATCGGTACACGCCAGTTGAAGGAATTCGGCAAGGGCATCGGTTTCACGGCACAGACCGGCGAGAACGAGAAAGAACATGCCAATAGCGTGATTCGCAAGGCCTTGAACAAATCGTTCGCTCCCGAGTTCATCAACCGTCTGGATGAAATCGTGACCTTCGACCAGCTGGACATCGCGTCACTGGAGAAAATCATCGACATCGAGTTGGCAGGACTCTACAAGCGTATCGAAGGTTGTGGCTACCATCTCCTGCTCGACCAGGAGGCCAAACGTTTCGTGGCAGAAAAAGGCTACGACGTACAGTTCGGTGCCCGCCCGTTGAAACGCTCCATCCAAAATCACCTGGAAGACGGACTGGCAGAGCTGATTATCAACGAAGAACCGCAGACGGGCGATACCTTGCATGTGTACATGAACGCCAAAGGTGACGGAGTGGAAATGAAAGTAGAAAAAGCATAACGGAATTCTGACAGAATTTCGGCATACAGACAAAATGTCAGGTACAAACGTATCTGGCATTTTTTTTGTGTAGGGACTGGAAAAAAATTTATTCGAACAATCATAAAAAACAAAGAGATATGCAAAAAGGTAATATCGGGGTTACAACAGAAAACATATTCCCCATCATAAAGAAGTTCTTGTATAGCGACCATGAAATTTTCCTCCGTGAACTGGTTTCCAATGCGGTGGATGCAACTCAGAAATTGAAGACACTGGCCGCTACGGGCGATTTTAAAGGTGAACTGGGCGATTTGACGGTACGTGTAAAAGTGGACAAGGAAAACGGTACCATCACTATCAGCGACCGTGGTCTGGGTATGACGGCCGAAGAAATCGACAAGTACATCAACCAGATTGCCTTCTCAGGAGCAAATGACTTCCTGGAAAAATACAAGGACGATGCCAATGCCATCATCGGTCACTTCGGTCTGGGATTCTACTCAGCCTTCATGGTAGCCAAGACGGTAGACATCGTAACTCTTTCTTATAAGGAAGGTGCCAAGGCCGTGAAATGGAGTTGCGACGGAAGTCCTGAGTTTACCCTTGAAGAAACAGAACGTAGCGACCGTGGAACCGACATCATCCTGCACGTGGATGAAGATTGCAAGGAATTCCTGGAAGAATCTCGCTTGCAGGGCTTGCTCACCAAGTATTGTCACTTCCTGGCCGTACCGGTAGCCTTTGGCAAAAAGAAGGAATGGAAAGACGGCAAGCAGGTAGAAACGGATGAAGACAACCTGATTAACGACACTTGTCCTATCTGGACCAAGAAACCGTCGGACTTGAAGGAAGAGGATTACAAGAAATTCTACCGCGACCTGTATCCGATGGCCGACGAACCGCTGTTCTGGATTCACCTGAACGTGGACTATCCGTTCAACCTGACCGGTGTGCTCTACTTCCCGAAAATCAAGAGCAACATCGATTTGCAGCGTAACAAGATTCAGTTGTATTGCAACCAGGTATATGTGACCGACTCAGTAGAAGGTATCGTGCCCGACTTCCTGACCTTGCTTCACGGTGTCATCGATTCTCCGGACATTCCGTTGAACGTATCTCGTTCTTACTTGCAGAGCGATTCGAACGTGAAGAAGATTTCTACTTACATCACGAAGAAGGTATCCGACCGCTTGCAATCTATCTTCAAGAACGACCGTAAGGAATTTGAAGAGAAATGGGACGACCTGAAGATTTTCATCAACTACGGTATGCTGACTCAGGAAGATTTCTATGAAAAGGCTTCCAAGTTTGCTTTATTCAAGGATACAGACAACAAGTATTACACTTTCGAAGAATACCAGACATTAATCAAGGATAATCAGACCGACAAGAACGGTAGCCTGATTTACCTCTACGCCAACAACCTGGACGAACAGTACACTTACATCGATGCGGCCAAGAACAAAGGCTACAACGTATTGCTCATGGACGGCCAGCTGGACGTACCGATGATTAACATGCTGGAACAGAAGTTCGAAAAGAGTCACTTCACCCGTGTGGATAGCGACATCGTAGACCGCCTGATTGTGAAGGAAGACCAGAAGGGCGAAGAACTTCCGCACGACAAGCAGGAAGTGCTCAGCTCTTTGTTCAAAGGACAGATGCCGAAGGTAAAGAAAACAGAATTCCATGTAGAAGCACACGCACTGGGCGAAAACAATGCACCGATTGTCATCACACAGGCCGAATACATGCGCCGTATGAAAGACATGGCCAGCATCCAGCCGGGCATGAGTTTCTATGGTGAAATGCCCGACATGTTCAACCTGGTATTGAATAGCGACCACCGCTTGATCAAGCAGGTATTGAGCGATGCCGAAACGGCTTGTGCGGAAAAACTCGTACCGGTAGAATCTGAAATCGCCATGCTGACTCTCCGTCGTAACGAACTCCAGAAAGCACAGGAAGGAAAGAAGGATGAAGAAATCCCGACTGCCGAAAAAGACGAACTGAGTGATGTAGAAAAGAAGATTGAAGCGCAAAAGACCGAAAAGGAAAACATCCTGAACGGTTATGCTGCCGGCAACAAAGTGGTTCACCAGCTTATCGACCTGGCCTTGTTGCAAAACAACATGCTGAAGGGTGAAGCCCTGACCAACTTTGTAAAACGAAGCGTGGAAATGATCTGATTTTCCCCCATAAAATAAGGAAAGCCATTCTTGCAGGTATGCAGGAATGGCTTTTTTTGTGCTTTTTATGCCCGTGGATAGAAGATAATTTGTACATTTGCCCAGAAACACGCAAGCAGACAACCATGGAAAACAAAACCGAATTGATATTAATCCGCATCAGCGGAGTGGACCGACCGGGACTGACCGCATCGGTAACTGCCATCTTGTCTAAATATCAGGTAGACATTATGGACATCGGACAAGCTGACATTCACAGTACCTTGTCACTGGGTATTCTTTTCAAATGTTCCGATCAGGATTCCGGAAATATCATGAAGGAATTGCTTTTCAAGGCTTCTGACTTGGGTATCAATATCCGCTTCTATCCTATCAGCGACGAAGAGTATGAAACGTGGGTCAACCTGCAAGGAAAGAACCGCTACATTCTGACGCTACTGGGCAGAAAGCTTACGGCACAACAGATTGCCGGTGCTACCAAACTTTTAGCAGAGCAACAACTGAACATCGACGGTATCCGTCGTCTGACCGGACGTATTCCCCTGGACGAGAAAAAGGCAAACGTAAGAGCCTGCATCGAATTTTCGGTGAGAGGTACTCCCAAAGACCGTGAAGAGCTACAAAGCCAGCTCATGCAGCTCAGCGCTTCACTGGGCATGGACTTCTCGTTCCAGCAAGACAATATGTACCGCCGTATGCGCCGACTCATCTGCTTTGATATGGATTCCACCCTCATTGAAACGGAGGTTATCGACGAACTGGCCATACGGGCCGGTGTGGGCGACCAGGTGAAGGCCATCACGGAAAGAGCCATGCGCGGCGAAATCGACTTCTGCGAAAGTTTCAAGGAACGGGTGGCCCTGCTCAAGGGACTGGATGAAAGCGTGATGCGCGACATTGCCGAACATCTCCCGATTACCGAAGGAGTGGAACGCCTGATGTTCGTCCTCAAGCGCTACGGATACAAGATTGCCATTTTGTCGGGAGGTTTCACGTATTTCGGCAACTACCTGAAAGAGAAATTCGGTATTGACTATGTCTATGCCAACCAGCTGGAAATCGTGGACGGCAAGCTGACCGGCCGCTATTTAGGTGACATCGTAGACGGAAAACGAAAGGCTGAACTGCTTCGTCTGCTGGCACAGGTAGAAAACGTGGACATCGCACAGACGATTGCCGTGGGCGATGGAGCCAACGACCTGCCCATGCTTTCTACGGCAGGGCTGGGAATCGCCTTCCATGCCAAGCCGAAGGTGGTGGCTAATGCGCAACAGGCCATCAATACTATCGGACTGGATGGCGTGTTGTACTTCTTAGGATTCAAGGATTCCTATCTGGACGAACGCGGCAAATTATAATGACAAGATAACATTACTATATGAAGTTTTCGGAACTGAACTTAGAAGATAGCGTCCTCGATGCCTTGGACGCAATGAATTTCCAGGAATGTACGCCCGTACAGGAACATACCATCCCTGTCATCCTGGAAGGAAAAGACCTGATTGGCGTAGCCCAGACAGGTACGGGAAAAACGGCGGCCTACCTGCTTCCGGTGTTGAACCAGCTGAGCAAGGGAGGTTATCCGGAGGATGCCATCAATTGTATCATCATGTCGCCCACCCGCGAACTGGCCATGCAGATTGACCAGCAGATGGAGGGTTTCTCCTATTTCATGCCGGTATCAAGCGTAGCGGTGTACGGAGGAAACGACGGTATCCGTTTTGAGCAGGAAAAAAAAGGGCTGGCTTTAGGAGCGGATGTGGTAATCGCTACTCCGGGACGTCTGATCAGCCACTTAAGCTTAGGTTATGTGGACTTGTCGAAAGTATCTTTCTTCATCCTCGACGAAGCAGACCGCATGCTCGATATGGGATTCTCGGACGACATCATGCAGATTGTCAAGTATCTTCCCAAGGAACGGCAGACCATCATGTTCTCTGCCACCATGCCGACCAAAATCCAGCAACTGGCCAAGACCATTCTTCACGACCCGGTAGAGGTGAAACTAGCCGTATCCAAGCCGGCGGAAAAAATCATTCAGGCTGCCTATATCTGCTATGAGGCACAGAAACTGGGTATCATCCAGTCGCTATTCCAGTCCCAGCAACCGGAGCGTGTCATCATCTTTGCCTCTTCCAAACTGAAGGTGAAAGAAGTGACCAAGGCCCTGAAACGCATGAAGCTGAACGTAGGCGAAATGCACTCCGACCTGGAGCAAAGCCAGCGCGAGGAAATCATGCACGAGTTTCGCAACCGCCGCATCGACATCCTGGTGGCTACCGACATCGTGGCCCGTGGGATCGACATCGACGACATCCGCCTGGTCATCAACTACGACGTGCCGCATGATAGCGAGGACTACGTACACCGCATCGGACGTACAGCCCGCGCCAACAACGACGGATGCGCCATCACTTTTGTAAGTGAAACCGAGCAGACCCGTTTCAAGCAAATCGAAACATTCTTAGGAAAAGACATTTACAAGCTCCCCGTACCTGAAGAACTGGGCGAAGGTCCGGTATATGCTCCCCGCACTTCCAGAAAAGAAGGAGGCAAACAGGTGAAGAATTTCTCCCGCAACAAAAAGGGCGGATGGAAAAAGAAAGGGGGTAACCATGCAAAAAAGCAGGGAGAAAGAACGGTCAAGAACTGATTGCCACATCTTCCTGACAGCATAAAAGAAGCCCGTACAAGTTCAATGAAAATACAAGAACTTGTACGGGCTTTTCTTGTCAGAAATTCATGGAATACGCAGGGAGTATAGTCACCTCCCCTGCGTCATGCGCCAGCTTACGAATCCGAGAAATGAGATTTACTTTTTCTTGGTAGTGATGAGAATCACGCCATTCTTTCCTTTTTCGCCATATATATTCGTAGCATCTGCGTCTTTCAATACAGTGATTGATTCAATACATTGAGGGTCGAGCTTGTTCATTGTTTCGGTAGAGGCCTCCGTTTTGTCTATCAGCACCATTGGCAATGCTTCCTCTTTTCCCTGGCCGTTCTTGCCGTTCTGAAACATCTGGACGATTGCTGCCGGAACTTCGCTTTTCTGAGGAGCCGGAGTAACTCCATACCCCACTACTACGACGTCATTGTCGCCTGCCTTCGGCTTGTTGTTGGTTCCCTCCAGCATGAAAGTCACCGGGAGAGTAAATTTCACGCTGACCGGCTTTCCGTCTTGCATGCCCGGCTTCCATTTCGGCATGGTGCTGATTACACGGATAGCTTCGGCATCCAGCCACGGGTCGACCGGACGGAGCACCTTGAAATCGCTCAGCGAACCGTCTTTCCTTACCACAAACTGCACGATGACACGCCCCTGCTTACCGGCTTCCTGTGCCTTTGCAGGATACCTGAGATTGCGTGCCATAAATTCCAGACCAGCACGCATACCGCCCGGATATTCCGGCATCTGCTCCACTACGCTAAACGTCCGGTCGTCCGATGTCACAGCTTGCAGAGCAGGCGCTACCACCTTCACATCTTTCTTTGTGTCGCTTTCAGTCAAGACAATTGTCTGGTCGGCTTTCTTCAGACAGTCTTTGACCGACATGGTAACCGTACTCATACCGATGTAGGCCACCTGGATGCTTTGGTCGGTGCCGACTTCCAGCGTGAAATTACCGTTTTCGTCGGTAATGGTACCGTCAGTCGTATTCGCCACAAGTACGGTTGCTGCAATGATGGGTGCTCCTTTTTCATCCACCACCTTCATCTTCAGTTTGGTCTTTTCGGCGGGATTCGACACATTTTTATCGGCATACGTTTCCAAAACTGCCGATAAATCATTAACTTTGACACTTGAAATCTCGTCAAGTGGTTGAGAGATTTCAGGACGGGCAAAAGCAGCTACGGTAACGGCTGCCAACGGAAGTACATAGAGGTACTTGGCACGTGCCCACGGATTGGATTTTTTTCGAATCATCATAGTGATACGTTTTTTAAGTGAACTGTGATTAAAGCTGTTGGCAATAGAGTAGAGCCTTGCGCCAACGGCTTTTTTTATTAATAGCATTTGATATTCTTTCGCATTGATGCCCTGACGGAGTACTTCTTCGTCGGCTTCGTATTCGTGGATGTTCTGCAACTCCTGCTTGAGCAGCCAGATGGCTGGATTGAACCATTGCAGCCAGGCGCAGGCTTCGGTCAGCAACAAATCCCATGAGTGACGGTGATGGATGTGAGCCATTTCGTGCACCAGAATGTGATGTCCGCTTTCCTTCAGGTCTGTTTCCGAAATCACGATGTAGCGCATCCAGCTGAAAGGAGCCAGTTTACGATGGTGGACTACCAAGCAGACACCGTTGTCTAACCTTTCACACCGGCTGTGACGAATGAGATAAAGCATGCGTCCCAGCGACCAGAGATGACGGACAATGACAAAAAACAACCCCGCAAAATAGATTAACACCAGCCCTTCCTGCCAGTGGAACGGGCGACTTCCCTCTTCTACCACTACCGCTTCGCTATTCCATTGATACATCAGCAGTAAGTCCTCCATCGACATCACTTGTGCATTTACCGGCGAAGCCTGTTCCACCGTCACCTTTACCAAAGGCAACAGGCACGAGAGCAGCATCACTCCCAGCAAAGCCATCCGGTTGAAACGATGGAAAGTTTCCTTGCTGAGCAGCAGGCGATAGAACAGATAGAACATCGCCAGGCAGACAGCCGACTTGAGTATATAGACTAAAAAGGTTCCCATAGGCAGACGTGTTTTATTGCGGTTTCTCGTTCTGTCCCTCTTCCACCTGACGGATGAGTTCTTTAAGTTCCTCCACCGAGATGTCTTCCTCTTTCACCAGCGAGGAAACAGCACCCAAGAAAGAGTTGTTGAAATATTTGGAGATGACCCCACGCAGGGTTTTCTGCCGGAACTCTTCTTCCGACACTACAGCATGATACTGGTAGGTATTACCAAACGCGGTATGCGACAGGTACCCCTTATCTTCCAGTCCCCTTACGATGGTCGACAGAGTATTGAAGTGCGGCCGTGGTTCTTCGTAAAGTTCCACCAGCTGTTTGACGAACATCGGACCTTTCTCCCAGAAAAATCCCATGATTTCTTCTTCTTTGGCAGTAAGTGCTTTCATATCCGTTTCAATTGGTTATTGCAAAGAACTAAAAATTTTAGTTCATAAACTAATTTTTATAGTTAATATAACTAAAGAGGATAGTTATATAATCATATAGAGCTTGCAATACCTTGAAACGGCTTTCATAATACTATTTCCTTATCAGTTCTGCGGATATCATTTCGGGTTTTATGTCTTTCCATTCTCCTATACCCTCTTTTTATAAATTTCGATACCTCTTCTTTCAATATGATCGATCAACGCTACATTCTTTAATTTATGTTTCAAAGAAATATCAAACTGATATGGCAACAGCAAATCATCTATTTCTTGAATAACTTTATTCAAATCATCACGAGACAATTCACTTCCTACCAATGTTATATCAACATCGGAGAAAGGCTTAAAATTTCCTTTGGCTCGCGAACCGTAAAGAATAACCTGTTCTATTCTTCCGCTTTGAGCAAACACTTCTAAAAGCTTCTGTAATTCTATGTCAGTAAGTCCGTAGGGCATAATTAAAATAACGTAGGCTCAATACCTGAAATTGACAACATCGTTTTCTCAAATTCAAGGAATAACGGGAAATAAACTTTAATTATAAGTTCCAAAATCTCTTCTGCCGTTTCATCGTCATAATTATGCGATGTAAGATTTCTGTCTTCTATTGAGTTCATCCAGCGTTTGTCTGTTATAATTCCCATTTCAAAAGCTTTGCGGAAAGCATCACGCGAACCTCTTATATCAGTATATCCCTGATATTCTGCATAGTCCTTCATCACCTTCCAGACAAGTTCATGAGTATACTCGAAACGCTGTATCAATCCTTCTTTCAGCAATTCATCAATTTCATCATATTCATCTTCTTCAATATTATCTGAAACTATTTTTACAGCCTGTTTTAACCGGAACAGTGCTTTGCGATAATTATCAAAACGTTGCAACCAACGTATATCCTTTTCTTCGTTCATATCTACAATTTATTAATAATAACACCAAACATCAATCAATGGGTAACTTACCATATTCACTAATATACTCATCATGAAGAATACCGCAACATCGCCTGCCACACAGATTAGCCGCAATTCCCGTAGTACTACTATAGCCTTCGTCTGTATAAAAAAGATATGTATTCATACTTATAAAACAAAATCTAATGATTGTTTTTCTAATTCAATTTCATATTGTTTGATAAGTGCTTCGTAACTTAAAAATGAAACTCGTTTTTTTGCGTTTAATTCTTTAAATGCATGCAATCTCATTTTATGTTCAAATTCATATATCCGTTTTATGTCGGCCACAATAACCATCCTTGCATAAAAGTCTTGCAAGTCATAGAATTTTAGCAAAGAATTTTGGATGTCAGTCGAATGCTCTATCTCAAAAAAAGAATCAGGCATATTTCGATCATTAAACCAAATAGTGTCAATAGTAGAGCTGCGTTTTATGAATTGAGGATATGAATAGTGTGGTTGCTCATTGAGAGTGGCAAGTTCTTGTAATTTTTGTCCGTTATAGAATTTTTTATTCTTATCTTGATTAGGGATAAAAGTTTGCATATTATGATACTTTCCTATTATAAGCAAAACACCTTGATAGTAGGTGTGATTGAATTTGCAGATCTCAGCAGAGTCTTTGTTTTCATCTGTTTCAGTTATTATTCCTCTACCTTCAAGTTGTTTTTTGTATTTTTCAAGTCCATATAATCCTGGTTTTATTTTATAAATTCCTTTCGTTTGTTGAACTATACGACGAATACTTGCAAAAGGAGTCTTTGTTCTCCATTCACAATCTTTAATTTTAAAAACTTCTTTATTTAGTTCTCCTAATGTGGCAACCCCGCCTAGCATTTCCAAAGTCTCTATCACCGCTTCATATTGTTTCATATAATATAGTAGATTTGATAGGATAATAAGCTTTCGATGTATTAATTCAACGGTTGTTCGTTCATTCTCGCAGCAGAAACTTGTTTAATGGAAAATCTTTTGTAAAGATAATCAAAAAAATTGTCTACATTTTGTGGATTTGAATCACTTACAACAAACAAGGATTTATGTTGTTCAATGAGTTGGCTCTTACCTCCAACCCACTTGATAAAGGGTTTCGCTTTCATTTCCAATATATTTACTTATGAACAAAAGTCAAGACTACCCCTATCTTTACGGTGTGAAAGGCTTCAGTGTATGAACCTCAGAATAAATATTTAACGGGCTTGATGTCCCAAATGAAATAATCTATGCAGACAGTGTGCAGTTTGACATATACAAAGATAGTGTATTCATTTATATTTTAAGTGAGAATGACAATAATTTTGAAACCAGATACGGAGTTTTAACCCCAAAGCTGGAAGAATTATGCCGGATTCTGTTGAATCATAATATAACAGAAGTAACGAGGGAAAACCTCAGTATCCATGTAGTATCCGATTCTCTAAAACGCAAGTGCATTCAACCTAAAACGCAAGGCCGTTTGAATCAAAACGCAAGTGCGTTTAAGCTAAAACACAAGTGCATTTGAGTCAAAACGTAAGTGCGTTTTTTCACAAAGATATGCAAATGCAAACAGATGTAAAACCAGTACGAAAAAGCGTGTGAAAATGCCTTCAAAAAAAAAGATTTCAAGCAATAATAAGGGAGAATGGCAGAAAAACCATACTTGCCTGATTTACAAACATTAAACCACCAAAGGAGCATAAACCAACAACGGAAAGCTTGACGGGTTGTCGGGGTTGGCACCGGTTTTTCAAACTTTCTATATACAGGTGTGGAAAAATATAAACGTT
>CAMFND010000099.1 GCA_945965395.1 uncultured Bacteroides sp.
CTATTAGGAGCATCGAGTGCTTTTGTAGAATCTACCCTCGCACAATTATATAAGGAAAAAGGGAAGGAATCTTTTATCGGAGGCCCTGCCTACTACATGAAGAAAGGGTTAAAAAAACCATGGATGGGAATTCTGTTTGCCATACTGATTACTGTCACTTTCGGATTTGCCTTCAACTCAGTACAAAGCAATACCATTTGTGCAGCTGTAGAACATGCGTTTGGCATCAGCCATGTGCCTATGGGCATCATCCTGACCGGACTGACTCTATTGATTATTTTCGGAGGTATCCAGCGCATTGCTAAAGTAAGCAGCATCATCGTCCCTGTCATGGCACTGGGATATGTAGGATTGGCACTGGTCATTGTACTCATCAATATCACACATCTGCCGGATGTTATCGGAACCATTGTCAGTCATGCTTTTGGTTGGCAACAGGCTTTAGGAGGAGGTGTAGCAGCTGCATTGATGCAAGGCATCAAACGTGGGCTGTTCAGCAATGAAGCCGGTATGGGTTCGGCACCGAACGTAGCTGCAACCGCATTCGTATCACACCCGGTGAAACAAGGACTGATTCAGACCTTAGGAGTTTTCACAGATACTCTTATTATCTGTTCATGCACAGCATTCATCATTCTTTTCAGTGGTGCTCCGCTCGATGGTTCGACCAACGGAGTACAACTCACTCAACATGCGTTGAACAACGAAATAGGAAGCATAGGAGGTATATTTGTGGCAGTTGCCCTTTTCTTTTTTGCGTTTAGCAGCATCATCGGCAATTACTATTATGGAGAAGCAAATATCCGATACCTCACCCACAAACGATGGATAGTTTACCTTTACCGTCTATTGGTAGGAGGGATGGTATGGGTGGGAGCCATGTCCACTCTCGATTTTGTATGGGGACTGGCAGATATCACCATGGGGTTAATGGCCATCTGCAACCTGATAGCGATCGCCTTTCTGGGAAAATATGCTTTCCGATTGCTGCAGGACTATCGTGAACAGAAAAAGTCAGGCATCAAAAGCCCGGTATTCACCAAAAACAAGATGAAGGATATTGAAAAAGATATTGAGTGTTGGTAAAGAGCCTCAAAAAGAATAGATGTTATCCGTGTAATCTGTAGTAATTTAACAACTTATTTAGTAAATTTGCAACCTCAATCTATAATTGACAAAATGACTTATGAGCATATTCGCTAACTTATTTAAAAGACAGGCCGACGCTGACGCAAAGGTAGTAGGCAATGTAGAAGATTTCGTATCACTGACACGTGTATATTTTCAATCTGTAATCGCAGTAAATTTAGGTATCACGAATATCCGTTTTCTGCCGGATGTAGCCAACTTCAAACGTTTATTCAAAGTAGCCACACAAGGTGGCAAATTAGGACTTGCCGAGAAATCAGCTTCCCGCAAGATGTTGATGCAGGATTACGGCATCAGTGAATCGTTTTTTAAAGAGATAGACACCTCTATCAAGAAAAACTGCCGCACACAAAATGATGTACAGGCATATCTTTTCATGTACCAGGGATTCTCAAGTGACCTGATGATGCTGATGGGTAACCTGATGCAATGGAAGTTCCGTATGCCGGCGATATTCAAAAAAGCCTTGCGCTCCATGACAGAAAAAACTGTGCACGATGTATGTACCAAAACAGTATGGAAAGCTGATGACGTACACAAAACGGCTGCCGCAGTACGCCAGTACAAAGAACGTCTCGGATTTTCGGAACAATGGATGTCAGAGTACGTATACAACATTGTTTTACTGGCTAAAAAAGAGCCGAAACATAAGGACGAAGAAGCGAAAGCAAAATGAAAAGCGGAATGTTATTAAACAAAAAAGAATCGTAAAGAATAGCACGAATAGCAAAGCGGAGGTTTTCTACCTCCGCTTTTTTTGTTATATTTATGCAAATATTTCAATTTTAACAATCTAAAAACAATCGCGTATGAAACAAAAGAAAATGCTTTCACTCACACTTTCCCAAATACGGCAACTATACTGTCAGGAGTTACCTGAACTCACAGCAATGGCTCAACAAAGTCTTGACGACACCGACTTTAAAAACCACCTGCAAGAGTTCCTCACTCCTTACATATCCGGAGGGAACAAAGCGGGTGAGCAAATTCGACTCCTTATCAGCTACAACGGAAAGACTGTTCATGAGCTGTCTAACGAACAGGATATGCAAATACAGACCTTATCTCTTCTCCGACGCTTCTTGACCGGGAATTTGGAAAATGCAGAAATACCTACTGACTTGTTCCTGGACCTATACTATCTCTTTAAAAGACTGGAAGAGCCGGAATCCCCACTCCCCTCTCCACAACGAATTAAAAACCGAACCGAACGCTGGGCCACCGGACTGGACGAAGATGTGATAGAGTTACGTTCCGAGAATCAGGAACGGATGCTGCATCTACTGATACAAAAAATAGAAAACCGGAAATCCAAACCATCTTCACGTTTTCACTTTGAAGAAGGAATGAGTTATGAAGAGAAATATCAACAGGTCTGTCAGTGGTGGAACGACTTTCGCTTCCATCTTTCAATGGCCATCAAAACTCCTACCGAGTTGAACCGCTTTCTCGGGAACTCCCTTTCCAGCGAAACAATGTATTTGTTGTCACGGGCCCGCAAAAAAGGAATGCCTTTTTTTGCCACTCCTTACTATCTTTCTTTACTCAATACCAGTGGAGAAGGGTATAACGATGAAGCCATCCGCAGCTACATTCTTTACTCCCCCCGTCTGGTAGAAACCTATGGTAACATTCGTGCCTGGGAACGTGAAGACATTGTAGAAGCCGGTAAACCGAACGCCGCCGGATGGTTATTGCCGGATGGACATAACATCCACCGTCGTTATCCGGAAGTAGCTATCTTGATCCCCGATACAATGGGACGGGCTTGTGGAGGATTGTGCGCTTCATGTCAACGCATGTACGACTTCCAGAGCGAACGATTGAATTTCGAGTTCGACGCACTTCGTCCTAAAGAAAGCTGGGACAAAAAGCTACGCAGATTAATGTCTTATTTTGAAGAAGATACCCAATTACGAGATATATTGATTACCGGAGGAGATGCTCTGATGAGTCAGAACAAAACCCTGAAAAATATTCTTGAGGCTGTTTACCGCATGGCCGCACGTAAAAGAAAAGCAAATCAGGAACGCCCGGAAGGAGAAAAATACGCAGAATTGCAACG